>CAZHPV010000042.1:0-22095 GCA_964534845.1 uncultured Caulobacterales bacterium
GCCTGAGCGTACGCGGGATTTAAAGCCTTCAATCACATTTTCCAGATCGGGAGACGCTTCTCCGGGGCGTGGTTTATTTCTATCGGGACGGCCACCACTACCCCAAGGGCTCTTTCCTCCCTTTGGTCGCTTACCGCCATTATTGCCCCAAGGGCTTTTCTTGTCTGACATTTGCTTTCCTCTAAGGCTGCGTAACTCAGCTAAATATCTTTGCCTATATGTGGACGCCCAATACGTTCATATCAAGGCCTAGCCACTAATTTAATCAGTCGATTTCGGGAATCATTGACCAAGCGCACTCATGTTTACATTTTTAACGGCGTTCATAAAGCCGAATTGTAAAGGCGTAGTCATCTTTAGGGCCTTTGGGCTGTTCTTGCATTGAAACTTCACGCCATTCATCTTTAAAAATCGCAGGGAAATGCGCGTCGCCTTCAATCATGGCGTCTACTTCCGTAACATAGAGGCGGTCACAAAGAGGCATGAGCCTCGCATATATTTTCGCCCCGCCGATCAGCATGATCTCATCGACACCCATCTCGCCCGCCAATTCATAGCCCCGTCCGATCATAGCCTTCATATCGGTAAAGATTTCGGCCTTGCGGGCTTTATAGTCCGGGTTACGTGTTAAAACGAGGTTTGGCCGCCCGGGTAAGGCAAAGGGCAAGCTTTCCCATGTCACGCGCCCCATCATCACCGGCTTGCCCATAGTCGTGTTTTTGAAAAATTTCAGATCAGATGAAAGACGCCAAGGCAAATCCCCATCCCGGCCAATGACCCCGTTGCGGGATTTCGCCACTATAAGAGACAAGGATGGATAGTTCACAAGATTCGTTTCCATAAAATATGGGTTACACATGAAGACACGGCGGGTATAGTCAGCTTATGTCAGCAAATGGAAAAAAATCACACAATCCGCGCCCAGCGCCCCGCACAAGCTTACGATATATAAAATATACACTGGTCTACATCCTCTTAATTCCCTTTATCAATTGGAGTTTCACATGGGCTCCAATGGTGGAAATACCGGGCCTTGCGAAATGGGCGTTTAATCCGGTTACCGTCGTTACAGGTCTGGTTCTTGTTGTTAGGGATTTTGCACAGCGAGAAATCGGTCATGAGGTCTTAATTGCCATGATGATTGCTTTGGGTTTAACTTTTGTAACCAGCGGGGCTGAACTCGCTCTGGCTAGCGGGGCTGCCTTCCTGATTTCCGAACTTGTCGACTATGCTATGTTTACCTTCACCAAATACAAGCTCTCGACACGTGTCTTGCTATCCTCGGCCATTGCCGCCCCGATTGATACCACAGCTTTTTTATTCGGGGCCAGTTTTATACGCGATGGTCAGTTTTCCGCGGCTAATATAATCATGAGTATAGGCGGGAAAATGGCCGGGGCTTTCGTTGTCTGGTGGCTTATTCGCAAATATATGGAAGTCCCTGCCGAACCTTCAGCCACCAATACGTGACGCCTAAAGCGCCATTTGCGGACAAAGCAGAAATTTCTCACCCGTAACCTTGGCATTATACCGTGCAACCACATCCGCATTTAACGCCTCAGAGAGCGAAATCTCATCCGTATAGTGACTTGCGAATGTTGTTTTCAACTCCTGTGCAACCCGCATACGCAATCGCATGCCGACCTCCATTCCAGCCTTGGCCAGAAAATTTGGTAGCAACCAGCCCCCGACACCCCAAGCCATGCCATAGCCCCGGCTTAAGACTGTAGGAGACATATCCAAACTACCGTAGAGATAGACTTGTTTATGATGGATAGACCCGTAAATACTATAGGCTCCCGGCGTACGCGCAGCCGCCGCCTCCATCGCTTGTAAAATATTCGAGGCTAGCTCGCCGCCGCCTGTGGCATCAAACGCCAGAGTGGCACCCGTCGCATGAATTGCGTCAGTAAGTTGAGCCATGAAATCAGCATCCGAACTATTACAAACATATTTCGCGCCAAGCTTTTTGAGTAAATCCGCCTGAGATTTGCGGCGCACAATATTTACAAGCGCAACACCGTCAGCTTGACAAATGCGGTTAAGCATTTGGCCCAAATTGGACGCTGCGGCTGTATGCACCAAAGCGCTATGGCCTTCCATTTTCATAGTCTCAATCATGGACAAAGCCGTTAACGGGTTTACGAAACTCGACGCACCGTCCTTGGCGGTATGGCCATCAAGTAAAGGCAGACACATAAGCGCTGGCAAACATCTATATTGCGCATACATGCCACCACCCAGCCCAGCGACAATTTTCCCGATCAAGGCTTGCGCCGTTTTATCCGAGCCCGCAGCAACCACAGTGCCTGCTCCTTCATTTCCGACGGGCAAGGCCTGCCCGATCCGGGCTTTCATGACGCCCATACCGTGCGCAGAGACAGGCGCCGTCAATACCGTAGAAGCTCCTTTGCCCGATGAGCTGGCCTTGGACATATCTGTCCACCCAAACATAACACCGTGATCTGACGGGTTAATAGGTGTGGCCTCGACACGTATCAAAACTTCATTTTCTTTTGGGACAGGAAGCGGGGCTTCGACGAGTTCCAAGCGCAACTGCGCGTCTGCACCTATAGTCGATTGCATGGTTAAATAGGATTTAGGTAACGACATCAAGAACTCCAAACTTACTGGCTCTTTTGCTTAGCTGTAATCCCCGTATTTGTCCCAAACTAATTATGCAAACCCTGTATTCAGAATTGGAGGGAGAATATCGAGTAACTGTGGTGCTTAAACAGCAACCTTACCTGCAATATGGGGATGGGATTTATAGCCGACAATTTTTATATCCTCATATCGGAAATCATAGAGCGAGCGGACATCTTTATTAAGCTTAAGGCGCGGCAAAGGTTTTGGCGCGCGTTGTAATTGCTCCGTAACTTGCTCGAAGTGATTGCTATAAATATGCGCGTCCCCAAAACTGTGAATAAATTCACCTGCTTCCAGGTCGCAGACCTGTGCCATCATTTCGGTCAGCAAGGCATAGCTTGCAATATTGAACGGCACGCCCAGAAAAATATCCGCGCTGCGTTGATAAAGCTGGCAGTTTAAACGCCCCCGGCCACCCTTTACAGGTGTGACGTGGAATTGAAAAAGGCAATGACATGGCGGGAGAGCCATTTCGTCAACATCAGCCGGGTTCCAAGCCGAAACAATATGGCGACGCGAATAAGGGTTGGTTTTAATGGCCTCCACAACTTTGGACACCTGATCTATAATTCTTACATTGCCTCTTTCATCCGGCGGGGCTTCCCAACGCCGCCACTGCTTGCCATAGACCGGACCAAGATCACCACTGGGGTCCGCCCATTCATCCCAGATACGCACGCCATTTTCTTTTAAATATCCAATATTTGTATCACCGGCGAGAAACCAAATCAGCTCATGAACAATCGATTTTCGGTGCAGTTTTTTTGTTGTCACCATGGGAAAGCCATCTGCTAAGTCAAAGCGCATTTGATAGCCAAATACACCCCGTGTTCCCGTCCCTGTACGGTCAAGGCGGTCAATTCCCGTTTCCATAACATGAGAAAGTAGGTCGAGATATTGTTGCATATTACTCCGCTAGCCTATTTTTGCTGATTCGGGAATATGCAGGCGGTCCTTATCCACAAGGCGCAGATTTAGAGCCTATCGATCACAGCCAACATCGCGTCCAATGAGGCCGCCCCCAAATTCGCGCAGCGCTCTGGCGACCAGCCAAATTCGGGGTCAGGCATATTGGCATTATCTTTAAAGGGCATTTCCAATGTCATGGCCAGACAATCAAAGGCATGGGCTGTATAATTTGTGCAATAGGACATGTTCGCCTTCCCCTTTGGCGTCTTCGGATACCCCACCTCAGTCTGAAAATCCGGCGATGCCACTTTATAGGCCGTTAGAAACTCAGCGAGATTGCGGGCCTGTTTTTCGGTGTAATCCGGTATACCCTCAGCCCCCGCAATGAAATTATAAGGCAGGCTTTCATCGCCGTGAACATCCAGACACATATGGGGCGGGTCAATTTTCATTGCGGCCAAGACGTGATAGACTTCTGGCGATGACTGCAAGGACGCCTTGTTCCATTCCCTGTTCAAATTAGAGCCAGCATAATTAGTGCGCAAATGGCCTTCAAAGCTCCCGTCGGGGTTCATATTTGGAACAATATGAAAACGCCCCTTTTCACGCAAGCGCCGCGCGACGGGATCATTATTATCCATCAAGCGAGATAAAAATCCTTCCATCCACCACGATGCTTGTGTTTCGCCAGGATGTTGACGCCCGATAACCCACATAACCGTCTCGCCAGACCCTATGGAAAGGCAGTCCATATCTCGCCCATTTATAGTCTGGCCTAATACCCGCAATGAAACCGCGTCATGATGCAAGCATTCTGCGATTAAACCCGCGTGACGCTCCAGACTATACGGCGCGAAATAAGCGTAATAAACGCTCTCAAATTCAGGGGTATGTTGCCAGCTGAGCTGACCATTTACATAATTCGTGGCAAGGCGAAACCATGTCTCGCGGTCATAACTCACGCAAACTTTGTAATCTTTCCATCCCCCTTTAAACGCAGCTTCACCAGCATTTTCCAAGGTGAAATGGCAGGCCTCGTCTTTTGCGCCCGTTAGGCGAAAATGAAACCATTGGAAAAAACCTGAGTCCCTATCCTTAGCGATAGATAAACGAATATTGGCAGGCGTGTCCGCCTGATGGACAATGATATTCCCGCTATCAAAGGCTGAACTAATGTGAAGCATGGTATTCTCGGTTGGCTGGTTTTAAGGCAATATCTATGCCGTTATATTCCCTGACTTGTAAAGTCATCCGGGGCGCTGGCAGCGGCTAAAATAGCGCTCGGCACCTCCGGGGCAGAGAGTCCCATCCAGAAGACACGCCACTCCCCACTCACCTGCATGCCATCGCAATGGCGCATATACCAATCGTTAAACGGGTTACCCATACGCGAGCGCCAGAAAAAGGCGGGCACAGTTTGACACATATGTTCCCAAATATCCCGCGCTATGCCTTCACCGCGCGCTTCCTGCGTTACCCAGAACTTGGATAGATAGGGCAAACCGGCCAATCCGGTAAAAATCGCGCCTCCGCGATAATCGGCCTCGATAAAAGCATATTCCGGTACAATTTCGAAAAATCCGTCCCGCAAGGGTTTATCAAAGGCCCCTTCTATAGAAGCCTTTAAACGCTGGGTATCCAAGACGGTGAAATCCTTGACATCGACCATTTTCGCCCCATGCCTAAACATGGTACCAGAACCTCGTGTCGTGAATAACTCACCCAATAAATTAAGCGGCGAGGCTATAATGTAGGCGCGTTTATCCTGACCAGATACGGTCTTTTTATCTGTCAATTGTCGCACGATATTTACAAACCGACTTTGCGCCAAACTAAGATCGTCCGCATTATAACTTTCACCCATATTTTCTATTTTCACCACACCTATCCGTTGCCCGTTTACGGACAATCCACCTGAAGGCTGTAAGAATATAACTTTATTGGGTTTAATTTCCGTTATCAGCTTACTTAGCGGCATGGGCTTTCGCCGATCTATCATTTCCAAGATAGGCAAAACACCCGATCGGGTGGATTTGCGAATTTCGGGAAGCAAACCATAGCTAGCGGTATCAAGCTTGGTCGTGCGAATGGACACGCCGTCCAATTCTTTGACCAAACGGCGGGCCAGAAATTTTACTTTGGTTCGGTCATCATCTATCGCGCCTATCAGCAAAATCGGAAATAGTTTTAACTCCGATAAAATCAACAAATTACTGATCAAGGCTTCCAGAAGCGGGTTTTTTAGGCAGCGCGGATCAAGGACAATAAACGCAAACCGTTCTGGATCTTGGGATGCAAACAGGTCGGCATAATATTTTGCCTCATGCGTAGCGCCTACGGCGGACAAGCTGCGTAGAACTGTATCTCTCACGCTCGGCTTGCTCACCCCTGCACCTCGCCTGATAGAGCCCTTTTATATATTTTGGCGGCGTCGATTAATTGTGAAGTCGATACAAATTCATTGGGTTTATGGGCCTGATCGACATCTCCGGGTCCTAAGACTACGGCGTTCACACCCGCCTCACTCAGCAGCGCCGCTTCGGTCCAATAAGGTAAATCTACGGGCTTATGTCCTGGAAAATAAGGGGCAAGAGCATTTATATTACGGGTTTCAAAAGGCTCAAGCTCTACAAGAGTATCCAGCCCATTATCTGAGCGAGCAGCCAAATCGAGGTCTTCAAATATGGCGTAAATATCACGCCTGCGGGCTTGTACATCATCTCCGGGCGGCGGACGCATGGAAAAGCTAAGCTTGGCCGTTGTCGGTATAACATTATAGGCCCCGTCGCCCGTAATATGACCTATATTAAAGCAAAGACCCTTATAGGGTGGCTCGCCAAAATCTTTATGCGCATCCCCGTAATCCCCGAGCCTTGCGGCGAAGCGTGCGAGGTCAAGATAAGGGCGCTCGGTAACATCTGCCAGAGAGGAATGCCCTCCTTTTCCAGAAAACGCGGTCGAAAACGCCAACATACCGCGGTGGCGTTTCCCCGGCAGGGCCGAAGTCGGTTCACATATAATGGCGCGTTTAATACCGTCTATATGCCCCGACTTTATCACAACCGGCATGACTTCACTGCCATGCTCCTCATCCCCGGAAAACAGCACGGCGACATCCTTGGCTTGGACCGTGTCAAGACAGGCCAATATGCAAGCCGCCGCCCCCTTAATATCACTTGTGCCTAACCCATAGGCCTTACCTTCTTTTAAAACGACTTTATGCGGGTCCGTGCGCCAGCCATCCGCTACAGGCACAGTATCAATATGCACATTTAGCAAGACTTTGGGCTGTCCCCAGCTGGCTAAAACATAGCCGCTATCCATTTTACCGCGCGAACGCGAAACGGTCTCTAAAATCAAGCGATCAGGACGGTAAGCCTTCAGAGCATTTTCCAGATATCGCAGACAGGCAATTTCGTCACCTGTCCCATTTTGCGTATCAAATCCAACAAGATTTTCTAACCACCCCATTATCTTATTTATGTCAGTCGTCAGAATAAGCCTCTTAAAAATATATGTTTTAACAATCTGCGTTGAAACGGCGTTACGAATATATGGCGCTTTTCTCTATAGGGTAATGATAGATATTTAACGCTGACGCCAAAAATCCATCAATTACATTAGTCATGCCTAGCATACCATCTGGCTGAGCCAAAAGGCTATGATGAATACAAATAAAACACATAAAAAAACCACGCCGCTTTGGCGTGGTTTCTTAAAACTTTGATCTAGCGATCTGAATTATGGGCTAGCTGGAGCATCATCGTCGTCATCGTCATCCGCGACGATTGCGATGATAGCGCCTGCACCGATGGCCGCACCAATGATTGGTACAACACCGCCAAATCCGCCAAATCCGCCGCCAGAAGGCGCTGCGATCGGTGGTGGTGGTGGTGTAGGAGCCGGAGCCGGAGCCGGAGCCGGTGTCGGAGCCGGAGACGGCGTGTAAGATGGTGCCGGTTGATAAGTTGTAGTCGGCGCGACATATGTTTCTTGCTGAACATATGTTTCGACCGGAGATGGCTCAACAGTTTGTGTCACTGTCTCATATACTGGCTGCTCATAGGTTTCAACGACAGTCTGTTGCTGATAAACAACGGCATCTATCTGAGTTCTAATTTCACAACGACGGTTCAAAGCCTCTTTAACACCATCTGCAGTTGGAACGAATAATTCTGTTTCGCCGCGTCCAGAAGATGTGATTTGCGAACCACTTATACCAAAACCGATAAGTTCATTACGAACGTGAGCAGCGCGTCTCTCGGACAAGCCTTGGTTGTAAACGGCTGACCCTGTCGTGTCTGTGTGACACACAACGTCGATGTTGCGTAGCGAACAGGAATTCGCCCGATTGACGATATTTTGAAGTTTGGCCTGGGTTTCAGCTGTCTGAGGCGCATCAAAATTGAAGTATATGATGTCTGAAATGTACTCATTGTCGCACAATCCAGTTTGAGCGAATGACGGGCTTGCAGTGAATGCAAGGCTAGCAGCCGCGATTAATAACGCTTTGGTTTTCATTTTAATCTCCAGTTAGAGGCCAAAAGCCCACTTTTTGTCCAATATTGACGTCTCTTACTCCAAATAACGAGTAAAAGTAAACAGTAAAACTGCTAAAAAGTGAATAAAATCAGGATAAATTCAAAAAACTATCTAATCCTAAACCTCTGATATGACTCACTTCCCTCTCTACTCTCGTCCAGAGGCTGAACAATAACTGAATATTATCACAAAAGTAAAGCTTTACGACAGTTTTACTTCCTTTTCTCACGCTAATGTTGTATAAATGTCGCGCTGGTTATCCAGCTATGACGATAAACGCGCATGTAATAAGCGGACTGGACCCGGGGGCGGTACCCGGCGGCTCCACCATAAGCACAAAGCTTTCAAATCCTTTGTGTTTATATTGGGGCCGAAATAGGATCGACAGACGTGTAAAGATGTTAGCTTTCGTCCGGATGGGTATCGTTAAATGCCCGATTACAGTAATTGCAAATGACAATTCTACTGAAGAATTTGCCCTCGCTGCTTAGCAGTGCGGAATGATTCGCTTTTAACTCCTAACCCTTCAGACGGTTAGGCGGGCTTCGCAGGGTAGCTGGCAACAGAAACCCTGTACTTCTATTTATGTTTTAACAGATCACTACGGTAATATCATAGCTGAAAAAGGGACTTAAACGCGTTCCAGTCTGGCATTAATACCGCCTTCAGGCCGAAGTGTCACTGTCATGAGTGGACGTGGATAACAGCTCTTCGGTATCTGGATATCGTAATCCCGCACAAGGGTCGCCAAAACGATCACCGCCTCCATCAAGGCAAAACTGGCGCCAACGCAAATGCGCGGCCCTGCGCCAAATGGCATAAAGGGCGCTGATTTGCTGCGCAATTCGGGGGCGTCCATAAATCTGTCCGGATCAAACGCTAGAGGATTAGGCCAATATGTCTCGCGCCGGTGCATGACATATGAACATAATAGAAGGATATCGCCCTTCTTGATCTCCCGTCCCAAAATTTCACAATCGCTCTGGCATTCACGGTTCAAAATAGGCGCGGGCGGAAACAAACGCATTGTCTCGTCGATAACAGCACGGGTAAACACAAGCGACTTGATGTTGTCATAGGAAATATCCCCCTCGCCGCATATCTCCAAAACTTCTTGGCGCACTCTTTGCGCCGTTGGCGGGTGCGACCCCACTAAATATAGCGCCCATGTTAATGTAAGGGCGGTCGTCTCGTGCCCGGCAATAAAAAAACCTATAAGATTATCCCGGCGCTCCGAATGGCTTAGCTTGCGACCGGTTTTCGGATCAATTGCCGTAGTTAAAAGCCCGACTAAATCATCGCGGGCCAAATCACTCAAATTTTCGCCCTCCCTTCGCTTTAATAAATCCTCCGCTGCGGCTTTCAAAGAGCGTAAAGCCGCGCGCCCTACCGGGCCAATGGGTCTTGGGATGTTACGAGGCAAGGGCAGCATGTCGTCAGGCCGTAAGGTTCCAGCAGATGTCACGACACGGCGCGTTGCTTTTTTCAGGCGTTCTCGGTCCAGCCCCTTTGGATCACCCAAAAGGCATTTGGCGAGAACATCAAATGTCACATCTGCCATTGCCGCATTCAGCTCGACATCAGGTTTTAAATCCAGCTTGCGTTTGAAGTTTTGCAAAACTGCGTTAATAGACGGTGCGAGATCCAACATATGGCGTTGCGCGAAAATAGGCGCAACGGCCCGTCTCTGGCGGCGCCATTGATCCCCATGAACAGATAAAAGGCCTTCCTTGGTTGCCGGCCCTAGAATACGGGCATCAATGGGCGCTTTGGAAAATTTATCAAAATGGGTGTTGAGAATCGATTGCATGCCGTCCGGTCCTGTTATGACATGCATTCTGATCCCCATAACCTTTATTGATGCAATGGACTGCCTATAGGAAAGGGGTCCAAACCCTTCGATCGGATTGCGCATAAGTTTCCAAATGACATAGGGTAATCGCTCGGTCCCGCTTAAAGGTTTAGCATGGGGTGGATAAAACAGCTTATTAGGCCGATGTGTTGCCGCGTCGCTCATCTATTCCAATCTAAAACAAAAACAGCCTGTGGGTAATACACAATTTACGAAAAATGGACTTGATTTACATAAAAATGGACTTGGATTTAAGGCCTGACGAAAAATACATAGAATAGAGTATTGACGCGGCTTGAGAGTAATTTAGGGTGTTGGCCATGAGCCAGGATTTAATGAATTACGAAAAAATGACGCAGCTCGCCTTACGGGGCGTTGTCAGAGATGCCATCCGGCGTGTCATACGTGAAGACGGCTTACCAGGGGCGCACCATTTTTACATCACGTTTTTAACGCGTTATCCTGATGTTGAAATTGACGAAAATCTCGCCAAGAAATATCCTGAAGAAATCACCATTGTACTCGAGCATCAATATTGGGACCTTGTCGCAAATACTGATCACTTTGAGGTCACGTTAAAATTTGGCGGCGTACCGAAATATTTAAAAGTACCCTATACAGCCATATCGCGTTTTCATGATCCCAGTGTCGGATTTGTCCTACAGTTTGATCTCCCGCAGGAAATGGAGCCCGCGGCTCCCGCATTGGCTCAACTAAACCCGAGCCCGGAGAACGACAAAGCGAAACCCGCAAAAAAAGCGAAAAAGCCGACAAAGAAAACGACCAAGACGAAAAGCAAAACAGCAAGCGAGGAAAAAGAAGTTAAGACCGAAGAAAAGGTCGTGAGCCTTGATGCCTTTCGAAAGAAATAATGGCGCAAGCCATCCTTTAGAAATTCATCGCTCATTTTCGCTGCACGACTGAATGTTAAAGAGTAATTATACCGAATATTTAAAGAGTAATTATTATGACTAAAATGCGCACCGAAACCGATAGCTTTGGCCCTCTTAAAGTCCCTGCTAATAAATATTACGGCGCCCAGACCGCCAGAAGTCTGATTAATTTTCCTATCGGCTCGGAAACCATGCCCCCTGCCCTTATTCGCGCTCTTGGCATTGTGAAACGCTCTGCTGCTTTGGCCAATAAGCAACTTAAAAATCTGGATACCCGCCGGGCGAATGCTATTGCCAAGGCTGCCAAAGACGTGGCCGAAGGCAAGCTAGACGATAATTTTCCGCTTTCGGTCTGGCAGACAGGCTCGGGCACACAATCCAATATGAACGCAAATGAGGTCATTGCAAACCGCGCTATAGAAATTTTAGGCGGCAAAATTGGTTCGAAAGACCCCGTCCACCCCAATGATCATGTTAATCGTTCGCAAAGCTCAAATGATACATTTCCGACAGCCATGCATATTTCTGCAGCCGAAGAAATCTATCACTCTCTCATTCCGGCTTTGGAGCATCTCCACAGTGCATTAGATAAAAAATCCAAGGCGTTTAAATCCATCATTAAAATCGGCCGTACCCATACACAGGATGCAACACCGATAACGCTGGGTCAGGAATTTTCGGGTTACGCAACCCAAATTGCCAAAGGCATTAACCGCATTAAAAATGGCCAAAAGGAGCTCTATGCGCTTGCTCAGGGCGGGACGGCCGTTGGAACAGGTTTAAATAGCAAGCCCGGATTTGCAGGCGCCTTTGCCGCCGAAGTGGCAAAATACACCAAGCTTCCCTTTCGGTCTGCCGCAAATAAGTTCGAAGCCCTTGCCGCGCATGATGCCTATGTCTCCGCGCACGGCGCTATCAATACAGTCGCCGTAAGTCTGTTTAAGATCGCAAATGATATTCGCTTTTTAGGGTCCGGCCCCCGCTCTGGTCTGGGTGAAATTTCTCTACCGGCCAATGAACCGGGCTCCTCCATCATGCCCGGCAAAGTTAACCCCACACAATGCGAAGCGATTACAATGGTCTGCACGCAAGTTATGGGCAATCACACGACAATGAGCATGGCTGGTTCACAAGGCCATTTCGAGCTCAATGTCTATAAACCCGTTATGGCCTATAATATGCTCCAATCCATCAAAATCATGTCAGATAGCGTGATGGCGTTTACGGATAAATGTGTTGTGGGGATTACAGCCAATGAAGACAGGATTGCGGACCTGCTTTCCCGTTCCCTTATGCTGGTTACTGCGCTGGCCCCTACTATCGGGTATGACAATGCCACAAAGGTCGCCAAAACAGCCCACGCAAACGGAACAACACTGCGCGAGGAAGCCGTAAAGCTCGGCTTTGTCTCTGCCGCCGAATTTGATAAAGTCGTAAGGCCAGAGCTTATGATTAAGCCGCGTTAGCCAGCAAGTCGCTATGGCCGAACCCTCCAACATTATAAAATTCGGCAAAGCCAAAAAAGCTATCGCACGCGCCAAGAAAGAGGCGCAAGCCCAAGAAAACAGGGTCAAATTTGGACGTACAAAAGCCCAAAAAATTGCCGACGACTCTCAAAAGACAAAAGCACGCAAGACCGTCGACGCCCATAGAATAAAGGATGCTGAGTCCTCTGCTAGCCCGAATAAGGATTAGCTGGCGTAATATGGAAAAACGCTCAATTTCCTTACATGGACACCGCACCTCAATCGCCCTTGAGACAGAGTTCTGGGCCGTGATCGACGGTAACCTGGCTGACAAAGACGTCTCTTTTGCCAGCTTTATCGCCGCTTTGGATGATCGCAGAATTGCAGAGAAATCCAGAAAAAACCTTGCTTCATATTTGCGCGTCTGGGCCTTAGGCACCGTACAAAATTCAAATGCGCCGCAATCTGGATCAGGTTAGATGAAGCGGGCTATTATTTTGAAGTGATTTTCGGGTTTTCAGACTGTCGGGTCTTCCGGCGGCGTGCACAGAGAGCCTAAAATAGCTTCATCCTCTGCCGCGGAAAAGTAATCATCCAAATCCTGCGCTGACGAGGGCGTCTCAATCTTTTCGGATTTGCTATTTTCCGATTCAGATTTTGCGCTATCTTTGTCATCTCCGCTTCTGGCGGGCTTGTCCGTTAAACTCTGAGGCTCTGAAACCTCCGATTTGTCCGCCTCAGAAGGAGACAAGGTTGAACCTTGTGACACAGTCTGCGCCTGCGCAGTAAGGAAAAACCCCAAGCATAACGGTAATGTAAGAAAGACGCGAAGCATGGATTAACGCCTAGCATAACCAAGCACTTTTCGCAAATTTCAAACACATCAATCCCTTCAAGTCCATTGTCCTTATTATTGCCAATGCCAAGCAAATCACCCTATAGCCAAAACGCTATGTTTCACATATGTTCCGACCATGTCTAATCCCGCTGATTCTTTCAGGCCCGCACCCCCGCGCCCGCAGGCTAATGGAAACACTTCCCTGTCTGCGCAGGCTATGCCCTTGGCCAGACCCGCTCCGGGACAAGACGGAGACGCAGCCGAAAGCTATTTGACCGGGCTCAACCCCGAGCAAAAGGACGCCGTTCTGGCAATCGAAGGGCCGGTTCTGGTTCTAGCCGGCGCGGGCACGGGTAAAACCCGCGTTCTCACCTGTAGGCTGGCGCATATTTTGACACAGGGTATGGCCTATCCGTCCCAGATATTATCCGTAACCTTTACCAATAAGGCCGCGCGAGAAATGCGCGAAAGAGTTGGCGAGCTTATTGGCCAAGCCGTTGAAGGCCTACCATGGCTTGGGACATTCCATTCTATCGCCGCTAAAATATTACGTATTCACGCCGAATTACTTGGGCTTAAATCCAGCTTCACAATATTGGATACGGACGACCAGATACGTCTCTTAAAACAGGTCATAAATACCGCCGGGATAGACGAGAAACGCTGGACGGCCCGCTACCTAGCCTCACTTATAGATAGCTGGAAAAATAAAGGCCTTACACCCGAGAAAGTCTCGACCAATGAGGCTTTTAAATTTGCGGACGGTAAAGGCGCCGAGCTTTATAAAATTTATCAAGACCGTCTCATGACATTGAACGCCTGTGATTTTGGCGATCTTCTCTTACACAATATAACCCTGTTTACAGAGCACCCTGATATCTTGAAGACATATCACCAAAAGTTTCGCTACATTCTTGTAGACGAATATCAGGATACAAATGTCTGCCAATATTTATGGCTAAGATTACTCGCTCAAAATACGGGTAATACGGGATTACAGAACCTGTGCGTTGTCGGAGATGATGATCAATCGATTTATGGTTGGCGCGGGGCCGAGGTAGATAATATTTTACGCTTTGAAACCGACTTTCCCGGCGCCAAGGTTGTTAAGCTGGAACGCAATTACCGCTCAACCGCCCATATACTCGGGGCGGCCTCCGGACTGATTTCGTCAAATCAGGACAGGCTTGGTAAAACGCTCTGGACCGATATTGATGGCGGAGAAAAAGTCAAAGTGACAGGCGTGTGGGATGCCCCGGCCGAAGCCCGTCTTATTTCCGGCGAAATCGAAAATTGGCGCTCCCACGGTAGGCGCTATAACGACGTCGCAATTCTGGTGCGCGCCTCACGCCAAATGCGCAGTTTTGAAGAACGCTTTATCGCGCTGGGACTGCCATACCGTGTTATTGGCGGGCCGCGCTTTTTTGAACGGGCTGAAATCCGAGACGCGCATGCCTATTTACGCGTTTTAAAATCCGATACGGATGATCTTGCCTTTGAACGCATTGTCAATGTACCCAAGCGCGGTATTGGCGCCACCTCCGTGCAAAAACTTCAACTCGCGGCCCGGTCAATGGGGGTCAGTCTGGAAACGGCTACACGCGAGCTTGTCAAAACCGACGAAATTCGCGGCAAGGCTCGCTCGTCGCTCAAAGCCTTTATAATGGATATTGATCGCTGGCGGCGAGATAGTCAGGACTTGATACACACCGCCATGGCCGAACGTATTTTAGACGAGTCAGGCTATACTCAAATGTGGCGCGACAATAAGGACGCGAAATCAGCAGGCCGACTTGAGAACCTCAAAGAACTGATACAGGCGATGGGCGAATTCGATACGCTGGAAGCCTATATGGAGCATGTTTCACTTGTGCTTGATGTTGAACGTGGGCCGCAAGAAGACGAGATCAGCCTTATGACATTGCATTCGGCCAAAGGTCTGGAATTCCCTTTAGTGTTTCTGCCGGGATGGGAAGAAGGGGTCTTCCCAAGTCAAAAATCGCTCGACGAGAACGGCCTATCAGGATTGGAAGAGGAACGCCGTCTGGCCTATGTAGGGATAACACGAGCACGCGAGCAGGCCCGGATTTATTTTGCTGCCAATCGGCAAGTTTACGGGTCATGGCAATCCTCCCTACCCTCTCGTTTTATCGACGAATTACCTATCCAACATGTCGAGGCTCAATCCGAAACAGGCTATTATGACCAGAACCGTTTCGGTTCTGCCAGTATGAAGGGATTTGCTGATAGTTTCGACGATAGCGCATCCCAGCGAACACCCCGTTCGCCCGGCTGGCAGCGTTTTCAGAAAAACCGCGAGGCGGCTTATACGTCCAAGGCGCAGACTTCACGGGGGTTTACGCAAATAGACGGACGGGCTAGACGTAAAAAGTCAGCCCCTCAAACATCATCCTTCAAAGTAGGCGAACGCATATTTCACCAGAAATTCGGCTATGGGTCTATCGAGGCAGCTGATGGAACAAAGCTGACAGTCAATTTTGAAAAAGCGGGGCAAAAAAAGGTTTTAGACGGCTTTGTGGAACGCTGTTAAGAGTAATTGCCCATGAGACACATTCACTTATTAGTTTTTCTACTCGCATTCGCACTGTCAGGGGGCTGTGCCAGCACGACCTCAACTGGCGTTAAAGTCCACCACATTAATACACTGGCCTCCCCCGAAATAAATACCGGAAGTTTTAAAGGTCTGGAGAATTTGTCCAATAATATTGATGGACAAAAGCGCCGTGTAAATATCATGTATCTTCACGGAATTGGCTGGACAGAGGACAGAACCAAAGAGCAACTTGCCAGTGACTTTTTAGGCGGCATTGCCAAAGCCTATGATCTCGACGCAGCGGACGGGCTTGTGCGCACAACATGCGGAGAAGCCCCATACGAACCTGACGCCGCGCAACCAGAATTTATCCATATTAAAAGTAGCGCACCCCGCCTGTTTGATACGGTTATACCCGGCTCTCAATTAAAGCTGGATAAATTAGTGTGTATGGACAAACAAACTCTCCAGATCGATACAGATACGGAATTTGTGATCTACCGCGTTTTTTGGGATAATATTTTTTGGGATGACATTCAGTTCTCCCATGTCGGACAAGATGACAACCGTGGTAGTTCCCAAGAGATAGCGGGTTTAAGACGGAAATATAACCGTATCCTAAAAGACGATTTTATAAATTACGGTATTAGCGACGCTGTCATGTATCTTGGCTCGGCGGGTGTTGAAATCAGACGAGCCATAAGAGGGGCAATGTGTAGCGCGGCGTTGGATGCCGACGGAATAAATTTCGCCCAACAAGGCAGTGTGGTGAGCTATGACGCTCTGTGTGACCGCGCAAGCTACGGCAATCTTAAGCCCGGTAAATTCGCCTTTATAACAGAAAGTCTTGGCAGTAAAATTACACTCGATGTCATGCAAGAAGCTTTATCTGACGGACGGGAAACCATTCATGATGACATGATCCGTGGCTCGGAAACCTTTATGCTTGCCAATCAAATACCGCTCTTATCTTTAAGTAATATCTCAAATACAAGAGCGCCTGCTATTGCGAGGCTATCAGATCAAGACAGACCGAAAATCATTGCGATGTCAGAGCTAAATGATTTTCTAAGTTATGAGCTTGTCCCCTTTTACGAGCAACTTTGGAAGCGTTCTATCAGGCCAAATCAAAGCAATAATGCGCCGCTCGATACCTATTTACGCGCAAAAATTATCGAAGATATTGGGTTTGAGATTATTGATATGCGCCTTGAATTTGCGGACAAAATTATCCCGCTTGTGGGTGATTTCGTGGACCCGAAAGAAGCCCATAGTGGTCATGCAAAAGAACCAGAGCTTATGCGGTATATTTTGTGCGGGGCGAGTAGCGGGAGCTTGAACCTTTCGCAATGCCGCGCGGCACTGGACGCACGCGAAAAGGCACAAAAGAAGGCTCGCAAAAAAGCGAGAGCAAAAGAAAGAGCAAAAGAGAAAGCACTTAAGAACGCCGAGAAACAGGCCCAAAACCTTATAGCGTCTGGCCCGTCATGAACTCACGCCCCTATGCGCTGTTTATCCGCGGAAACAGCGAGAGTATTTTCAAGCTCAGCGATCAATTAGGATTTGAGGCACAAGCGTTAAATCCCCTATCAGACCCGCTGGCTATTTCCATGTTTGAGGACGGCCCGGACAGCATGCATATTCAGGCTCTCTTTGAGACTTATGATCAGGCGCAGTCCTGTTTCTCAGGTCTGGATATCCCCAAAGAAATGGAAAGTTTTATTACGCAATTAGATGATGAAGATTGGGTCGCCCGCAGCCAAAGCGGGCTGCCCCCTATTATCATCGGCCCGTTCTGTCTTCACGGCGCACATGATAAGAGCAATATCCCGAAAGCAATTCCCTATCCTATTCAAATAGAAGCTGGCATGGCCTTTGGTACGGGCCATCACGGTACAACAAAGGGCTGCCTAAAGGCGCTGGATGATCTCCTAAATTCTGGCCTGCAGCCACAATCGGCTCTGGATTTAGGATGCGGGGCTGGCATATTAGCCATAGCCTTTATCAAGGCGACAGCCGCTTTTTATAAAGGCAAAATACTCGCGACCGACATCGACCCTGACGCGGTTAAAGTCACACGCGAAAACGCTACTATCAATGGTGTAAGCCAGCGCATAGAGACATTGCGGGCTGATGGTTTTGACGATAGCGCCCTGGCTGGGCGGCAGTTTGATTTTATCTTTGCCAATATTCTGGCTGAGCCACTTATGGCTTTGGCTGGTGATATCAGCCAAGCCCTATCAAAGGACGGCCATGTGATTTTGTCGGGTATTTTGGACGAAAAAGCCGAAATCGTCGCAGACCGCTTTATACAAACGGGGCTAGATATTGTACCTCAACCCTCTATTGAAGGCTGGACCAATCTTGTGGGCCGAAAGCTCTAGCAAAAGAAAAACCCGGCACAAGCCGGGTTAAAGCCAATAATTATGACTCTAGGGAAACCCCGGGGGGTGAGTTTACCTAGAGAGCGCGGTTAGCGCGACGGGCACGACGGGCATGACGGCGGCCCATGACACTTGATAGATCCAACTCGCGGCGGGCTTGAGCGCCCTCGAATGTGGGGGCAAATTTGCGGTTTTCTACAGTGACAAATTCAGTTCCGTTTAACTGTGTAGTCATTTCACTCTCCATTTTGGCCTGCCCAGTGCAGACCCTGTTGTGATGAAACCCATATGGCATTTTACACGTGAGAGGAGAACATACAGTCGCGCCACTATAGATATGCAAAATTGCATAGCTGGCGGTAACACTGCGTTAACCATCAAAAATGCGAGAAAGAAATTGTCAGGCTAGCCCCGCTAAGATAGCAAGGCTAATCACGAACCGCTTCACGTATAGGGCTGAGATGAAAACCTTTACACTTTTTCAAAACTTCGAGGTTCAGGGCGGGCCGGAATATGGCCGCCGCAATCTGCCTTTACTGCGCAAATCCTTGGGCGATATGGCTCTGGACGGATTTTTAATCCCCCATGAGGACGAGTATCAAAACGAATATCTGCCGGATTGTTATGAGCGTCTGATGTGGGCGACGGGATTTACCGGATCAGCGGGAGCTGCGGTGGTCACTTTGGACGAAGCGGCGATTTTCATTGACGGGCGCTATACGCTGCAAGTGGAAGATCAGGTGGATAGCAAGCTGTTTGCCTATCGGCGCTTGGAGAAAAACGGCATAGCGAACTATCTAAAAGACCATGTCAAACCCGGTCAGATATTTGGCTATGATGCCCGCCTGCACAGCCCGGCGGCGTTAAAACACCTAAAAGCTGCCATTACCAGCGCGGGCGGTACCTTACGGCCTGTTTCCACAAACCCGATAGATTTGGCATGGACGGACCGCCCCCCCGAGCCAGCGCGCACCGTCACAATACAACCTCTCGATATTGCCGGACAAAGCCATAGTGAAAAACGCGCCCGTATCGCCGCTATTTTACAGGATAAGCAGGCCGATGCCGCCTTGATTACCGCGCCAGCCTCTATCGCTTGGTTGCTTAATATTCGCGGAAAGGACGTGATGTGCACACCGCTTGCGCTATCCACCGTGATTATCAAGGATGACGGGCATGTCGATTTGTTTATTAAATCCGAAAAACTCACGGACGACGTGCGTCAACATTTCGGAAATGCGGTTAGCGCTTTTGAAGAGGCTGATTTAGAAGGCGCACTTGAAACCCTTGTTGACAAATCCGTCTTGGTCGATCCGAATGTCAGTGCGGCCTATTATTTCGACAGGCTCGCCGAAATTGGAGCCAATGTGATTGCCGCGCAAGATCCGATTGCCCTGCCTAAGGCCTGTAAGAACGCCGCAGAGATAGCTGGCACAACTGAGGCCCATAAGCGAGACGGGGCCGCCCTTATACATTTCTTGTACTGGTTGGATACGGATGCCCAAAACGGAGAATATGACGAAATTGACGCCGCCCAAATGCTAGAAACCTGTCGACACAAAACGGGTCTGTTACAAGATCTCAGCTTTGAGAGTATTTCTGGTGCTGGCGCAAACGGGGCTATTGTCCATTACCGCGTGAGCAAAGCCACAACGCGTAAATTGGAAAAAGGCTCCCTTTATTTAATCGATAGTGGCGGGCAATATGTCGACGGCACAACAGACGTTACCCGAACCATACCTATTGGCGACCCGAGCGCGGAAATGCGCGAACGCTTTACGCTGGTTCTAAAGGGACATATTGCACTTGCGCAAATCCGTTTTCCTGCGGGTACAACAGGCAGCAATCTAGACGTCCTCGCCCGCATGGCTCTTTGGCAGAAGGGTCTGGATTATGACCACGGGACAGGCCATGGTGTCGGCGTTTTCCTCGGCGTACATGAAGGCCCCCAGCGTATCTCGAAAGCGCCCAATAATATTGCCCTGCGCCCCGGCATGATAGTGTCAAATGAGCCAGGTTATTATAAAACAGGAGGGTATGGAATCCGTATTGAAAACCTGCAATATGTTACCGAGGCCAAAGATATCGTGGGCGGGGAACGTCCTATGATGGGTTTCGAGACCCTCACCTTCGCGCCGTTACATAAAAAACTAATCGATAAATCGCTACTTGAGAATCATGAGATCGACTATATCAATGCCTATCATGCCCGCATTTGGGATGAAATTTCGTCCAGAATAACCGATGAAGATATCAAGTCATGGTTGTTTAAATGCTGCGAAAAAATTTAAAATTGCAAATGCTTATTAGCAGTCTTTATGAGCTCTCATATAATAAATTTATTGTGATGAATTTGAGGGTATTTTACTGAAAATTTAACTGGACACTTAGATTTTTTTTAGAGATACCCTACTTGGCTAAGTAATTAGCTACTGCATGGGTTTGAGCTCATTGCGCCCCGAGCTCGCCCATGCACCTTATCCCGATATTAATACCAGACAATCCGCAAAGTTGCTCGGGCGACGTCTCGCTCCGAGCTCCCCAATATTTCTATTATTAAAAAAGCCCCGGCCAAAGCCGAGGCTAAATTATCACACGAGCCGTAAATATACGGCCTCGCTTATTGGTCTATGGCAAATCGCCATTTGGCAAAATTCCAACATTCGGTGTTGCCGCGTCAATGAGGTCTGACGTCGTCTCCAAGGCCGATTGGGCCGTTGAGAGTGTCATCACATTGGATGCATTTGTGGAACCTGACGTTGCAATGACAAGCAAGGCACCGTCCACCAGTGTTTCCAATGTGGTCGGAAAATCGGTAACGACACCTTGTGTAAACCTCGCCGCCGGAAACCCTAAAAATGGAATCTGGCTACCGACAAAAAGCTCCGCAAAATCTTGCAAATTTACCTGCCCGATTTGCGCCGCTGATTCAAAAATACCAGCTCCAATAACCGAAGCCAATATATCATCCTCATTCGTGGAGGTTATATTTTGTGTAATATCTACAAAGTTCAATTGCGTGAAATCTGTAAAATTGAGATCAAATATATTTGCGACATAGCTTTGGGCCGGCGCAACATCCTGAGAGCGTAATAAAAATTGCCCCATCGCATTTGTTGAATTGTCAGCTATAGCGGCCGCGATTATACGAAGTGACGTCAATTGGGTCAGTTCATTAATATTAACCAGATTTGCCGAACCACCAGCAGGCGTATTAATAATCGCGGAGATCGTGGCATCAAAGGGCTGGACACCTGAGCCGTCCCCTACATCCAGATCAGCCACACCGTCAATAACGGTAAAGCTGTCACCAAAAGCGATATTCGGGCCACACCCGGACGTAGCCGGACAGACCAGACTAGCATTTTCCAAAAATGCCCTCACATCAAGAATATCTCCAGATATAGACGCGGTATCAAATGTAAGGGTATAAGCCCCGTTCGCATCTGTCGTCGTCTCGGCAATCGCCACGACGTCACTGGATCGTACTAATGGATCGGTCGCATCGCTGACTATAATTTGTGCCCCGCTCATCGCGTTTGCAGTCCCCGACAACGTCACAACCGTACTGCTGGGATCATCAGTGACGGTGAACGTGATCGTTTCATTTACGGTTTGTGTGCCGTCCGTGAGAGTCACATTAAACTCAAATGGCATGTCCGCATTTACAGCAGGCAAAGGTATATCGAGCAAGATGGGTCCATCACTCGTTGCGATAGACGCTGCCCGGTTTCCTTCCACATCGTTAACGAGAAGCATGAAATCTGCATTAGGCAGGGTTAGATTATTCCCACCGATAAACCCGCCCTGCTGGAACGCACCAAAATCAATCTGGGTGCCCGCTGTTTGCTCAATGGTCGCCGAAGTTAAACCTGAACCCGCAGCATCTACTGATAATGTGAGCACGTCACCTTCACTGAAACTTAATGCCCCGGTTACCGGAGAGCCATTGATCGTCCCGGGCAGCGTTAAACTAGCAGCGGGTGGCGGCGGCGGGGGGGGCGCTGC
>CAZHPV010000043.1:0-21898 GCA_964534845.1 uncultured Caulobacterales bacterium
TGTCACGGATGACAAGATCGGAAGCTTTGTCTGCTTTAGCGGCAATCTCGCCCCGGACCAGACCGAGAGCTGTACGGCGGACTATGTGGTCACACAGGCTGATCTGGACGCAGGTTCTGTGACCAATGCCGCCTTTGCAACACATCCTTCTGCTAATTCTGACCCTGTAGAGCTGACCCTGCCAGCGGATCAGGCCCCGGCTCTTAGCCTTGCCAAGTCTACATCGACCACTGGCTTTGCTGTCATCGGGGATGTTCTGGAGTATAGCTATCTTGTTACCAATACGGGTAATGTGACGATTACGGACCCTGTGACGGTGAGTGATGACCGCATTACCAATGTGGTGTGTCCGGCCTTGCCAACGGGCGGTCTGGCTCCGAATACGAGTATAAGCTGTACGGGCACTGATGTCGTGACGCAGTCTGATCTGGATGCGGGCTCTGTGACCAATGTCGCGACAGCCAGTGACGGGACAGTCACCTCTCCCGAGAGCCGTATTACGGTTGACGGGACGCAAAATCCTGGCCTTGAGATGGTCAAGACAGCGACAGTGGTTAACTTTGAAGCCCCGGGTGATATTACCAGCTATGAATATGTGGTAACCAATACGGGTAATGTGACGATTACGGCCCCGATTGTGGTCTCTGATAATCTGATAGCGAGTGTGAGCTGTCCGGCCTTGCCAACGGGCGGTCTGGCCCCTGATGCGAGTATAAGCTGTACGGCGGATTATGTTGTGACGCAGTCTGATCTGGATGCAGGCTCTGTGACCAATCTTGCGACAGCCACAGATGGGACAATAACAACACCGATTGCCTCTGAGACCATTCCTGCGGATGCGGCCCCCGGCCTGTCTATTGCCAAGACCTCGCCGGATACAAGCTTTGCGAGCTTAGGCCAGACCCTGACCTATAGCTACGCCCTTACCAATGAAGGCAATATCACGCTGACAGGTGATGTGTCTGTCACGGATGACAAGATCGGAAGCTTTGTCTGCTTTAGCGGCAATCTCGCCCCGAACCAATCAGAAATCTGTACGGCGGACTATGTCGTTACCGAGGCAGATATTAATGCCGGAACCGTTACAAATATCGCGGCGGCCACCAACGGAGCCGTCCAGTCCCCATCTGTGAGTGTGAGTGTGGATATCACGGCCGTACCGGTTCTTGATTTTGTTAAACGGGCTGTAGCTGTAGAGTTCACAAATCCTGGTGATATTGTGTCCTATGCTTATGACGTAACCAATGCCGGTAATGTCGTCCTTACACAAGATGTCAGTGTGACAGATGATAAGATTGCAAATGTTATTTGTCCGGCCTTGCCTGTTGGCGGATTAGCCCGCGGAGATAGCTTGACCTGTTTGGCTGATTATACCGTCACGCAGGACGATCTTAATCATGGAAGTGTTACCAATATAGCCACAGCGCAAAGCGGTGACATTATATCTGACCCTATGAGCGTCACCGTACAGGCTGATGTCTTACCAAGTCTGGCTATTGAGAAAACAGTAACGGAGCAAAGCCAGCGTTTCGGGCCTATTTATGATGTGAGCTATACGATTACGATGGAAAATACAGGCAATGTCACGCTGACAGATTTAAGCCTAGAAGACGCGTTGGCCACTTTCATAGCGCCAGCCGTTTTACAGGACACGCCGAATGTCGCTCTATCAGGCTTTGCTACCGGAAACGCAAATAGCGGTTATGATGGTGTGTCCGATATTGAGCTTTTATCAAATGGGACAAGCCTCAATGTTGGTCAAACGGGTACAGTGATACTGAATGCCCGGATTAATATTAGTGAAGGCGGACCTCAAGACGGCAATACGGCGATAGGCAATGCTGCGGAAATCACCGAGCCTGTACCGTCTGATGATGTTACGGTTACACCGTCTGTGGATACGGATGTTAATCCGACACCGCTGTCCCTTCTTGATGCGGATGGTGACGGCGCGCCGGATATTTTCGAAAGCGCAACGCTTGACCGCGACGGCGACGGTATAGTGGATTCTCAGGACTATGACCCAACGGGCTATTTTTACTGCGAAGAAAACGGGAATATATTACCGGGCGGCTCTATATCGGTTACGGGCCCTGCAGGAACGAACTCGGCTTTGGGTAGTTTAAATAATATTGTCATTGAACAAGATGGTTCTAACGGTTTTTATCAGTTCTACGTTACCGAGCCAGGACGTTATACGATCACGCCGACCTATCCGGCTAGGGGTGTACCCAGTACGGCCCGCCTACCTGAAACAGGACCGTTAGATGTGTCATCGGCCACGGGTAATCCAGTTATTCTAGGCTCCGCTGAAGTCGGTTCAACCGGTGTAATCGCCGACGCCTCTGCGCAGACAAACACGCCTTTCTACTTTGCCTTTGATATTGAGGCTGGCGACTCGTCTGTCCTGCTAAACAATATTCCGCTGAAGAATTGCGGAACATCGGCCTTGTCCTTATCAAAATCAGTATCGGCGGATCCAGACCTTCTACCGGATGGTCGCCAACGCCTCGTTTATAGCCTGACGGCTTCAAATACGGGTCAGACCCTTATTGAAGATGTGCAGGTGGAAGATGATCTGGCTTCTGTATTTGGTGTCAATAATATTGACTTTGTACAATGTCGCCTATCGACCAGTTCTCTGGCTTTCCGTGGCTCGGAAAATCCAAATTTTGACGGCGCATCAGACACGGAAACCCTTATTGGGGACAGCGATTTATTGCCGGGTGAAAGTGTTACGATCGAAGTTGATGTGGTCGTCAATCCGGTACGCGACGGGGACCATATAAATGTCGCCAGCTTATCAGCTATCTCGCCGGTTGATGGTGCGCTTCTGACGGAACAAGCCAGTGCGACCATTGGATTAGCCCCCTTATCAGACGCCAGCTTGCTGCGGGTTACAAAAGCCGCTCAACCGCGCACAGTGCAGATAGGTGATCCTATACTATATACTATTGCGGTGACGAATGAGACAGGCACTACCCTGAGCGATATCGATATTGTTGATCGCATACCGCAAGGCTTTGCCTATGTGCCTAATTCTGCCACCCTGATTGATGATAATGCCAGTGCGCAAATCGAGCCCCAATTCGATAATGGCGGGATATTGCGCTGGACCTTGGGAACGGGCACATCCGCGCCGCTGGATAGTCTGGCACCCAATGAGACTTTAACCGTTAGCCTCCAGCTTCTTGCGGGCCCGAATGTGACCTTTGGAGCGCATGAAAACCAAGCCTTTGCCGAAAGCGGGCTTACGGGCACACGCTCAGATATTGCCACGGCGATTGTGGACTTTATCCCGGAGCCTAGCTTTGATTGTACGCCGGTTATTGGACGGGTTTATGATGACGTTAATCACAATGGCTATCCCGATGACGGCGAACCTGGCTTACCGGGCGTAAGGCTGGTTACGGTGAATGGCGACATTATAACAACGGATCAATATGGGCGTTACCATATCCCTTGTGCGGCGATAGCCGATAGCGAGAACGGGTCCAACTTCCTGCTTAAAACCGATATTAGAACCTTGCCATTAGGCTATGCGCCGACAACGGAAAATCCGCGTGTTATTCGCGCAACCCGGGGTAAGTTTGTTAAGATGAATTTCGGTGCAGGCTTTAGACCTAAGCTTAGAATTGATCTGGACGCGAAGGACTTTAACGACAGTGCCGATGCAATGTCATTGGAGGCTGTGCGCCGTGTGAAATTAATTCTCGAGCAGAATTTGGATTCAGAGCGGGCTTTGCTGGTCTATCATGCCAAGGACAGTCAAAATACGGATAGTGCTCAGGCCGCCTTGAAATTGGCCTTGAATGTTGTGCGGGATTTAGCCCCGCGCCGTCTGGATGATATTGCCTTGGAAGCAAGCTGGGGTGAAGCTCAGCGCCGTGACGAAAATCCGGAGGCTTACCGCGTCTCTGAAACTTTGGGCGAAACGCTTGAGGGCGAAGCCTTAAAGGATAATGGACGCCGCGGCGGCGAGGACAGAGTATCCTTTAGACAAAATGCATTTGGTAATCTGGTCGAACTTGATCATGAGCGGGCGGACAATGATACTATAGCCGGTCTGGACGGCGCCTCAGGTGGCGATCTTGACGCTATTGATGGCCGGTCCGAATTTGGCCGCGAAGCCGGGCTGCGTGGTACATATGACACCGATGACGGTTTAGACCGTGGTTTTGCCGTTAGCTCCGATAATCGTACAAACCGCTTTAGCCAGCTGGGCCGCAGGGATGCGACAGGTACCGATACCGACTCACCGCGTCCGGGTAGATTATTGCGTTGGTTAGGGTGGGGTGACAGTACACAAGCCTATGCCGATACTATGGAAATAGAAACTACAAGCGACTCGCTTGACCCTGTTAAGCGTCTGAATGCTCAGGCCAATGTCGTGAGTGATGGTACGAAGCGTCTGATACGGTCTGAGGGTTACTGGAATTACGGTGCCTTTGTGGACTCAGCAGAACTGCGCCTATTTGATGCGAGACGTTCAGCGCGCGGTACACCTTTGGCAATAACACCATTTGTAGGGCGTTATGCTAATCTCGAACTCGATGGAAGCCTGCCGCAAAATCTGCAATATGTTTTACGTGTCTATAGTCCTGATGGATCCTTTGACGAAACCGAAGCTAAGCGCCTGTTTATTGATGCGCCGGAATATGACTTAACCCCGCAAGACTGGGCCTTGGAAGCGGATACGGCATTTGGCCAGAACACGCTCCAGACCTCTAATATTCTCGTGCGCGGCGGGACAGTACGTATTTATGGCCGGAATGTACCGGGGACAAATGTAACCGTGCTGGGTCAAAACATACGTGTGGATTCAGATGGTCGCTTCGTGGCTGAACAGCTCTTACCTGCGGGTGAGCAATCTGTTGAGATCATTGCTGAGGGCGTTAATGATACGACAAAACGCATTATACGCACAGTCGATGTTAAAGCGCGCGATACCTTCTATGTGGCTCAGGTCGAAGGGACTATCGGGCAACGCATTAATTCAAATGAGGTGTTTGAAGAAGGACGCGTCGCTTTTTATGTTCGCTCGCGTCTTAATGACCGCTGGTCTCTAACCGCAACAGCCGATACGGGTGAGGCGCGATTGGATGATCTGATTAGCGGACTGGATGACAAAAATCTTGACCAGCTCTTACGCCGTCTTGACCCTGATCGTTACTATCCGACATTTGGTGATGATAGTACAATTGAGCAGGATGCACCGACATCTGGCCGTGTGTATGCGCGCCTGGAACGTGACGATGATTATGTTCTCTGGGGGAATTACCAGACGAATTTCAATGATACGGAATATGGCCGCGTTCAACGCACGCTTTATGGTGCCAAATTTAATTGGGATGAAAATACAGGCTTTACCAAATTCGGTGATGAACGCACCAGCGTGACGGCCTTTATTGCAGAGGGCGGTACACGTCAGGCACGCGATGAACTTCGCGGGACTGGCGGGAGTGTATACTTCCTCCGCCGCGGTGATATCTCGATCGGCTCAGAAATTGTACGCATCGAAACCCGCGACAGTGTCTCTGATCTCGTGATAGAATCACGCAGACTACAATATGGTTCTGACTATGATTTCGACTTCATACAGGGACGTTTGATCTTAAAACGCCCACTTAATAGTAGCGGCGATGATGGACGATTGTTCCGTGACGGTTCCAATTCGGGCAATCAGCAAATCCTTGTGGTTGATTATGAATTTACCCCTGTCTTTGGGGACGACAATGATGCTGCAGTTTACGGTGCGCGTGTACGGCGCTGGTTCGGTGACCATATCAAGCTGGGCGGCACCTATAATCATGATAGTGATGGCGGCCAAGAAGCTGACCTTTACGGCCTTGATCTGACCTTGCAACATGCTGCGGGCACGTATTTGAAGGGCGAGTTCGCGCTCACAGAAGGCCAAGGCGTTGAAACCTTCAGCTCGATTGACGGCGGATTTACATTTAACCCGATTGAACGGGGCGGACTAGACCCTCTTGCCGGCTCTAATACGGCGAAGGCCTATGCTATTGAGGGTGCTGTTAAGTTTGATGAGGTTGACGGTATTAATCTCGACGGCTCAGCTTATGGATATTGGCGCAGACGTGAGGCCGGATTTGCTGGCTTTGCCGAGCAAACCAATCAAGAAGTCGAACAATTTGGCGGTGGTCTAGGTTTATATCTTAACGAAGACTTCGAAGTCACAGGGCGCGCTGATTTCACAAAGTCGGAATTTATCGGCGATACAAGTTTTGCTGAAATTCGCGGCGATTATGATCTGAGCGATGCGCTTACCGCAACAGCAGGACTGTCCTATAATGAAGACTCCTCAAACACGTCCGGGACGTCTTTGGGCGGGCGCATTGAATATGACTTTAGTGATGCCGCCTCTGTCTATGTCTTTGGGCAAGTGGGTCTTACGGGTGATAACACACGTACGACCGACCGTGTCGGCATTGGCGGCGAGGTAAGCCTGTCCAAACGTATTCGCGGCGGGGGTGAAATCTCTACGGGTGATGACGGGCTCGGAGCACGTGCCTCACTTCGTTATGAAAACGAGGACGGCGATGAGAACTATCTTGCCTATGATCTACCGTTAAATGCGAATGCGCAGAATAATCTTGGTTCGCTGAATTTCGGAGCCAGACGCCGCTTTGGCGATGCTCTATCCGTCTTTGGCGAAGAACGCTTCCAGTTTAATGATACGGGCCTCAATGGCATAACCCATGCTTACGGCGTGGATTATAAGCCCGGTAATTGGAACTTTGGCCTCTCAGGAGAGATTGGCCGTGTTGACCAGCTCGACCGTGAAGCTATTTCAGGAACGATCGGATTTTCTGATGGTCGCATAAAGGCGGGCGTGACAGGAGAGTGGCGTGAAGACGAAGATGTGGATACGGAAGAAATCCGTACGACATGGTTGTTACGCGCTTTAGCAGAATATCAGGCCTCCGAAGAGCTGCGCCTACAAAGCAAGCTTAATC
Source organism: uncultured Caulobacterales bacterium (assembly GCA_964534845.1). Classification (GTDB taxonomy): domain Bacteria; phylum Pseudomonadota; class Alphaproteobacteria; order Caulobacterales; family Maricaulaceae; genus CALCKU01. Next base: position 6,978 of record CAZHPV010000043.1, read on the forward strand.
TGGCGTTCTCAGACCAGACAACCCAAACAAGCCTGGGACCGGTAGACTTTAACGAGGCCGAGTTCACAGAGGCTTCCCTCTCGGCGGCTTACCGTCCGATCTGGGATGATAGGTTCAACCTATTGGCCAAGTTGGTCTATCTGGAAGATCTCTCACCGATTAATCAGCGATTTGGCGGTGAAACGCTTAACTTTAAGCAACGCAGCGAGATTTACTCTATTGATGCCAGCTATGATGTGTCGCCCAAATGGACATTAGGCGGAAAATATGCCCACCGGGCCGGCTCCGTGACGTCCAGCCGTGAAAGTGATGATTTCACAGAGTCCTCTGCAGACTTGGCCGTGATACGCCTTGATTATCATGCCACTCATAAATGGGATATTCTCGTGGAGGGTCGTTATATTGATGTAGGGAATGGTACCGTGACGCGCACAGGCGGACTGGCGGGTATTTATCGCCACGTCAATGATAATGCCAAAATCGGTATTGGCCTGACCTATGGCGGGATCGGAGATGAATATCTCTCTATCGCGGGAGATGATGAAGATGAGTGGGGATGGTTCCTTAACGTGATTGGTAAATTCTAAACCGAATGCCACGGGGTTGCGCCTCATACGGCCCCGTCACGTTAGAAATCCCGGAAAAGGAGGCTTCGGCCTCCTTTTTTTACGCTCAAGGCCAAGAGTGTAAAATTGACCACGAATCAACCCTTGACCCACCTGTCCAGATTGTTAAGTTCTCGCCATTATCCGCGGGGGGAAGCGCTTAAAGGCGGCCAACTCCATTATCGCGAGGGGAAGCGCCATGCATTGGCGGCCAACTTCATAACAGTAAAGCCCGTTATAAGGGCTTATATTATGAGGAGAGATTTCAATGACTCTTTATTTAATCATAGCAGCAGGGCTGATTGCCGTGCTTTACGGGATTGTCACCCGTGCAGGCCTGATGAAGGCTTCAACGGGCAATGAACGCATGAATGAAATCGCGGGCGCGATTCAAGAAGGCGCGAAAGCCTATCTCAATAAACAATATAAGACGATTGCCATTGTTGGCGTCGTTGTCACCATCCTGTTAGCGCTTTTGTTCCAAAATGCGATTGCCCCGGTTGGCTTCGTCATCGGCGCTGTGCTCTCAGGTATTGCTGGCTATGTCGGCATGCTTGTGTCTGTTCAGGCCAATGTGCGCACAACTGAGGCTTCACGCGGCTCTTTAGGGGCTGGCTTGAATATCGCCTTTAAAGCCGGCGCTATTACCGGCATGCTAGTGGCGGGTCTCGCTTTGCTTGGCTTGGCCGTTTATTACTGGGTTCTGACCGGACCAATGGGAGCCGATGCGCGCGGTGTGATTGACGGGCTTGTTTCGCTTTCGCTAGGTGCCTCACTTATTTCCGTTTTTGCCCGTCTGGGCGGCGGCATTTTCACCAAAGGCGCTGACGTTGGGGGTGATCTTGTTGGTAAGGTCGAGGCCGGTATCCCCGAAGACGATCCCCGCAACCCTGCAACAATTGCCGATAATGTCGGTGACAATGTGGGCGACTGCGCTGGTATGGCGGCTGATTTGTTTGAAACCTATGTTGTGACTATCGCTGCGACAATGGTTCTAGGCTCAATCCTGTTCGGGGCTGTGGGTTCGCTCGCACTTTACCCAATGGCGATTGCGGCTGTGTGTATTATTACCTCGATCATCGGGACTTATTTCGTCCGTCTGGGTAAAGGTTCAGCCAATGTTATGGGCGCGCTCTATAAGGGCTTGATTGCCACGGGCCTCCTCTCTGTTCTCGCAATTGGCGCGGTAACGCACCACATGACAGGTTTCGGCGCAATCGCTGATACCGGTATGACAGGGAAGGCCTTATTCATCTGTTCCATAATCGGCTTGGTGATTACAGGGGCGATTGTCGTGGTGACCGAATATTATACGGGTACAAATTACCGGCCTGTTAAATCCGTTGCTGCAGCCTCGGAGTCTGGCCACGGTACCAATGTCATCCAAGGTCTTGCCGTGTCTATGGAAGCGACCGCTATTCCAGTTCTTATTATCGTTTTCGGTATCATCGCCACTTATAGTCTGGCAGGCCTTTACGGGATTGCGATTGCCGTGACCGCCATGCTCGGCGTTGCCGGCATGATTGTCGCGCTCGACGCCTTTGGGCCCGTCACTGATAATGCTGGCGGTATTGCCGAAATGGCGGAACTGCCTTCTGAAGTACGCAATACGACTGATACTCTGGACGCGGTGGGTAACACAACCAAAGCCGTGACCAAAGGCTATGCGATTGCCTCTGCTGGTCTGGGCGCGCTTGTACTCTTTGCAGCCTATTATAAGGACGTTGAATATTTTGCCGCAACAGCTAAGCAAGGCAGCTTTTTCTACGGGCTGGATAATCTTACCTTTAGCCTAACAGACCCCTATGTGATTGTCGGTCTGTTTGTTGGGGGATTACTCCCTTACCTGTTTGGGGCTTGGGCAATGCAATCAGTTGGCCGCGCGGCCGGTGCGATTGTTGAGGAGGTCCGGCGTCAGTTCAAAGCCGATCCGGGCATCATGAAGGGCACGTCACGTCCGAATTATGCCAAAGCGGTTGATTTGTTAACAGGTGCGGCGATCAAAGAAATGATCAAGCCGTCCCTTCTGCCTATCCTGGCGCCTATCGTGTTGTTCTTTTCTGTCAAATTTATGGCAGGTAATGCAGCGGCGGTGTCCTCACTGGGTGCAATGCTATTGGGTGTGATTGTAACAGGTCTCTTCGTGGCTCTGTCTATGACAGCCGGCGGTGGTGCTTGGGATAATGCCAAGAAATATATTGAAGACGGCCATCACGGCGGCAAGGGCTCTGAAGCCCATAAAGCCTCTGTAACCGGTGATACGGTTGGCGATCCTTATAAGGATACGGCCGGTCCTGCGGTAAACCCGATGATTAAAATTACCAATATCATCGCGCTTCTGCTTCTGGCGGTTCTGGCGCACTAAGCCTGACGAAGTCTTAAAGATAAACCCCGCTCACTGAGCGGGGTTTTTTAATGGCAGGCCGTTTAAGGGGGTTAGTGGCCGCGCTCGCGGGTAATTTCATCCTCAAGCGAAATAGACGCGCCCGCGTGATATTTCAAAGCCGTGATATAGGCGATACCGGCCCAAACACCGATAATCGCAAAAAAGATAAAAAATTGCCAGACGAGAAAGCCCGGTTCAAAGACGCGGGATTTGTCATTGAACAGCCATACTTGGTGCAATAAAAACTGGATGAGTATCAGCGCTGGCGCGGTGAGAATTAATATAGCGCTCAGGCCAGCGGCCATATAGGCGGAGCCGCGCGGATTATTATGACGCTTATAGGCGCGGATAAAGCCCTCTTGGCTCAGATTGCGCGGTAGCATGTTTTCGCCTTGACGATAGGTATAATCGGTCTGGGCATCCCTTGCGACTTTCCGGTAACCGATGAAAGCGCGCACGCCGTAAATCAGGGCGAGCATGCCGACTAAACCCAGTGCCCAAAGAAATGATATACCTTCGAATTTTTGCATAGCCCCTATATTGTGAAATCAAAGCCGATGCGCAAGGCCTTTGCACGCCTTGTTCAATGAATTGATTGTTATAAAGACTTTACAAGCCATCAAAGCCTTATATGCGCTTTCAGGCTTGAACCTGACAGGAGAGGCTTTATAGCTTTTATATTCATGGACGTGAGGCCCTATTATGACAGCACCTAAAATCGCCTTTATATGTGGTTCCCTACGTCAGGGCTCTATCAATGATATGCTTGAACGGGCTTTAATGAAACGCGCTAGCTTGCGCGGGGCAGACGTTTCCAAAATTGATCTCGGCAATTATGATCTACCGCTTTATCACGGCGATCTTGAAACGCCGCCAGACGTGAAAAAACTTACCGATCACATGAGCGCTTTTGACGGGATTATCATTGTCACACCGGAATATAATGGCAGCTTGCCGCCCGTTTTAAAAAACGCGATTGATTGGACCTCAACACTGGGCACGGATCATTTCACAGGCCCGGTTTACGGGATTGCGTCTTGTACGCCCGGTCCGATGAGCGGCATTATGGTCATGCGACAGCTCAATTATATACTTATGCGCGTTGGGGCTGTGGTTGTGCCGACCCAAGTCGGGACAGGCAATGCTCGACAAGCGTTTAATGAAAAAGGCGATCTGGTCGCACCGGTGTCGAGTGGTTTGGCCGATAAAATGCTGGATCAATTGTTAACCGCCATCACCGGGCGCGCATAGCATCAAAAAAATGTCGCGCGCGCCTGCCACGTCTAACGTTAAACCCGCAAAGAAAAAGGCGGCCCGTAAGCCGTCTGCAAAAAAGAAGACATTACCACGTCCTAAGCTAACGCGCGCTCAAATTGCTGATATTTATAAACATCTCCACAGCCTTGATCCTGCCCCGCGTACCGAACTAAATTATTCCAATCCCTATACGCTTGTGGTCGCTGTGGCCTTATCGGCACAAGCAACAGATGTCGGGGTGAACAAGGCAACCAAGGCCTTATTCGAGGCGGCAGATACGCCAGAGAAAATGGTGGCCTTAGGCGAGGATAAAGTCCGGGACTTTATCAAGACTATCGGTCTGTTTCGGACAAAGGCCAAAAATGTCATCAAGCTCTCCGAAATGCTGATTGCGGAATATGGGTCCGTCGTGCCTGATAATCGCGAGGATTTGATACGCCTGCCGGGTGTTGGGCGTAAAACCGCCAATGTGGTTTTAAATGAAGCCTTTAATCAACCGACCATGGCTGTCGACACCCATATTTTTAGGGTCGCCAACCGCACAGGCATGGCTCCGGGTAAAGATGTGTTGGAAGTCGAGTTAAATCTCTTGCGGGTTACGCCGGAAACATACGCGCTTCATGCCCACCACTGGCTGATATTGCATGGCCGTTATGTCTGCGTTGCGCGCAAGCCAAAATGTTTTAATTGCGCCATTAGCGATATCTGCAAGTTTAGAGATAAAACCCCTGATAAGACTTAGGTGTTGCCAAGAGACGGTAAAGGGGCGGGGGCATCTTACGTATAAGGTGTTGCCTGTGCATCTGATATTTTGAAGATTTGGGCCCGGCCCGAAAAGGCTTCAAACAACTCTACATCTGTTCCGGTCATAAACACTTGGTGATTAAGTTCGAGCAGTGTTTCAATCAGAGCAGCACGGCGGTCCTCGTCCAGATGCGCGGCAATTTCGTCCAATAATAAAAAAGGTTGATGGGCTTTCTGGGCGCGGGCATGCGCCAATGTCAAGCCGATGAGTAAGGCTTTTTGTTCGCCCGTAGAGCAGGCCGAGGCGGGCATATCTTTGGCTTCATACCGTACATGAAGATCAGAACGGTGAACCCCGTTAAGCGTGCGACCAGCGCGCATATCCAATCCTCTTTCGCGCTCAAGATTTTCCCTTATGGTAAAGTCTATATCCTCCTTAGAAAGCCCGCTGGCAGCCATATTTTCCGCCGTGCCTTCAAGCTCTAGTCCGGCTGAGGGGAAAACCCCTGTTCCGTGGGCGGCAATATCGTCCTGAATCAACTTTACCGTTTTTAAGCGGGCAAGGGCAATATTTGCCGATTGCGTTGCCATGTCTTTTTCCAAGGCCTCATACCAACCTCTATCGGTAATGCCGTCAGATAAAAGCCGGTTACGTTCCGCGCGGGCCTTTTCATAGCGCAGGCTCGTTAAACCATGCTCGGGCGTATGGGACATGGTGAAGCGGTCCAGAAATTTACGGCGATCTGACGCAGGCCCAACAAAAAGACGGTCTTGGGCAGGTGTTAGCCACATGATTTTGACATGTCGGGCCAGATCGGCTCCGGTCGCGGATTTATCATCGATTTTAAGAACGCGGCGTTTTGGGGCCTCGGGGACTTGGCCGACGCCGAGTTTTATCATGTCGCCGTTTATTTCAAGCTGGGCTGTAACCCCCCAAGCGGGCGCGGTCCAGTCTTTGTCCCGTCGGGCGAGGGCTTCAATTTTTGCCCGTCTTAAGCCCCGGCCCGGAGACAAAAAAGACAAGGCTTCCAAAAGGTTGGTTTTGCCCGCACCATTTGGACCAAACAAAACAACAGGGCGCGGGTCCAGTGTGAGGTCGAGCGTGTCGTAAGATCTGAAATCTGTCAGGCGCAGGCTTTTGAAATAGCTCATTGCGACGTTGGGTTTGCGGTGTGTTTACACACGCAGTGGCATGAGCACATAGAGGCTGGAGGGATCTTCAACATCTTTTACCAGAGCCGGAGAGGCCGGGCCGTCCAAGAAAAACCGGGTATCGCGGCCTTCAATTTGTCCGGTGACATCCAGCAAATATTTGGCGTTAAACCCGATCTCCAGAGGCTCGGCGCTATAATCAACCATCAGGTCTTCATTGGCTTTTCCGTGCTCGGGATTATTGACCGTCAGGGCGAGATTATCCGTCGACAGGCTCATTTTTACCGAACGGGTCTTTTCGGCCGAAATTGTAGCCACCCGGTCTACCGCATCGGCAAAGACTTTATTGTCGACAACCAGTTCCTTCTCATTGCCCTTGGGAATAACGCGGTCATAATCGGGGAACGTACCGTCGATCAGTTTTGATGTCATGACGGCGGACCCAAAGGTAAAGCGGATTTTGGCGTCTGATATGGACACACTCACATCCCCGTCGCCGCCGTCTACCAAACGCCGGACTTCGGATATGGTTTTGCGCGGAATAATAATGCCGGGTAATCCTGCGCCGCCAGCTGGTAAAGCCATTTCTGCCAAGGCCAGACGGTGGCCATCTGTGGCGACACAGCGCAAAACACCGTCATGGGCGTGAAGATAGATACCGTTCAGATAATACCGCGTTTCTTCTGTACTAATAGCAAAGCGGGTTTTGTCTATAAGACGGCAAAGCTCTGAAACAGACAGGACGAAATTATGTGTAAAGCCGTCGGCGGTCATTTTCGGGAAATCACCAGACGGCAAGAGGGGTAAGGTAAAATGTGAGCGCCCGGCATCTACATCCAACCGGCCATCGGCTCCTATTTGCAACCCAATTTGTGCCCCGTCGGGTAATTTGCGGACAATATCATATAAGGTGTGGGCCGGTGCCGTAATGTCGCCCGGGGCCTCTATAGAGGCAGGGGATTGTTCCGAAATCTCGATATCCAGGTCTGTCGCGACAAAGGTAAGCGCCTCGCCCTGAGCTGTTATAAGAACATTGGATAAAATAGGTATAGTGTTTCGACGTTCAACGACATTTTGAACATGTCCTAATGCCTTTAGAAGATCGCGCCTCTCGATTGAAATTTTCATGGCAGTCTGTCCTGCGTTACAATATATATAATCTTTAAATTAAATAGCGTTCCAGCCGTTATTTTGAAAGCACACCATAGACAAAAACACGAAAATGCCAAATTATTTTCGGCTTCAAGGCGAAACATAATCGGACTTAAAACTGTAATTTGTCTGCTATCTTCTGTACTTGTGCGTTAAAGCCCTCATCATCCTTGCGCAAGCTGGTGATACGTTTGACCGCATGCATAACCGTTGTATGGTCTCGCCCTCCAAATCTGCGGCCTATATCGGGTAAAGACCGCTTCGTAAGTGTCTTGCAAAAATACATGGCGACTTGGCGCGGACGGGCAATATTACGCGAGCGGCGTTTGGATGTCATATCATCAAGTGTAATGCCGAACTCCTCGGCTGTGACGCGCTGAATTTTATCGACGGTGAGCCTTTGTCCAGCGGCGTAGCGGCTATCGCTGAGCGTCTCTTGAACAGATTCTAGCGTGATTGGCAGGCCTAGAAATTCAGCTTGGGCGACAACCTGATTAAAGGCGCCTTCTAAATCCCGTGGTGTGGCATTGATTTTTGCTGCTAAAAGGTCACGGGCATTTTTGGGTATCGCCAAATCGGTATTTCCGCCTGCTTTACGTCTTGCAATCAGCCGGTCCAGTATGCGCAGGCGTAATTCATAATCTGCTGCCCCTAATTTACAGACCAACCCGCCTGCCAGATAGGATTTAAGGCGGTCTGAGGCTTTATCAATATGATCGGGGTGGCGGTCTGAAGCCAGCAGGATTTGTCGCCCGTCACCGACAAGTGAAATCAATGTATGTAAGAGCTCTGCTTGCGAATTTGGCTTATCGGCAATGAAATGGGCGTCATCAATGATTAAGAGATCGACATCGCGTAAAGAGGATTTAAACTGCTCTATTTCATCCCTGCCGCCTTTTCTGACGGACCGAACGAAATTGCTGACAAATTTTTCAGACGATAAAAATTGTACGCGTCGCCCCGGATTATCCTCTTCCAGCTTATGTTTTATCGCATAAAGGAGGTGGGTTTTCCCCATACCGTTCTGGCCGTGAATGACAATTGGATTAAATGAGGGCTTATTTTCTGATGCGACCTGACGCGCGACCGCATGGGCTAATTCATTTGAAGGGCCTACGACGAAATTACTAAAGGTGAAACGCCCGCGGGTCATCTCTTGGGCATGGCTCTCGGCTTTCAAACCCTGAGCGTGCGGCGTCTGTCCATAGGGCGGCGTAGGCGCGCCCCCGGCGCTTGCGGCACTATTACCAGCTTGTTTGCTGGATAGCTTGGAGCTGTCTCGATAGGCCGAATAGAGCTCCCTTTTGGCATTTAATTTGGCTTTATTTGGGCTTAGGCCTTGATTTGGGGTAAATTTGGGTGATTTCGAGGTCGAGACAGGGGCAGATATAATAGGCTTGCGGGGCGGTAAGACCACATCATGCTTGTTCCACAGCCGTTTTATCGTCTCCATATAAGTATTTTCAATCTTATTGGCTATGAAACGGCTTGGGGCGCTTAATGTGATGGTATGAGGGCAGGCATCGCTTATGCGCAAACGGGCCGTCCAAGACCTGTGAACATTTGAGCCTAAGGCATAAGATAGGTCATTTTGGACTTTGGCCCAGACCTTGTGGGCACTTTGTAGGGGAGACTCGCCTGTGTACAAATCCGGTGGACGCATATTTGTTTCATCATCATCGTCCCAATTGTCACTCACTTGACAAAACTCCACAGTTGTCCCTAAGGCCTAATTGCATAAACCTTTGATTTTTATCACTTTTCTTGATACCTATTGAATAAGAACGCTAAATTCCAACAGGTTTGTTTCCCCAACTCATTTTTGAAGGACAGCTGCATGAGCGGCTAAATTCCCACAATCTCCAACGCGTTGATGACCCCTTTTAAACGGGAACTTTTTGCGGCGTCAACGAAGAAATTCACGTTTAAACATACTCTTTTCTATTGACTCGAAAAAAAGCTAATTTTCATAGTTAATTAGCCGAAATTTTTTTTTTATTTTTTTTTATTTGACTGAGTTTGACCCTTGAAATTCGGCTAAAAAATCGTCGAAAACCCCCATAAAATCGGGGGAAAACGCGCAAGCGAACTTCGCGGCGCAAAGTGATGAAAATTTTTGCCAATAAAAAACCGGAGTCAGGCTCCGGTCATGTCGCTCCACGTCATTTTGGAGCCTTTTTTAACGATCAGGGGATGATTCCGCTGAGCGGGGTCTAGCCCATGGATTTAACACGTTTATTAAGCCGCGAAATTTTCCGAGCGCCGGTATTTTTGTGAAACACACCTTTGCCCACCGCCCGCATCATAGCCGGTTCGGCGATTTTTAGAGCGGACGCTGCTGCGGCCTTATCGCCGCTTGCAATGGCATCTTCTACTTTGCGGATTGTACCCCGCACGAGAGAGCGACGCGCTTTATTAACGTCGGTCTTTCTTGCCATTTTACGAACAGCTTTTTTAGCTGATGAAGTATTTGCCATAATTTCCTCTATGCACTGTCCTGAATTACAGGGTCAATTACAAGCGCCGCCTATAGCCTTACGCAGCCTATACGTCAACTGATGATTGCGGGCCTATTTATTTTTAAAATGTGGTTTACGTTTTTCTATAAAGGCGGTCATGCCTTCGCTTTGATCATCCGTGGTGAACATGCTCTGGAATAAGCGCCTTTCATAGCGAATGCCCTGCGTAAGCGGGATTTCAAAAGCCACATTAATCGTTTCTTTTGTCATCATGGCAATGGGCTGGCTTTGTCCGGCAATTTTGCGCGCGGCGTCCATTGTTACGCTCATAAGGTCGTCCATGGGCAGGATACGCGCAACCAGACCTGCTCTTTCGGCTTCCTCGGCATCCATCATGCGCCCTGTTAGGCACATATCCATGGCCTTGGCTTTCCCAATTGCATGGGTTAAGCGCTGCGTACCGCCAATACCGGGCATAACGCCGAGATTGATTTCAGGTTGGCCGAATTTCGCCGTATCAGAGGCGAAAATCATGTCACACATCATCGCAATTTCACATCCCCCGCCCAAAGCATATCCCGATACGGCGGCAATAATGGGTTTACGAAACCGGGCAATGGCTTCGTGATAATCGCCAAAAACGTCATTTTTAAAAATATCCAGATATTGATTGTCCTGCATTTCCTTAATATCGGCTCCCGCAGCAAAAGCTTTTTCAGAACCGGTCAGGATTACACAGCCAATTTCATCGTCCTTTTCAAGTGCGTCCAAGGCTTCCGCGACCTCGATCATCATGTCCGTACACAGCGCATTTAGCGCTTTGGGACGATCAAGTCGTATAGTGGCGACATGACCATCGCGGGTGAGTTCAATCATTTCGTAGGACATATTTTCTCTTTTACAATTAGACGCGGCGCTTTTAGACTAAGAGAGTCAGTTTTGGCAAGTCATGCAATAAAAACTTGATCGCCCGGATTGGGTTATCCGCATTATCGGGGTTTTGCAGGCTGGGCAGGGCTCACCTTCACGTCCGTAAACCTGAAAACTATGTTGGAAATAGCCTAAATCGCCGTCAGTGTGCGTAAAATCCCGCAAGCTTGACCCGCCCGCTTTTATCGCATCCCTGATCACATCCTTAATGCAAGCTGTTAATGTCTCAATTTCCCCGGCCTTAAGTGCCCCTGCCTCTCTAAGCGGCGAAATACCCGCACGAAACAAGGCTTCGCAGACATATATATTGCCAAGACCGGCAATAATCTTTTGATCCAGCAGAGCCCCTTTGATTTTGCTTTTCCGGCCTTTGAGCGCAGTAGACAAAGCCGGGGCATTAAAATCATTGCCCAGAGGCTCAGGGCCGAGCCCGTCCAGCCTATAGGGTGCGTCTTTTGCGACTAATTCCATAAATCCGAAGCGGCGCGGATCATTATAGGTTATGGTGTAACCACTACTCATTTTAAATATGACATGGTCATGTTTCGGATTTGTATTCACTTTTATGGCAAAATCTCCGGGCATAAGCTCGGGCTTTTCAGAGGGAAGGTCGCTCTGCGTGATTGTAAATCGTCCTGACATGCCCAAATGCATGTAAAGGCGGTGGCCAGTCTCTAACTCGGCCTGTAGAAATTTCGCGCGGCGTGTCAGCCGGATCAGGGTTTGTCCTTCAATCCTGTCTATGAAGTCAGGGGCAAAGGGAAAGCGCAAATTAGGACGGTTTAAAATGACCTCCGTAAAGTTAAACCCTTCCATAACCGGACGGAGGCCGCGACAAACGGTTTCAACTTCTGGAAGTTCGGGCATGATGTCCTATGGTAATTGGCTTTAAAATATGACAGATAGCGCTCATGGCAGAAAAAACAATTGATTTCGGTTTTGAAAAAGTTCCGCTTAGCGAGAAAGCGGGGCGGGTAAGAGGCGTATTTGATTCTGTGGCTCCGTCATATGACGTCATGAATGATGCTATGTCGCTTGGCATTCATCGTATCTGGAAAAATTTGACAATTGCAAAACTTAACCCCCAACCCGGGGAATGTCTCATAGATGTGGCGGGGGGTACAGGCGATCTCGCAAGACGGTTTATCCGGCGGGCACAAGAGGTGCGTCTACGCCGAGGCGGGTTGGCCGCTAAAGCAATAATTTGTGACATTAATGCTGAAATGCTAATGGCGGGAATTGATCCCAAAAAAGATAAAGGCCTTGATTTAACGCGGGTTTGCGGAGATGCGCAAAATCTTCCTTTTTCTGATGATTATGCCGATGCGATTACGATTGGGTTCGGAATCCGGAATGTGACCGACCGCGCTCAGGCCTTGCGTGATTTCTACCGCGTTTTAAAGCCTGGTGGACGTTTGTTTATATTGGAGTTTTCAACGCCAACCGATAAGGCATTACGGGCAATATATGATGCGTATTCTTACAATGTTATTCCCAAATTAGGCGGCTGGCTGGCCAATGATGCGCCGAGCTATCAATATCTTGTGGAAAGTATTCGCCAGTTTCCCCGCCAAGAGCCTTTTGCCAATATGATTAGCCAAGCGGGATTTACACGTGTGGGATATCAAGATTTTACAGGGGGTATTGCAGCCCTGCATTGGGGCTGGAAAATCTAAATCATCTTGGTCTTTACAGCTGTTTAGCGGCGGGCTTTCCGCGCGGCATATTTGGCGTCCCGGCGCGCTTTTTGCGCAGCTTTGAGTTCAGCTTCCGCTTTTTGGCGGGCTTGTTCTGCCAGCTTTATCTTACGATCTTTTTCAATTTGTTCGCGTTCAATACGCGCTTTTTCTTCTGCGCGTTTCAGAGTTTTCTCGGTTTCACGCTTCGCACGGGCCTCTTCAATTTTCGCGCGCTCAGCCATTTTTTTCGCTCTCGCTTCCGGGTCTAATTTCTTGGCCTTTGCGCGCTCGAGCATGGCGAGCTTGGATTCTTTTTGGGCCTTAAGACGATCATCGAAATTATAGCCTTTGAAACTCATGCATTTTATCCTGAATTAAAGTTGAGAATATATGGCCGCCTCATTAACTATTTCAGGCAAAAAGGCAAGGAAAACCCTGTTTAAATTACATATAAATTCCGCAGGCGTGATGTGTTTGACCTTCCGAGCGAGCTTGCCGCATCCGCCATATTTTTCGTTAGGCATTATTTTTACGAAAAAGGCTTCAGTATTTTTCTTGGATAGCCCACAAAATATTTAAGTCTCACGCCAAATATTCATGAGCCCGATAATGGAGAGGCTAAGATAAATCCCTATACACAGCCCTTTTAAAGGATTGCTGACATCAGGTGCCCCCAGAGCAGGCGTTAACAAGCCTAAAATGATGAGCGGAACAATCACAGAGGTCATATCCCTGATTAATCTGCCGATCCCGTTCATTTGCCTCTCCTGTTTAAAGAGGAGATGTGCAAATTCCATGCCGTTAATTTACTGCCAAAGCCTTACCGCTTTTGACTATGGCTTAATGTCTGAAATGGCGCATACCGGTAAAGACCATAGTAATTCCGGCCTCGTCTGCAGCTTTGATGACCTCGTCATCCCGAATAGAGCCGCCCGGTTGTATAATCGCGGTAGCGCCAGCGCTGGCGGCCGCAAGCATGCCATCGGCAAAGGGAAAGAAGGCGTCAGACGCGCATGCGCAGCCTTGGGTGCGCGGTATGTCCCATCCAGCCGCTTTCTGGGCATCACGGGCTTTTCTGGCCGCAATATGGGCGCTGTCAATCCGGCTCATCTGGCCCGCGCCAATGCCCGCGGTTGAGCCGTCCTTGACATATATAATGGCATTGGACTTTACATGTTTGGCCACGCGCCATGCCATAAGCAAATCGGCCATTTCCGTTTCGCTGGGAGCGCGCTTTGTCACGGTTTTCAGGTCTGCGGGATCAAGATAACCATTGTCGCGGTCTTGTACCAAAATACCACCCGCCACATTGCGCTGGGTCAGGCCTGCCATTTTAGGATCAGGAAGGCCGCCCGCAATTAAAAGCCGGAGGTTTTTCTTTTTCGAAAAAATGTCCAAAGCCTCTTGGCTGGCAGAGGGCGCTATAACGACTTCGGTAAAGACCTTGATAATCTCGGTAGCGGTTTCGGCATTCAGAGGGCCGTTTAGGGCGACAATGCCGCCAAAGGCCGAAACAGGGTCACAGGCGAGAGCGTTTTTATAGGCCGTGGTGAAATCCGCCGCCACGGCGACGCCGCAGGGATTGGCATGTTTTATAATAGCAATCGCCGGCTTGGCGCCCTTATCGGTATCACCAAACTCGGCGACAAGCTCATAGGCGGCGTCTGTATCATTAATGTTATTATAGGATAGAGCCTTACCCTGAATCTGGCGGGCCGTTGCCACGCCCGGCCGCTCAGATCCGTCGGCATAAAAGGCTGCATTCTGGTGCGGGTTTTCGCCGTAACGCAAGCTTTGAATTAACGTACCGCCCTGCGCTCTGTAATCCGGGGCCTTGTTTTCTAACTTATCGGCAAACCAATTAGCGATAGCGGCGTCATAAGCCGCAGAACGGGCATAACATTTTGCCGCCAGTTTCTGGCGCAAATAACCACTGGTCTGTCCGCCGAATTTATCCATATCCGCTAAAACGAGATCAACATCATCTGCGTCCACACAGACAGCAAGATGGGCGTGATTTTTGGCGGCTGCCCGTATCATAGCCGGCCCGCCTATATCGATATTTTCGACGCAGCTTTCATATGACCCGCCAGCTAAAGCGGTTTTTTCAAAGGGGTAGAGATTTACGATAAGCAGGTCGATCGGCGCGATATTATGATTTTGCAAAGCGGTATTATGTGTTTCCAAATCACGATCGGCTAATAAGCCGCCATGTATCATGGGATGCAGGGTTTTTACCCGCCCGTCCATCATTTCGGGAAACCCCGTAACGTTGGTGACGTCTATAACCGGAATTCCTTCTGATTGAATGGCTTTAAATGTGCCTCCGGTAGAGATGAGCTCGACATTGCGCTCAGAGAGGGCGCGCGCCTGCGCGATAAGACGGGATTTATCAGACACGGAGATCAGCGCGCGTTTGACAGGTCTTTGTCTCTCAGGATCAAATGGCGGTAAATCAGGATTAGGCGTTGGCATAAATCAATTCCGGTTAATCGTTTCGCGCCGCCTAACATGACTGGCGGGTTAAAAAAAGATGTCCGGCGTTATTCTTGTTGAA
>CAZHPV010000044.1:0-21479 GCA_964534845.1 uncultured Caulobacterales bacterium
ATAAAAATTATCCCTGTGAATTTATAAAATTAATTATACACACGCATAAAAAAGTTAAAAACCTTTAATAAATTACAATTTATACAAGATTGAGATATAAAAAAACCCAGTGTGGATATACCGTGCATAAATCCATATTAATAAATTGCAATGAAAGGATATAGAAATGCAAAAAAGTAATATTTCTATATATTTTCATGTTCATCTTGTCTCTGATTCAACGGGTGAAACATTAGTAGCAATGATGAAGGCGTCATGCGCACAGTTCAAAGATGCAACAGCTTTGGAACATTTGCATTCCCTTATAAGATCAAATGAACAGTTAGAGAGCGTTCTTCAAGATATTGAAGCCAGGCCTGGAATTGTTCTTTACACATTGCTTAATAATGAACACCGCCGCCGCCTGGAAGAAAAATGCGCGGAGCTCAACATGCCTAATGTATCGGTCCTAGATACAACCTTAGCCACATTGGGTCGTTATCTTGGTGCTCCGATTGCCAGCGAGGTGGGTGCTCAAAGAAATCTCGATGCAGATTATTACAACCGTATTGAAGCTTTGGATTATGCAATGACCCATGATGATGGGCAATCGGTTATGGGTCTTAAAGAAGCCGATATAATTTTACTTGGTATTAGCCGGACATCCAAAACACCCACATGTATTTATCTTGCTAACCGCGGTTATAAAGCAGGCAATATTCCTTTAGTGCCCGGCACCGAACTGCCCGCCGTTCTTGATGGTTTCACCAAGCCCTTTATTGTCGGGCTTGTGGCAAACCCTGTACGTATCGTACAAATTCGAGAACAGAGAATGTTGGGTCTGAATGAAACACGGCAAACCGACTATATCGACCAAAAAAGCGTGAGTGATGAAATTAAAAAAGCGAAGCGGATGTTTGTAAAAAAGGGATATCCTTTTGTTGATGTTACAAGACGATCAATTGAAGAGACAGCGGCAAAAATAATAAATCTCTATCAGGCTCACAAAGGTCAATATTAGTAGATAATAGAAAGCCTATTGTGTCAGATATATCAAATTATCCCATTATACTCGCTTCCGGTTCTGCCATACGCGCTCAAATCTTAAAGCAGGCGGGGCTTGAGTTTGAGGTCATAAGCCGGCCCGTAGATGAGGCGGCAATTAAAGAGGGCCTACTGGACCAGAAAACCCCCCTTAAGGATATAGCAGACGCCCTGGCTGAGGCTAAATCTGTACGGGTTAGCCGCCAGCACGCGGGCTTGGTTATCGGCGCGGATCAAATTATGGTTATGGATAATGTACTTTATGACAAGCCTGCGAATATGGAGGAGGCCCGCGAGAGGCTCTGGAATATGCGGGGCAAAACCCATTCGCTAATAGGAGCTGTCGTAATCTCGGAAAACGGACGCCCAGTTTGGCGGCACATGTCAAAAACAAGGTTAACTGTGCGGACATTTTCAAGCGCTTTTCTGGATGAATATTTGCGCTTTGAGGGCGAGGCCGTGTTAAAAAGTGTCGGGGCTTACCGGTTTGAAGGCCGCGGGTCACAGCTTTTTTCCAAGGTTGAGGGTGATTTCTTCTCTATTTTAGGCTTATCCCTCTTGGCTGTGCTTGATTATTTGCGCGAAAGAGGGGCAATAAGAGATTAATGAGTTCTGATATGTCAGCAGATAAGACCGGCGAGATCCCTGTCCCAAACCCGCCTCAAGGCGAACCGACGCCCACAAATGCAGCGCAGACTACCATGTTGGCTGGTGTATGTGGTTGGCCTATTCACCATTCTTTATCCCCGTTTTTACATAATTTCTGGTTAAAAGAGCTAGGCCTTAAGGGGGCTTATGTGCATTTTGCGGTTCGCCCGGATGAAGCGGTCCATGCTTTCCAAACCCTAAAGCGCACCTCTATTTCCGGGGTGAACGTAACGCTGCCGTTAAAGCGTTTGGCCTTTGAAGCGGCGGATAGCCGGACACCGGACGCTCAGAAACTTGGCGTGGCGAATTGTTTGTATAAACGTGAGGGAAAACTTATCGCCCACAATACGGATATGCAGGGGTTTGCCGCGCCTTTATTAAAAAAAGTGAATGCTCGGGAATTATTAAACGCGCCGACTTTTTTAATCGGTTCAGGTGGGGCCTCGCGCGCAGTTATTGGCGCGCTTTTGGCGATGGGTATTCCTGAAATCAGGGTGTGTGGCCGCACAGACAGCAAGGTAGAAGATATTTGCGCCCAGATTAATGTTCCCAGCCTGTATCCTGTAAAATGGGCCGACAGGCTTACAGCGCTATCTGGCGCGAAATTGATTATTAATGCCACTGCGGGCGGTATGGAGGGTAAGCCAGCGCTGGATATTAGCCTTGCGCGCGCAACACCCGGGGCTTTGATCTATGATTTGATTTATACCCCCCAGATAACGCCCTTGCTAAGCGAGGCAAAATATCGGGGCCATGACATATTAGGCGGTCTGGACATGTTGGTAGAACAGGCCAGGCCCTCCTTTAAGCTCTTTTACGGAATTGAGCCGCCAGCGGGCCTTGATCCTAGGCCTTTATTGACAAAAATACTTGCTAGCCGGCCTTAGGGTTTAATTGAAGGTTCTTATAGAGCTTTCGCCTAGGTGTTTGGAATACTGCCAATTTTTATGGAATTTTTACTCTGTAAAGAGTAGGTTAGCCCGTATTTATGCGCAAAGGCATTGCCATGATAAAAATTGGCTTAACGGGCTCGATTGGTATGGGGAAAACTACCACTGCCAATATGTTCAAAGAATTGGGCTGCCCCGTATTTGACGCGGATAAAGCCGTACATAGATTATATGACAAGGGCGGGGCGGCTGTGCCCCTGATAAAGGCGGCTTTTCCTGATGCGGTCAAAGAGGGCCGAGTGGATCGACAGGCCTTAGGCGCGCATATGCGCGCGGACCCACTTAACCTTCCTGTTCTTGAGAGCTTTGTTCATCCCTTGGTCGCGGGGGTTCGCACCGCCTTTTTAGAGGCCGCTCTTGAGCATAAGGCTAAAATAGTCGTGTTTGACGTCCCGCTTCTGTTTGAAACAGGCGGGGAAGCCTATGTTGATAAGATTGCTGTTGTAACGGCGCCCGCCCATATTCAGCGCAAACGGGTTTTGGCCCGTCCGGGCATGACGGCTGATCTGTTTGAAAAATTGCTATCGCGTCAAATGCCTGATTTTGAAAAGCGGAACCGGGCAGATTTCCTAATATTTACCGATAAGGGGCTGGATTATGCCCGCGAACAAGTCCAGTCTATCATAATAGAGTTAAGTCGGTAATATTGAGGGGTTATGAGCGGAAAACGCGAAATTGTTTTTGATACGGAAACAACGGGGTTTGACGCGCGCGGCGAAGACCGCATTACAGAGATAGGCTGTATTGAAATTATCGATTTTCTTCCTACTGGGAAGGAGTTTCATGCCTATTGTAATCCGGCCCCGACATTGGTTCCTCAAAAAGTTGTTGAGTTGACGGGCCTGACAAGTGAGTTCTTGGCAGACAAGCCCAAATTTGCTGCCCATGCGGACGGCTTTCTTGAATTTATCGGGGATAGCCAACTTATCGCCCATAACGCCGATTTTGATCGTGGCTTCATTAATGCTGAACTGGAGCGGGCAGGCTATGACCCGTTACCTGCTGCGCGTTTTACGGACACGTTAAAAATAGCGCGCGCGAAATTTCCGGGCTCTCCGGCGTCGCTGGATGCGCTTTGTAAGCGCTTCGATGTGTCTTTGTCCTCACGCGACAAACACGGGGCGATCATCGACTCGCAATTACTCGCGGCTGTTTATCTGGAACTAAATGGCGGTCGGGCGCGCTCCCTGGGTCTGATCGAGGGGGGGGCTCAGGAAGAAGGCGCAATAGCCTTTCAAACTGCTGATGCTAAAGCCAGACCTGCGCCCCTTATCCCGCTTTTAACTGAGGAAGAACGCGCGCGGCATGCGGCCTTTATCGAGGCGCTGGGCGAAGATATGTTATGGCACCGAATTTGGCGTAAAACCGCCTCGTAAGACTAAGCTCTTATGATCTTAATTTATCCGCTTCTTTACTATATTGCCTTTTTTCTCGCGGGGAGCGTGGGTGAAAAACGGACCTCTTTATGTTTAAAAACAGCCATTGTATTTATTATATCAAGTGTTGTTATTGCAGCGCTCTTGGTCGCTATCTTGCGGCGAGAACAGATGGGCGGCCTCATACTGGTCGCCATGTTAATGACTATATGCTTCCCGCCCCTCATTTGGGGCTTAGGCGCCTGTCTGGGTGTTGCGAGTAAGCGGCTCTGGGTTCTTAAACGGCGCGGCTTCGCTTTGGCGCTTGGCGGGGTGTCGATTTTTATTCCTGTCATTCTGCTGGGTTTTTTCTTTTATGACGGACATATTAAAAAAACGGAGCGTATTGCAGCCTTAGAGGCATATCAAAGCCTAACACTTAGAGATAAGCTGGGTGAGCAAAAAATCACTATTCCTATCTCTCCCCAATTCGAGCTTAGATATAGGTGTTACGGTGATGAAAACCTACAGGGAGATGAGCGCTTTGAAACAATACGCCGGTGCCGTGTTCACAAGGATATTGACAAACTTCGCTACCTTTCAATTGACACCCGCCCGGACTATGCACCGGAGTTGAGCCATATAAAAATTTCCATGGTCCGGCAAAAGTGCAAACCCAAATTTTCGACGGAATGCGTGCAAAGCGAGGTCATGGACAAATGGTGCGCGGGCCGGGAGGCCTTAAAGCAGAGCATTTACTGTGCTGGAGAGAGTCGTCATCGACTACGATTTGAGCGGTATAAAGGCGCGGGACAAAGCGAGCCAGCGGTTGAACGGTTATATCAAAACGCTGCACCCGATAGTGGGTTAGAGCCTGTGGGCAAAGACATTTCTGGTGCGCCCGTTCTTACTCGGTGTTCCAAGATACGCGATGAGCGTGTTGCACAGAATGGGGGCAGCAGGCTTTGTTATCTAAAATTTACGATAGCGGATGATGTGATAGCTCATGTAACGCTAGATGACTTCCCACCTGATAGGTTAAAGCCTGAGGCGGAGGCTATGTTCAAATATACGCATGATATATGGCAGGCTTTAAGAGGAGAGCTGGGGGAATGAGGGGGTCGTTTCATTGTAAATTTTTGGTGATAGTTTTGGCCCTGTTTTCAACGCTTGTTTTGGGTAATACGTGGATTTTATATCCAAATTTGGGGTAGCCAACCTCTAATCTTTTATATTCCAGAATTGCATCCTTCAGGGAATGTTGTCGCTCTGGGTCTTTGACGTAAATTTCTGGCCATGGGGGTGTAAAATATACTGTCGGAGCATAACGTGCTTTGAGAAGCTTTTCATGAAACTTTCTACTGCCTGTGTAGTGTTCATAGGCAATAATGAGGTCGACCAAGCCTCTATCAAAAAACACCGGCCCCTTCTCAGAGCGGGCGGCCTCAAAATCTTGTGTCGCTAAGGCTATGCTGCGCTCGAGAAAAAGAGGCATATTTATCATCGGTAGGGCTTTCCCGCTCACTTTATTTTCGCGTTGAACGACCCGCCTCCCAGCCTCCTCAATACATGTATACCCTTCGGAGCGCAGAGCGCTTAAAAGCGTAGATTTACCGCCGCCAGAACATCCGGAAATAATTATGAAAGGTTTCAAGCCTCATCCTTTGCACGTGAAAAATATCTATCTCTATAGCCACCAATATATAGCAGCACTGAAAGCCAGTCGCCGCTGTTATTAGATTAAATTGGCGGCCTAATGTCTGATGACGATAAAGCCGAATGCTTGTGCTGTGTGTTAGGCGTTTTGGTCCTGATCTGCCATGCGCCGCATCATTTCATCTCTGAACATAGAGGCAAAGTCGGGCGGCTCTAACATGATAGGTGGATAGCCGCCATTTTGTGTCATTTCCGCAATAATCTGACGTGCAAAGGGGAAAAGAAGTCGCGGACACTCAATCATGGTCATGGGCTGTAATTCTTCAGCATTTACATTTGAGAAAGCAAAAAGTCCGGCATATTCCAGCTCCGCGATAAAAGCGACCTGATCGCCGCGGCGTGCATCGGCGCGTAACATAAGGGAGACTTCGACATTATTGTCATCAAACATCTGTCTGCCGATCTCAATCGCTATATTTATAGCTGGAGAGTCCAGCCCGCTGCGTAGGCTGTCGGGGGCGTTGGGGTTTTCAAAGCTCTGATCCTTTGTGTATTGCGCTAAAATACGCAACATAGGGCCTTGTTGGACGGCTTCATCTGTTGGCGCGCCGCCGTCTATGCTTAACGTCGCCTCGTCGGTCTTGGCATTTTTTTCAGCCTTGGCGTTTTTTTTAGGCTTGGCTGCTTTTTTAGGTTTTTTGGCCACGGGCCTCTCCTATAGTCTTAAATTTCTGAATGTGCTGGCTAACATAGTCAAAAAGGATGAGCAACGGAACATTGCTTATTCTATGCGGGCAATTTAAGAGACAAAATGTAAACCTTATTTTATAAAGAGAAGATACAGGTTCGCTGATATAAGGTGTTAGGACATCTAGGCAGAAAGAAAGTGGCAATATGTACGAAGTTATCCTTTACGCGGCACTTGCAACGATTGTCTGCGTCGTGCTGTATTCTGTTTTGGGCAAATCTGTAGGGCAGGGACCCGAATCTGGGGTTGATCCGCTAAAGATGTTTCAGGACAAGCCTCAAATAGACGCGACCCCCGCGCAGCCCGTATTTAATGATCGCGGCATTGCTGGTTTGGGCGAAATTGCTAAAGCAGACCCCTCATTTAACGAGCGCCAATTTATCGATGGTGCAAAGGGGGCCTATTCCATGATCCTTGAGGCCTTTGCTGACGGGGACCGTGATGAATTATCAGGCCTTTTAACCAAGAAGGTTTATAAAGTCTATGACGAGGCAATCTCAGAGCGCGAAGAGCAAAACCTAACGCAAGTCACCGACCTTGGCCGCTTGATTAGCGCAGAAGTTATTGGGGCTGATAAGATGGGTAAGACAGCCAAGCTGTCTGTGAAATTTGAAGCCGAGTTAACCTCGGCCCTTATTGATAAAGACGGTAAAGCCGTGCAGGGAGATCTGGATATATTATCCAGAGTTTCAGAAGTTTGGACGTTTGAGCGCAAAATCGGCGCAGCAGACCCGAATTGGCGTTTATGTGATGTTGCTGCATCGAACGGCGACCCGGTAGAGGCTGACCCCACGCCGGATACAAGCGGTTAAGACACATGCTTTTGAGGCCAGACGCTTAAGATATACCGGCACACAAGGTTTGAAACGAACATATAGTATAATGAGGTCATGATTTCAGCGCTGCATGATATAAGGGTTCCCAATTTCATTTTGGGGTTGCTTTTGGCCTTATGGCTGTCGGCCTGCGCCACTACGTCAAAGACGCCCCCGCCGCAAAACCCTATTGCGTCCTCCCCACAGGAAAATACCGCCCAAGCCCCGCAAGGCGGCATCGTCATAGCACAACCCGATATAACGCCCGACCCTGTTGCAGAGGTCAGAACACCGCCGCCCGTCCCTGCGCCGCCGCCTGTTACAGAACCGGCTCCAAAAATAGATATCCCCATTTTCGAAAGCCCCTTAGGGGCGTTGGGGCATTGGAAAGAAGGCGATCACTTACCGGCATTATCGGCCTTTCGGCGATCTTGTAAAACATGGGAAACCGCAGACCCGCAAGCCTATCTAAACCCGTATTTACCGGATTATGGACGATTTGAAGATTGGGAAGAGGCTTGCAGTCTTGCAGACATTATTCCCGATACTGCTTTTGGCGCGCGCCAGTTTTTTGAAAACCAGTTTGCGCCAGCCAGTCCGCGTCTGGATGCGCCCTCGCAAGGGCATCAGGGCCTTATTACGGGTTATTACCAGCCGGAGATCGAGGTTCGTACAATTCCGGATGCGGTGTTTTCCGAGCCCATATTAGCAAAACCGCCTGACCAAACTGTGCAAAATCTGGAACGCAAATATATTGGAGCCAAGACATCGCGCGTTATTGCCTATGGTCGGCCTCTGGATGTTTTTTTTATGCAGATACAGGGCTCGGGCCATATAAGATTTGAAAATGGCCGGACGATACGGGCGGCCTATAATGGCAATAATGGAAAACCTTACCGCTCTATCGGGTCGGTTTTGATTGCGCGCGGCGAGCTAGAAAAAGACAAATCATCAAAGCAGGATATAGAAAAATGGATGATAGAGGCCGGCCCGCTAAAAGCCCGCGCGCTTATGAATGAAAATCCGCGTTATATTTTCTTTGTCGAACAAGCCATATCCGAAGGCGAGGGGCCTTTGGGGGCTATGCGCGTTCCTTTAACGGCTCTCGGCTCTGTCGCGGTTGACCCGCGTTATCACCCTTACGGCGTCCCTTATTATCTCGAGGTGAAACTACCCAAAAGCAAAGGCGATTATAGAGGACAATCTTCCGGCCAACTCGTAATCGCTCAGGATACGGGCAAAGCTATTCGCGGACCTTTGCGGGGTGACCTTTATTTCGGTTCAGGGGAGCATGCGGGTGATTTGGCAGGCGTCATGAAACATAGAGCGGATTGGTCAATTCTATTGCCGCGCAAATTGGCGGCGCGACAGAGCCCTGTTAGCTAGGCCCCGATATGAGCCCGCGAAAACTAAGTCAATCCGAAGAGCGTCTTTGGCACAAAATAAGCCGCACTGTTACGCCGCGCCGTACAGGCAGCGCCAAAGCGCTGGCGCGTAAAACATCCAGACCGGGCCAAGATGAATTTGCTGCGATGTTGCGGGTCCCCCCAGTCCAGACCGCCCCGATCCGGCACATGGCAGTCCCGTTAGACATAAGCCGTGGCAAAAATGTGCGCCGCGGACGGGTTACGATAGAGGCCCAAATTGATTTGCATGATAAAACGCAAACTCAAGCACGCGGCGCTTTGATAGCGGCGATTATTCGCGCATCGAACCGCAATATGAAATGTCTGCTCGTTATAACAGGCAAAGGCCCGCGACTGGACGGCGTCATAAGGCGTAACTTTCCGGATTGGATTAACGCCGCTGAAATCAGGCCGTTAATTGCGACCTATGCGCCAGCCCATATCCGTCACGGGGGCAGCGGCGCATGGTATGTGTTTTTGAAAACGATGTGAGTCATTTTGGCGGGAAACCGTCCGAATTTTGTGGCCCCAAACAAGGCTGAAAAAATTTTTCCAGGGCTTTAAAAAAGTGTGGGAAAAAAATATTTTTGCTATATACAGGCCGCGTGCGGGTGTGGCGGAATTGGTAGACGCGCCAGATTTAGGTTCTGGTATCGCAAGGTGTGGAAGTTCGAGTCTTCTCACCCGCACCATAAATTTTCTAAAATTGTTACCTCTATGCCGCTCAAAGGCTTTTGCAAAATGATCGCGCCCCCACGCTAGGTCTAACAGGAGACTGGCCCAGTGCGCGGGGCTATCTGCGCTTGTAAGTGGGTAATGTCATTGCTATGTTAGTAAAAAATGGAAGTGACGCTGCTGTCATAAACGAGACCTTGCCACCTATACCACAAACTGAAATCTTAGTTCTGCCCGTGATGCGGACGTATGGTCGGCAAAACACCGGCAATTTAAACAAATTACTGTATCCAGCTGATAGTCTGGCGAGGCCCTAATGACCCTTAATCTGTTTTTGATATTTGGGTCTGTGTTTTTTGCTTTCGCATTGGTGTCCAAACGTATTCAGGGAAGCCTATTAACGCCGCCCATCTTATTCACCCTGTTCGGGTTAGGGCTTTCCAACATGCTCACCCAAAATGCCGGATTGACCTATAATGAAGGCAGTGTGCATACGCTCGCGGAATTAACACTCATTCTTGTCTTGGCCGCTGACGCCTCACAAATATCCCTCAAAAAACTAAGCCAAATGAAAACGATACCTGTACGCCTATTGGCGTTCGGGCTTCCTCTTATTATTTTAGCGGGGACCTTGGCAGCAAAATTTGCGTTCCCGGCTATCGGTTGGTATGAAGCCGCCTTGCTTGGGGCGATCCTCGCACCGACCGATGCTGCGCTCGGCGCATCCGTCCTAGCAGATAAAACGGTCCCGCTGAAAATTAGGCAAGGCTTAAATGTCGAAAGCGGGCTTAATGATGGCATTGCCTTGCCTGCGGTTTTATTTTTCGCCTGTTTTCTAAATATAGCCCACCAAACGGGGGGAGAAAATTGGCTGGCCTTTTTAACGCTTCAACTCTCCCTTGGCCCCCTTATAGGCATTTTGATTGGATGGATCGGCGGACACCTCATCGCCCGCGCCGCCAAGAAGGGGTGGATGACGACCGAGTTCCAGGGTGTAGCCGCCATTGCATTGGCCGTTATAGCCTTTGCCTGCGCCGAACTTTTTCATGGGAACGGCTTTATAGCGGCCTTCATTGCCGGTTTGACCTATGGTAATTTGCGGGTGGATTATTCCGAATTCATGCATGAATTTACCGAGACCGAAAGCCAGTTTCTGTCTTATTTAACGTTTTTCCTCTTTGGCGCCTTAATCCTACCAGAAGCGATTCCGCATATGACTGTTCATATGTTTATCTTTGCGGGACTTAGCCTGACTTTGGTTCGGATGGTTCCGGTTGCCATTGCGATGATCGGCACAGGGTTTAAGCTGCCTGAAATCGGGTTTATGGGCTGGTTTGGCCCGCGGGGGCTCGCCTCACTCCTCTTTGCGCTGCTTATTTTAGAAGACCTAAATGTTCAACAAGGTGAGTTTATTCAAACCGCTGTGGCGACAACTGTGCTTGCGAGTATAATTTTGCACGGTATAACCGCCGCCCCGATTAGCCGTGTCTTCGGAAAATGGGCTAACAAAAACCTCACCTAGCCACTATGTGCCGCTGCAAACTATCCAATGATTGCAGCTATTACGCTGCCGATAAAAAGCCAAATAAACCTATGTGAAATCTCAATGGTACGGGTGGTCGGACTTGAACCGACACTCCAAAGGAACCGGATTTTGAATCCGGCGCGTCTACCAATTCCGCCACACCCGCATTGAAGATTTGGGTCGTATAAAGCAATCTCATGGTTCTGGCTAGGCTCTTTTTATCCGAATCCATGATGCGGTTATAGCCGGATTTATCCGCGCTAGTAAATTGAGGCTTTAGTTAAATTGGTTTTACGCTGCGGGCGGAAGGGGCGGCATAGGCGGGGCCTCTGCAGCGTAGGGCTCTGGTTGGTAGGGCACCGGGTTATGGTCTTGAGCGCTTTGCGCCGCGACCTGAGGGGCATAGGCGGGCGCGGCGCCTTGTTGGGTTTGCTGCGGCGGATAATAAGGCTCAACTCCGCCCTGTGCATTGGTATATTGCGGGCTTGCGTCTTGCGGGTTTGCATACGGGTTTGTATGGTATTGGGCCGCATTTTGCTGGGCCGCATCTGGGACGAGGCCAGCATTTGGATCCGTGCCGCCATCGGCATCAAGGACATCGGCAATATCGCGGGCCAGACGAGAGATTTCGCTGCCGACAATATTGTCAGTAGTCGCAGCTTTAGCCACGGGCGGTTTGTTGGGCAGGGTAAAGGTCACTGTCGTGCCTTCTCCCACTACACTTTCAATTTTGAAATTACCGCCATGAAGCTCTACTAAGGATTTCGACAGGGCGAGGCCAAGGCCTGTCCCTTCATGCTGTCGTGAATGCTGGCTATCGATTTGCTCAAAGGGCTTGGCCAAGCGTTCAATATCTTCTGCTGAAATCCCAATGCCGCTATCCGCGATCTGGATAATCAGGCCCGCGCTATTTGCAGAAACATGAGCGCTGACAACGCCGCCTTCAGGTGTAAATTTGATGGCATTGGTTAAAAGATTTAACAGAACCTGTTTGACCGCCCGCGGATCCGCTTCGATTTCTACATGGTCATCGGGGGTATAAATTAGCTTAAGCCGGTTTTCTTCGGCACGGCCACGCACAATGCGGATAACCTGTTGTACAATGTCATTAATTTGCATGGCCTCGCTATTGAGCGACATTTTACCGGCCTCGATTTTCGACATATCCAGAATGTCGTTGATCAGGGAAAGCAGGTGTTGTCCGCTAAAGAGGATATCATTGACATATTCCTTATAGCGCGGATCACCCAAGGGACCGAACATTTCTTTTTTCATAATATCGGAAAAGCCGTTAATGGCGTTAAGGGGCGTGCGCAATTCATGGCTCATATTTGCCAAAAACTCACTTTTAGACTGGTTGGCTTCTTCGGCGCGAATTTTTTCTTGCTCATAATTCTCGGCAAGTTCCATGATCCGCGTTTGCGATTCCCGTAACACATTAATGGTTTGTTCGCGGATGACCTGATTGGCCTGTAACTGCTCTTCTCGGGACCGGATTTCCGTAATGTCCGTGCCTGTACAGACCCGTCCGCCTTCAGAGGTTACGGTTTCTTGATAGTGCAACCATCTTCCGTCTTTGAGGTGAATATCGTAAGAGCTCTCATCATTATTGCGATAGACATTATTAACAGCGTTCATAGCGTTATATTCAAGTGTCGCGTGATCAATGCCGGGCTGCAACTGACCCGGTAGGAAGTTGAAAAAGTTTTCAAACCTTTGGTTCCATGTGACCAGACGGTTCATCGGGTCCCAGATAACGAAGGAATCTGTCATAGCGCCCAGCGCATTATTGAGCCTGAACTCGGCCATTTGCAGGCTTTGTTGGACACCTCTTTGTTCCGAGACGTCAATCGCGGTACCAATTACGATACGCGCAGAATCAGACCCGCGAACAGAAGGGCGCCCCCGACAAGATAGAATGATGGGTCGTTTGGCAATGTTTGCATCGACGCTGAATTCCCCGTTCATATGGGCGCGGCGCACAAGCGAAAATAGTTTCTCGCGGTCATGTTCGTGGAATATCCCTAAAAACTGCGGGATAGTCAGGGTATGATCCTGTTCCCTAAGGCCCATAAGCTTAGATAGAGATTGGCTTATAAAAGCCGTATTATGCGTCAGGTCAAGCTCCCAAATACCACCATGCCCGGTATCTGTGGCTGTTCTGTAACGCTCTTTCGAGACCTCGGTTTCCTGATGGGTCTTTTGCGCCTTGTGCATTTGCGCGAGCATGTTTTTCATCAAGACACCCACGAGACTACAAGTGGCTAGAAAAAGAACAAGAAAGAATAATAGGTTGCCTGTCCAATTCGAGGCCACAGATTTGGGTTGGGCCGATATCACAAAAAGGGACGTCGCGCCCGGGATGGTTTGATAGGACAGCCAGACCTTCTTGGAGCCGGACTTATGCCCTACAACATCATTTTTTGTACCAAAATTATTGATCTGGGCGGGTGAGATGTTGAAATGTTTGGCGGGTCCGTTTTCTGCAATCTCTCGTGAACCGTCTATAACGCGGCCCGATGTTGTAATAATGGCGGAGCTTTTGTCAAAACTACCAACTAAGGCGCTAGGGGCTAAAGCGACGACAAGAAAACGGCCTTCAGATTTCGTAATGACGAGCGGGTTGACCGAATAATCTTCTGCGATCAATGAAGATATTCTCAGGCCCGATTGCGGAAAGTTACGAATATCCGTTTGACGCAAAACCCCTGCGACGACCTCTGAGGAGGCCGCTAGAACCCGGTTGTCGGAATTTAGCACGGCCGCCCCGACAATGCCTTGTCCTCTTGTAACTGTATTAATAACCTGAGCTGGGCTGCGCTTGGCTGACAGGCTCGCCCGGCTCCATTCCACTTGGCGTCCCAGACTATTGCTGGCGTAAATGGATTTGGCCGTCATTTCTTTCTTTAGGCCGTTAATAGAGGCGTTCTGGTAACTCGTATGATCAAAAACCAGTTTGCTGCAGACCATTATCATAAAGAAAATCAGAAAAGCGATTGTGATATATAAAAGTGTTTTAACCGACCCTTTATCCAGTTGATCGGATAAACGCGGAGATAGGCTCGACTTTTCTTTGATTGCGGCAGGGCTTGTCACAGGGCTTGTCGCAGAGGGCGAAGACACGCCATTTCGCGTGTTAGGCGCCACAGCATGAGCCGTACCCGTCTGTACGGGAGCCCGGCTCGGCCCGTCACTGCTATTTTGAGGCAATCTTATGGATTGTCTATTCACGAAAACCCTCACGAATCACAACGCAGAATAAGCCTACGTTTTCATGCTTGTCGATGATTAGTTTTATAAGGTCCGAAATCCGCATAAAAAGTTAAGAAATCCGTGATTCTCGCGCAGGTTTTCCAATGAAAAAGCCTTGAGCGGCATCAAATCCCAAATTTCGAGCAAAATCGCACAAGTCCTCACTTTCTATGCCTTCGGCGATGAACCGGCAATCGAGGGCCTCTCTTAAGCTTAAAATAGCCTCTAAAATGGACCTTTCCCGACTGGAATTAAAAGCGGCGCTTACAAATCCGCCGTCTATTTTTAGCCAATTCGCCGGTAAAGCGCGCAGATAGCGAATAGACGCGGCTCCGGCCCCAACATCGTCAATGCATATGGGGTGTCCCATGCGTTTCAATTCTGAGAGTAAGCTTTCCGCTTTTGAGAGGTCGTTCATCTCCCACGTTTCGGTTAATTCAATTGTGAGTTTATTGGGTGCGGCTTCTAGGGCTGTCAGGCAGGCCATCAGAGAATCATGAAATCCTGGCCGGTCTATAGAGGCTCCGGAAACATTAATGGCAATACCCGCCCCCTCAGGGTCGGCATTAAGGACAAGAATGGCTTGCAGTAACATTGAAAGATCAAGGTCTTTAATGACTCCACTGATTTCCGCAGGTCGCAAAACCCCCTCAAGACCGGATTCGTGATCAAATCTGACCAGCCATTCATAGTGGTGCAGCTTCCCTGTCTCCAGGCTCACAATAGGCTGTCTGAGGACGGAATATAGCTGCTCCGAGACATGGGTTCGAAACCCGGAAGCGGTTCTTGGGTCTATCATGGACGCAAGTCTACACCCTTGCGATAAATAAACTCTTACAGTTCCGAAAAAATATGTCTTGTTTATCCGCGTGTTTTGGTTGCAATTTCCAAGACATTTCTCGAAGGTTTTGCTGCAATAATAAGGGCTAATTCTTGTCGGATTAAAGCTTGACGGTCTTTGTCTAGTTTACGCCAAATTTCATATAAGCCCAAAAGCCGGGCGGCAATTTGCGGATTTCGACTATCCATATCGAGAACCTGTTCTGTGAAAAACCTATAGCCTTCGCCGTCTATACGGTGAAAAAGAACAGGATTAGACATGGCAAAACTGCCCAATAGGGCGCGAACGCGGTTGGGGTTTCTGGGGTCATAAGCCGGGTGCCGGGTTAGGGTTTTAAGGGCGGATATGTTGCGGCCATGGGCACGCGAAGCCTGAACGGCAAACCACTTATCAATCACAAGCGGGTTTGATTTCCATTTTTCGTAAAATTCATCAATGGATTTATCGACACGCTTTCCGCCAAGACGCGTCAATGTCATAAGCGCACTGATTTCGTCGGTCATGTTCTTCGCCGATTTGAATTGTGAGAGCGCTAGCGGGGCGGCTTGGGCCTCAAGGCCAGCGCCCAAGAGGCCAAGCGACTTGTTTTTCAAAGCTCTGCGCCCAGCGGCTTTCGCGCCCGGATCAAAAGGGGCGGGGGTGTTTAATTTGTGATAACAAGCCAGGAGATCACCGCTCAGGCCGTCACAAATAGCCCTGTTCAGCCATTGTCCTGAAAGATGCACGGCTATGGGGTCAGAATTATCAAGCACCTGAGTGATTTCTGTGGATGTCGGAATCGTTAAAGCCAGAGCCTTGAAATTGGCATTAAAGGCTTCATCGGACAGGGTAGATTTCAAGGCCCTAATATACCCTTTTAAAGCCTTATTGGGCGCGGGCATTTTACCGTTTTCGATGGATTTGGCCATGTTCGCCAAGAGATCTCGGGCAAGGCTTTGCCCGGCTTCCCAGCGATTAAACGCATTGGGATCAGACCTCATGAGACGCAAATTATCCGCCATATTGGCTTTTTGTTTCAAGATAATGGGCGCAGAGAAGTCCTGTAGGATTGATAGGCTTGAGCCCTCGCCCAGTTCTGGAATATCAAAGCTGAGGGATTTGTCTTTAAGCAGGGAGAGCTTTGGCTCGGTCTTGGCACCGTCCTCGCCAATGATTTGCCAGCGTAAAGGGATAATCTGGGGCCGCTTTCTAGTCTGCCCGGGGGTTGGCTTTGTTGTCTGATTGAGTGTTATATGTGAGCCAGTTCCCGTTTTTGACGGGGCTTTTGAGACACTGACAATAGGTGTGCCGGCCTGTTCATACCAGCGCATGAATTGCGATAAGTCTTGACCTGCGCTCTCCTCAAAACAGGACAGGAATTGTTCGACAGTGGCGGCCGTGCCGTCCAGTGTGTCAAAATAATGATCGCAGCCTTTTCGAAAAGCTTCTGGGCCTAGAATAATTTTAAGCATTCGAATTAGCTCTGCACCCTTTTCATAAATGGTTGCCGTATAGAAATTATCTATTTTTTGATAAGATGCGGGCCGGACGGGATGGGCAAGCGGGCCCCCGTCTTCGGGGAATTGCCGCCCGCGCAAGGCTTTCACATCCTTGATACGCTGTACGGCGGCCCCGCGCTGATCGGCTGAAAACTCTTGATCTCTAAATACGGTAAAGCCTTCTTTTAGGCATAGCTGAAACCAGTCCCGACAGGTAATCCGGTTGCCGGTCCAGTTGTGGAAATATTCATGGGCGACAACGGACTCAATACGCTCGAAGTTCATATCTGTCGCGCTTTCACCATCAGCGAGTAAAAGCGCCGAGTTGAAAATATTCAAACCCTTATTTTCCATCGCGCCAAAATTAAAATCTCGAACAGCAACGATCATGAAGCGGTCAAGATCATATTCACGCCCGTAAACGTCCTCATCCCATTTCATGGACCGTTTTAAACTATCCATCGCATAGGCCGCGCGGGGCGCAGCCCCTTTATCCACATAGATTGTCAAGGGGATGTCCCGCCCGCTCATCGTTGTAAAACGATCCTGTAAAATATCAAAATCACCCGCAACAAGGGCAAAAAGATAGCACGGCTTGGGAAAGGGGTCCTCCCAGACCGCGTAATGGCGATTATTTGGCAATTCGCCGCTCTCGATCATATTGCCATTTGCAAGGAGGTATGGAAAAGCGCGCGGCGCATTTATACGTACTTTGAAAAGGGACAGAGCGTCCGGCCTGTCAAGATAATAGGTCATGCGCCGAAAGCCTTCGGCCTCGCACTGCGTACAAAACCGTCCGCCTGAAACATAAAGCCCCATAAGGGTTGAATTGTCTTTGGGGTTGCAAAGGGTTTCGATTTCCAATGTGCAGTTTTGCGGCAGGTTCTCTAATATGAGATGGGTCTGGGTTAGGCGGTATTGGCTGCGCGTTAAAGCCTTTCCGTCGAGTGTGACGGATTTTAGTTCTATGTCATTGCCGTCTAGTTTGAGCGGGCCGTCAGCCACGCGCGTTAGCGTCAATGTTGAGCGTATCTTTGTCGCGGTTTCAGAGAGATCAAAATCTAAAAAAACTGAATTGATTTTGAAATTCGGCGGAACATAATCTTCCAGACGGGTCACTTTAGGGGCAGTTTCAGTACGCATAAGGGCTCCGCTTTCCGCATTTGGGCGATAAATTCAATCGAGAGGCTTTGGGCTTTATAGAGGCCAAGCGGTTCAAAAAACAGTGGAAAAGAAAAGAGCGTCAGGATTTTTTTGAAGATGTTTTCAAGCTCTCAACCGTTAGATTGCCATTGGTAAAAACACAAATACGGTCGGCGATCGCCATGGCTTT
Organism: uncultured Caulobacterales bacterium; assembly: GCA_964534845.1. Taxonomy (GTDB): domain Bacteria; phylum Pseudomonadota; class Alphaproteobacteria; order Caulobacterales; family Maricaulaceae; genus CALCKU01. The sequence continues at coordinate 17,706 of CAZHPV010000044.1, forward strand.
GCGGGCCAGAACTTCGGCATCGTCTTCATATTCATCCATAGCGAGGGCTGCCGAGAGCGCGTAATTACCGCCTGAACCAATCGCCGTTATGCCGCCGTCAGGTTCGACAACATCACCGTTCCCTGTAAGCACATAGGTTTCGTTCTTATCCGCGACAATCATCATAGCCTGCAATTGACGCAAATATTTATCTGTGCGCCAATCTTTGGCCAGTTCGACACAGGCGCGTGCGAGCTGCGTGGGGTGTTGTTCCAATTTGGCCTCTAGCCTCTCAAGCAAAGCAAAGGCATCTGCTGTTGCGCCTGCAAACCCCGTTATCACGGACCCGCCGGCCAATGTTCGTACTTTGCGGGCATTGCCTTTCATTACCGTATTGCCGGCGCTGACTTGCCCGTCCCCAACCACGACGACTTTGCCGTTTTTGCGAACAGTTAATATTGTAGTTCCGCGCCATTGGCTGGCGTCTGCGTAGTCATATTGAGGGGTATTCATATATCGGCTCCGTTTAACACTTACTACGGGCTTCAAAGGCGGCGAGTTGTTCGGGTGTTGCTTTGGGCTGGTAAGCGGCTTTCCAATCACTATAGGCCATGCCGTACACTCTTTTTTGAGCCATATCCAAGTCAACATCTAGCCCGGCTTCTTCGCCAGCAGACTTATACCATTTATAGAGGCAATTGCGACAAAACCCGGCCAGTATCATCAGGTCTATGTTTTGCACCTCTTTATTTTCGTCGAGATGTTTTAACAGCTTGCGAAATGTTGCGGCGTCCAGCGCGTCTTGCTGGGCGGTTGTGAGTGTCTTTTCTGTGTCAGACATATCTAAGCTCTTTCATCAGTGGTTAGAGTTTGCGGGCTTCGTCAACCAGCATAATTGGCACGCCCTCGCGTACCGGATAGGCCAGTTTTGCTTTTTTCGATATAAGCTCGCCTGCCTCTCTATCATATGTCAGGGGGCTGCGTGTTTTCGGGCAGACGAGAACGCCGAGCAATTTAGGATCAATGTCCGGGCCGGGATCGGCTTGTTTTTTTGGGCTTTTCTCTTTGGCCGCTTTAGCGGAAGATTTTTTCGGAGGCTTTGTCATATTGGAAGGGCAATCATTTGGTCTTTATTGTAAGGGCCTTTGCGGGTTGCTATCCTGATCGCTATTGTGTCTATCGCCGGGATTTGTGGCGTAAAGATGCATCAGCCCAATAAGCAGACGTCGGCGCTCATCACTACCCAGAGCTTCGAGCAGGGATTGCTTATCGGCGGGTTTAAAAGGGCTTATCATCGCCGCCTGATCTACAAGATTAGCCATTGGAATTTCTGCCAAGGATTTCCAGTCCACCTTTACACCCAAGGCTTTTGCGAAACTTTTCATCGCCAAGGTCAAGGCGGCGCGGTCATTATTCGAACCCCCGGACAAGGCGCTTGGCATATGTTTTCCAGTATGGCAGGCGGCGTCTTCCTCAAAGCCTTCAAAGCTGACCCGCGCACATCTATAAGGGGTTTTAGCCGTGACATCTTCCAGATAGTGGAAGCGTTTTAAGCCCTTAAGGACGATAAGGTAACGCCCGTCCTCGGTTTCCGAAAATTGTATTATGCGTCCTAAACCGCCAATTTTGACGAGACCGGGTTGCCCAGAAGATATGTTAGTTTCCTCCTTCGCCTGGGGATTGTCAGCCAATTGTATCATGCCAATCAGACGGTCAGACTTTAGGGCGTCATCAATCATATTCAGATAGCGCGGCTCGAAAATATTGAGCGGTAAATCACATGCGGGCAGCAATACGGTTCCGTTGAGCGGAAATATCGGAATGATTTCCGGATTCGTGCGTTTAGTCAGTGATTTATAATGGGTGCTCATTCGGTGATAACCATAGCCCCCTTCACGCAAATAATATGGAAGAGAGTGCGCGGCGGCCCTCTATAGAAACGGGTGATTCATTGCCTTCAGCTTCGAAAATCGTCAGCAGGAAAAGTCTGGCCGCTTCGTCCTTATATTGGCGGTTTTTACCTATTGAATAAAGCAAATGCTCAACGGCCTTGGCGTTCTCGCCCTGACCGGCTAGCGCCTTGGCTAGCTCAAGACGGGCATCAAGATCATCTGGCTTGTCTTTAACGGCTTTAAACAGGCCTTCTGTAACATCGGGCTCAGGTGCGGCTTCTTTTAAATCAAGGCTTGCCCGAATGGCGGCTATTTCGGGGTGATCTTCTATTGTCTTACTTGCGCTGGCTATCAGGTCCGCGGCGCCTTGCATATTGCCGCTGTCAATATAGGCCCGCGCTAGTCCAGATAAGGCTTCGGGGTTTTCGCCGTCCAGCTGCAGCGCTTGTGCGAAATCCTGCGCGGCGCCGCCCGGGTCACCAATCGCCAGACTGTCTTTGGCTCTGGCGACTAATTTTACGGCCTCTTCAGCGGGGTCGGTTTCGCCGGTTAGCCGTGAGATGAACTTGCTGAGCTCTGATTCAGGCTGGCCGCCCATAAAGCCGTCAACAGGCTGTCCGTCTTTAAAGGCAAATACGGCAGGGATGGATTTGACACCTAATTGCCCGGCAACAGCCGGATTATCATCAATATTGATTTTTACCAGTTTGACCTTGCCATTTTGGGCTTTTACGACGCGCTCCAGCGCGGGTATTAATTGTTTACACGGGCCGCACCACGGCGCCCAGAAATCGACAATAACGGGGACGGTTTTAGAGCTTTCAATAACGTCGTCCATAAAGCCCGTATCCGAGCCGTTTACAATGATCTCTGTAGATGTGTCGTCTAGCATAATCTTACCTGTGTTCCGTTCTATTCCTTAAGATGTGACGTCTTCGCCTGTTTTACAAGAGGTCTTATTGCTTTTGGTTTAGTCTATTCCGAGAGGCCCAGCGTGGCACTGAGTGTTGAAAAATCCAAAATAAGCGGGTCATGGCCCGTTGCTTTAGCAAATTTAATCATATCTTCCGCTGAGATGGCCGTTGTTGCAGTGTTTTGCAAGGGGTGGAAATTCACAATAGTGTGCGTCTGCAAGCGGGCATCAATCACCAGCTTCACCACGCCTTGCGTGTCATTTATCAGGCTAAATAAGGTCACAGATCCCGGCAGAACGCCCAAATGCTCCCATAATAGCTCTGGCTTGCCAAATGAGAGCCGCTTACAGCCTAGAACTGGGTGAAGTTTATTGACCTTGATTTGCGTATCTGATTGAGCGCAAATCAGAAAAACCTGCCCCGCTTTATCTTTTAGGAACAGGTTTTTTGTATGGCCGCCCGGCATTCTGGCCTTAATCTCGGCGCTTTCTTCAACGGTAAATACCGGGGCATGCTCCTTGGTCTCAAATTTGATATTATGGGCGTTAAAGAAGGCATAAAGCGCGTCCCGGCTCGTGGGGAGAGGAGGTGCGTGGGTCGGTTGTGTTGTCATAATCTTTCACTCTATTTGGGCTCTTTAACGCAGGGATATCGGCTGGTTTTTTCGCCAGAGCTTTATTTTAAAGCTTATCCCGAAGCCTATAAACTGACGGGTTAATCTTAGCATGAATATAGGCGGCAGTGAAATCTATTTATGTGGCGATATTGCAATTACGGGGAATACTAAGTGGTATAAAGCCTCGGTCGTCGGGCGATATTGACGTACGGAGTGTGTTTAAGTTTTTTGGTTTCAGCGCTTGATCTTTTCTTGGCTTTGGGCCATATAGCGCCTCTTCGACCATGAGACCTTTACGAGGTCTTAGATTACGTCTTTTGAGCGGGCGTAGCTCAGTGGTAGAGCATCACCTTGCCAAGGTGAGGGTCGTGGG
>CAZHPV010000045.1:0-21269 GCA_964534845.1 uncultured Caulobacterales bacterium
ATATTACACTGCCTATCGACGTGAATAGAGACAGTAAGCCTGACTCGATAAATGTTAAAAGATTGCGTAAATATTCCCATCCTGATTTCTTTTATCTGGACGCACAGGACCGTATGGTATTTGCCAGCCCGAACAAAGCGACCACAACGAAAAACTCTTCCAATACGAGAAGCGAATTAAGGCAAATGCTACGCGGCACGAATACAAAGATTAAAACCCATAGCGTCGGGAATAATTTCTCGATCGCGGCCCATGACTTTTCCGATAAATTCGGGTCAGTTGGTGGCAAGATGGAAGCTAGCCTGCATGTCGACCACGTCGCAAGACGGGCTGGTAATCCAAAAACCAAAGCCGCTTATTCAGCCGTTGTAGGTCAAATTCATGCTGTAAAATATAAGAATACATCATCGGGTTTTGGCTATGGAAATGAGCCATTAAAAATCTATTATAAAAAGTTCCCCGATCACGAATATGGCTCCGTATTTTGGACATATGAGCGTAATCTGGCGAAAAAAGATCCCAACCGCACAGATATAGCCTATCCTGTCTGGGGGAATACATGGGAGAACATGGCTGACCCGGGCACGCAAGGTATTGCGCTGGGTGAGACCTTTGATTACACGGTCAATGTCCATGAAAACACTATGCATCTGACATTCAGCACGGCGCGTCACGGTACGGTCAAACATAGCATAAATCTGGTCAATAATGTCGATGCTAATGGCGTGGTCGACCCACTTGATAATCGCTATAGCTATGGCGGAGACTCAATGTATTTCAAGGCTGGCATTTATAATCAATGCAGCACGGTATCAGGCAGCGGCACATGGAAGCCAGGCTGTTCGGGAACCGGAGACTGGGCTGTTGACAAAGCCAATGGCGACTACGCCCAAGCCACATTTAGTAAACTCGTCGTCGGTCCCTCTACCGCGCCTTAAGGCGCGCCTAAGGACAGTAAAACCCCGCACGAAAACTTTCTTTGCTTGAAGAGGTGATCCCGTGCGTCTATTGCAAATAAGTTAGCTTTCTTAGCGCGTATTCCAATGGGCCACGCGTGTACCGCTTTCTCCAGACACTGGTAAACGCAAGAGTAAAAAAGGCAGTAGCTAGGGCAATGAGAATACACAAGGCCGCGCCCGGTTTGCCGAATAATCCCAGTCCGTACGCATTGAAAATCAGAGATAAGATTAGGCCCTGCATCAGATAGGCTGTTAACGAGGCCGTACCCCCCCGCATTAGAAACGTCTTGAAACCCGTCGCCGGCGTCTCAGCCCATTTGGCGAGTAGCCCCAAATATCCCGTGCTGAGAAAGAACGCAAAGAAGGCAATCAAAGTCATACCTAACATGCTGGCAGGGCTTAGCATGCTGTCACCCTGTGCTTGGATATAAGCACCTATCATACTTCCAAGAACGCCAATAGGTAGAAAAATCCGGCGAAACCACCCCCAAATGGAAATATGAGGTTCAGTGATTATGCCAGATTTGACAGCAGCTAGCCCAAAGAGGAAAAAAGCCATCGCCCCCAAACCATCCAAAAAAATGCCGATCTGAATGATCTCGCTCCATTCTTTGAAACGCAGAGCTATACTGTCGGTGAACGTACCCGCGCCGTAAACGGCTTGGGACCGCGTCACAGCCCGCGCCATTTCGTCAAGTTCCGCCCCTATTGCCTCATGCGCATGCATTTGCCCCAAATAAAGCCCGATTGTGATGGCCGCAAACACCAGAATTTGGAGGATGAAAAACCCGATACCCCAGCGTAGCACTGTTCGGGTGGACGCATTCCGAAACAAGAATAGCAGATTACCTAATATGGCATAAAGGATCAAAATATCGCCTTGATAGAACAGAGCGATATTGACGAGGCCAAAAAATAAAAGGCCTAAAATGCGCCGAAAATAACGTCCTGAAAATCCGGCGCTCTCGCGACGGGTCGACCGCATTTGATAGGCAAAGCCCACGCCGAACATAAAAGCAAAGAGCGGGTAAAACTTCATTGTGCAAAACGTCATCACAAGAAAAAATGCGCCCACATCCCAATGCGTATTCAGGCCCCCATGCAGATAGCTACCCATAAGCGGGTAAGCGATAACCGACACATTGACGAGTGCAATGCCTATAAGCGCCACAGCGCGAACAAGATCAGGAAGGATATGACGTCCGCTCTCGGGGCTTTCTAGGACATATTCCATTCACAGGTAATAAGCGAAAAGAGCCCGCAAAGCTATCTTTAACCCGCCCTTCAAAATCCGAAACTCATCCTAAGACCCCATAAAAAAAGCGCACCTCCCATCAAGGGAGATGCGCTTTCAAATACGCATTAAGTTTAACTTAGAATTTCGCGGTAACACCCATAAAGATACGCGGACCAAACACATTCAATTCAGCAAAGTTATCCAATGTAGGATTAAATTGCTCACGTGCTGTATTGAGGATATTTGTGCCTTCCAATGATAGTTTTAGATTATCATTGATTTTATAAGACAAGCGCGCATCCATCACAAAGGCCTCATCAATAAAACGAAGGTTCAAAGGCGTCGTAATGAATTGCTGGAAGAACTCACTCCGATATTTACCGATCAGGGTAAGTGTCGCACCACCGACATTATAATAAACTTGTCCATTCGCCGTATGCTCAGACAGACCAACAAGATTAGCTGGCGGGATAAAGCCTTCTCTTATAGATACAACCTCGCCCGTTTCATCTAGCGTAACCGCCTCACCAAATTGACCATCCTCAAACTCGAAATTTGAATCAGCATAGTTATAACTCACCTTAAAGCCAAGGCCGCTAAGAGCGCCCGGCAAATAGGTAAAGGCGTGGGCCGCATTAACCTCAACACCGAAGATATTACTGTTCTCATCCGTTGTTGTTAGAACCGGAACATCGACACTAATATCTTCACCATTAACCGTGAAGGTCTCATTTTGTATGCTATTCTGGAACCCGCCCGTAAAGGACTTGTAGTAGAGCCCAACCGCCAGAATTGAGTCCTCGTTAGGATACCATTCTAACGCACCATCATAGTTCCAAGAGGTGAAAGGCTCCAGACTTGGGTTACCATTGGAAATGACGCCGCCAATGAAATCACCAATCGTGGTATTTTCATCAACTGTATCATCAAGGTTAAGTGAAGTAATGGTACGACCATTACCCAAGTCTGAGGGATCGGGTCGTGAAATCGCCCGGAATACCCCGCCGCGCAAGAGCACATCATCGGTCAAATCTACGACCGCATTAAAGCTCGGTAGAAACTCGCTATAACTGAACTCATCTCTTAGGGGCACCAGATCTGTCACACCTGTATCGATATCAACACCAATCACATTGCCATCATCGTCTACCTCGACGTCAAATCCGCCGCGGAAGCTGTTCGAGATAAGTGTCGTATCAATATAACGTACACCAAAATTACCGCGAACAGGGAAATTCGAAATTTGCGTGTCAAAATTAGCCTGAGCATAAAGCGCAGTCGTTTCTTCGGTTATGTCGACTGATTGTACCAATTCAGCCCCACTCGCATCTTCTGGTCCAGGGATTTCAGCTGCACGCCCCAATAAGAGTTCGGGCAAACACGCACCGTCAAAGGAAATAAATGTATTTCCTGTCCCTTGTTCAATGACATTGCCATCAGAATCTATATTGGTAATGAGATTGCCATTGGTTTCACCGTCAAGGAAATTATCTTCGATAAATTCAGAGCTCTGACAGGCTTGAGCCGCCAACACACCAAGGTTGGTACCACCAGCACCCGATTCATTGACCGTGTCTGTGTCGCTATTATTTTGGAAACCAAGGGCGTTGAACTCTGCTGCCGTAGCGGTAACGTCGATATCACCACTAGAATCGATGCTAAATGGAACTGTAGTGCCGGGAACAAAACCCGTTACACCTTCAAAAGTAGAGTTGTCGAGATCGCTACCATTACCAAGCACACCAAAGCCAACTAGCTCGCCTAAACCCAATTCATTAGCAAAGTCTCTTTCATCGCTATCACCTATATCAAGCTCAATCGTAGCAAAAACAGGCGTACCATTGATCTCAGCTGGGAATAATCCGTCTAGGAAATCTGAATTATCATCAAGCTCAATCTCATTTCTAACACGAGGAAGCTGATCAAAACTCTGTTCAGAATAGCGAGCACCTACTTGGAAGGAGGTAAGAAAGTCGCCCCCAAGATCATAACTCGCATCCCCTTTAATAGCCCAAATCTCATGGTTTCTAAACTGGTTTAAGTCTTCCTGAACCTCAACATTATCATCTGTGAAAATCGTGGGATCATTTACATCTGTGTTCAAGATCGTGAATTGCTGACCTTGCGACCCATTTTGCAGGATATCAATACCGATAAGGCGGCTGCCTGACCCTACGCGGCCTCTAAATATTTCTTCAACACGGGACGTATCAGAATAAGACCCATCCACAGTGACATTTAATCTATCAGTCACATCATAAGAAACATTACCACCGAAACCTATATACTCTTCGCTTCGTTCTTGAAACTGTGTGCGCGCTTCGATCGGACCGGAAACACCACCCACCCTTAGGGCGCCAGTTTCTGTGGTTTGCAGCTCAAAGCCAGGCAGAAGGTCATTATCACCATCAGGTTCGAGATCATTAGCATCAAAACTGATTTCACTTCTGATTTCATTAAATGTTCGCTCTGAATATTGCGCATCCACATTGATATCCAAGCGATCATTGGGTCGCCATTGTGCTGCGCCGAAAATGGCGTCGCGCGAGTCATTCGTGACATTCTGACGGAAACTCCGACTGGAAGAGGTAAGCACGAAGGGGTCGTTCACCCCAAAAGGCTGTCCCGTAAATGGATTAATTTCTTGCGCCGCCTGTACGTCAGCGTCACTTATAAAGGCTTCACCAAATGTTTCAGCGCCACTAGAATTATTGGAAGATGACAAGTTCAAGAACCCATCGACAAGCTCCTGATCAGTAAAGGCATCCAGATTATCTTCCGTGGCTTCAATCCCTCTAATAACAGGCCTAACATCATCACCATCATCAAATTCCTGCTCAATAAAGGTTCTAAAATCTTCGGTATCATTACAGCTATTGCCATCAAGAGATGAGAGGCGACAGGCTTGGAAAGTAGAGGTAGACCGTGCTTCTTGTTCCGAATTCGGGCGGCGCTGGATTTGGCCGCCGATAGAAAGGCCGAACTCACCTAATTTAGCGCTTTCCCATTGGTCCACATAACTCCCTGTGAGGCGGTAGCCCACAGTGCGTTCACGGTCATTAATGTTCAGATTATCTGGCTGAATATTACCCTTAGCCTGTAGCTGTATGCGCTGTTTGCCATATTCAAGTGGCTTAAGCGTCGAGAGAGAAATTTGTCCGGCAACGCCGCCTTCAATAAAGCTGGCTTCTTGAGTTTTATAAACTTCTAGCTTGTTAAAAAGCTCAGAAGGGAATTGTGAGAAGTTCACAGAACGGTCACCGGAACCGTTTGTCGCCTCGCGGCCATTGATCACAGTTGATCCAAGGAAGGGTCCAAGTCCCCGGATTGAGACTTCCGTCGCCCCGCTGCCTTCGCGTTGGGAGCCGACTGATGTGATTTGCTCGAGGGCCTCGGCAATAGACAAGGCGGGTAAATCACCGATTTCATCGGCCGAAAGACCGTCAACAACTGTCGTCGCTTGCCGTTTAATTTCTAGCGCGTCCTGAATAACGAGCCGCGTCCCTGTAGCGACAACTTCATCTTCGCCACTATCTTGCGCATATGCCGGCAAAGATAGAGCCAGCGTTGAGGCGCCAACCGTTAATAATAAAGAGCTTTTTAGAAAAGAGTGCGATGATTTTTCGCCCGTGCGACTCCGTGACAACATATTGATCATTAAATATTCCCCTTCCGGAAGTTTTTTTCTCGTGAATAATTTAAAACATCGGGAAATGCGAACCTATTGTCAATACCGATTTTGATATTTTGGTAGTACCAATTAAATTTTTTTAGGGTGTGTGGTAGTTTTGACACAGATTTTTGGTCCCAACTCCGTGATAGCGACACGAAATCCTATCTAAACGTCAATTTATCAGCAGAATAACGAATGCTATTGCAATTAATATAATATGGATTTGGTTCGGCTTCGCCAGCGCCTTAATAATCCCAAATAGTACCGTCTTCGAGCCTGACAATGGGGTGATATCCGCGTTCATAGCTGTAACGCTTCGCTTCTGTCTCGTCAAAATCTACACCCAATCCGGGAGCGTCACTGACTTGGAAAAGACCCGCCTCCAGCTTATGCTCCGAAGGAAATAGAGCGTCACATTCGGGTGTGCCTAGTACCAGATATTCCTGTATGCCGAAATTTGGAGCCCATGCATTTATGTGGGCTTGCGCGGCCATAGAAATGGGAGAATGGCTCGGCGCGCCGTGAAAGCCTGTGCGAACATGATGCAAAGCCGCAAGCTCGACGATGCGCCGAACATGGGTAATCCCGCCTGCATAGGTCACGGCGACGCGGATAAAATCAATCCATTCATTTTCGATCATCTGCTTGCAATCCCAGATGGAGTTAAACACTTCGCCAATGGCGATGGGTACGCTTGTGTGTTGGCGGATGAGTTTTAGAGCCAATTGATCATCTGCCGGCGTCGGGTCTTCGAGCCAGAACAGATTATATTTCTCAACCTCTCGGCCAAAGGCCGCGGCTTCGCGCGGGCGTAGGCGGTGGTGGACATCGTGTAGAACTTTCAAATCAGGACCAAATCGGTCTCTGATTTTCTCAAAGACACTTGGCATAAATTGCAGATATTTTTCGCTATCCCAAATTTCTTCTTTTGGTAAGCCTCTAAAATCTGTGATGAAGTGCTTGGAGTCGTCGCCTTCCCCGGCCACGCCGTAACCTATATTGCCTTTAGCCGTCGGCATGCCCGGAACAGCGCATTGCACCCGAACGGCCTTATAACCCTCCGATTGATAATGGGCGATGGTATCGAGCAAGTCTTCGACATCTGTCCCTGTGGCATGGGCATAAACCAGGGCGCCATCACGGCTTTTACCGCCGAGCAATTGATATACAGGCAAGCCTGCGATTTTGCCTTTAATATCCCACAACGCCATATCAATCGCACCAATAGCGGCCATTGCGACTGGGCCGCGGCGAAAATAGGCGCCTTTGTAAAAATACTGCCAAATATCTTCGCTATTGCGCGGGTCTTTCCCAATAAGGCAAGGAATAAGGTAATCTGTCAGATAAGCCGCCGGTAAGGTCTCGCGCGTATTCAACGAAGCATCACCCAGACCATAAACCCCTTGATCTGTCATGATTTTAAGCGTGACATAATTTTTTCCGGGACCTCCGATAAAAACCTCTGCGCTCGTAATCTTCATTTTCGTCCCTTAATAATTAAAATTGGTATAATTCTATAGCCAAATTGGTCTAGACAGGCTATCAACATTACTCAAAAATATATATGACGGTTGGGGGAAGGATGAGCAAGACAATTAAAGTTTTGGTGCACGGAACGGGCTTTGCGGGACAAGGCCACGCGCAAGCCTTTAGAGATGTCGGCGCAAAGATAGTCGGCATTGTCGGGCGCACGCCGAGCGTTGTTGCGCAAGTCACCCAAGAGATGGATATTCCCTATGGCGGAACAGATTGGCAAAAAGCCCTAAACGATTGCAAACCTGATATTGTCTCTATTGCCACACCGGGGGGTGCGCATTTCGAGCCAATTAAACAAGCGATTGCCGCAGGCTGCCACGTCTTTTGTGACAAACCTCTAACGGCGGACGGGCCAACGGCTGTGGAACTCAACAGATTGGCAAAAGAAAAAGGCGTCAAGACAGCTTTCGCCGCGAGCTTCCGGTATATGCCCGAAATACTTCATGCAAAACGCTTGGTCGCTGCAGGGGCAATTGGCGAGCCTGTCGAAGTTGAATGTGTCTCTCACTTTAATCTGGAGCGTGATATTCCCTTTGGCTGGTCACATAAGCGCGAAGCAGGCGGCGGACGGCTCAACAATAATTTCACACATAAACTTTCAATCGTGACCTCGGTGATCGGCGAGACAATTCTGTCTGTCATGGGCGAGGTTCGCGACGATTTGGGCAAAGCCCCTATTGTCAAAGACGTGCATAATTTCAAAACGCGGCGAGATCATATTCCCGATGACTTAAAGGACCCGTCGCTAAAATGGGGCGAGTCAGACGTAGAATGGAGCTATGCTGTACAGGCAAAAATCGAAAGCCCTTTTGCCCAAAAGCCCGTTTCCGTTATGTTCAAGCATGGCGGCCTGCATCCGCGTTTTAACGAAGACTATATCGCTTTTTACGGAAATGACGGCGCCATCTATATTAAAGGGCATTACGGAAGCGGTCCGCTCTATCTATACGGCGCTGACAAAAAATGGACGCAGACAGAACTTCCTGCAGATATTGCCGCGGACGTGCCTGATGTGAAGGGCGATACGGAACGGAATTGGCGCTACCTCATTCGTCTTTTTGTAAAGGACATAGCGGGCAAAACCGTACCGCCTTACCAGACCTTTAAAGAAGGCGCACAATATCAACAAATTATCGATATTTTACGACGCAATGAAAACTGGGTTGATGTCACTCATCTACAATAAGATAGCGCGATGAACTTCGATTATATCGTTATTGCCGCCTATTTCTGCCTAGTCATCGGCATTGGCATTGTATTTAAAAACATGGCTTCAAAATCCACGAGTGACTATTTTCGCGGCGGCGGGCGAATGCTTTGGTGGATGGTCGGTTCAACAGCCTTTATGATGCAGTTCTCGGCCTGGACCTTTACCGGTGCAGCGGGCAAAGCGTTCACGGATGGTTTTGCCGTTAGCCTTGTTTTTATCGCGAATACATTTTCTTACTTTTGTGGGTGGGCTTTTTTTGCACACCGTTTTCGACAAATGCGGGTCGATACCCCGACAGAGGCCATTCGGCGGCGTTTCGGCAGTGGTAATGAACTGTTTTTTTCTTGCGCCTTGATAATTTTCACTGTGTTAAATGCCGGCATTTGGCTTAACGCTTTAGGCGTGTTTTCCAGTGCTGTTTTTCAGGCAGATATCACAATGACAATTATTGTCATTGGCTTGGCTGTGATTTTCGTATCCGTGCTCGCAGGAGCGTGGGGCGTTGTGGCGTCTGATTTTGTTCAGACGCTTGTCGTCGCAACGGTCTCAGTCGCCTGTGCAATCGTAGCGCTTGTAAAAGTGGGTGGTCCTGTTGAACTCGTCACGAACTTTCCGTCTGATTTCATCATGGGGCCGAATATGAATTACGGACTTTTGCTTGTTGGGACCTTCGTTTTCTTTCTAGCAAAACAACTCGTAACGATCATGAATATGCACGACTCATTTCGGTTTCTCAATGCCAAGGATACTGCCAATGCCCGCAAAGCCGCTTTGCTCGCCATGACCCTGATGGGGGTTGGCAGTGTAATATGGTTTATACCCCCTTGGGCCAGCGCTATTCTTTACCCCGATGCGGCGGCGGCCTATCCCGATCTTGGAAATAAGGCGGCAGATGCCGTTTACCTTGTCTTTGCCCGCAACGCTATGCCAACGGGGACAGTGGGCTTACTACTGGCAGGATTATTTGCAGCCTCAATGTCATCTATGGACTCCGCGCTCAATAAAAATTCCGGCATTTTTGTAAGATCAATTTATCAGCCCTTCCTACGCAAGCGAAACAAGGTTGTGAGTGATCGCCACCTTTTAAACCTTAGCCGCGGTCTAAGTTTTGCCAGCGGTATTTTCGTTATCGTCATGGCCCTTTATTTTAAGTCCCTTAAAGAACTGAGCTTGTTTGATTTGATGATGTCAGTATCCGCCATGATACAAGTCCCGATTTTAATTCCCTTAATTCTTGGATTAATCGTCAAGAAAACACCTGTCTGGGCCCCTTGGGTGACGGTATTGCTGGGGCTATTTGTCTCTTGGTTCGTTCTCAATGTTTTGACGCCCCAGCTCTTCGCAGAATGGATCGGGATCGAGCCTTTCACCCGCCGGGAAGCGACTGACATGAACCTCATTCTAACAATCGGGGCGCAGGTCTTTATTACAGGCGGGTTTTTTGTTCTCACCTCACTCTTTTATAAAGAACCTTCAGCCGAGGACGATGCGGCCCGCAAGGCTTTTTTCAAAGACCTCGAAACTCCGGTTATTGCCGATGATGAGCAAACGGATTATGATCGAAGCCAGCGCCGTAAACTTGGCGCGACTGTGATGTGTATGGGCACAGGGCTTTTCTTTATGGCACTCATTCCGAACCCGCTTTGGGGACGCATCATGTTCTTATTGTGTGCATTGGCTCTGCTATTGATCGGGACTATGCTAAAGAAAAGCGCAGATAGTCACGATAAAGGAGTGATAAATGCGTAAAGTGAGCTTATACCTGCACCCTATCCTTACACTCGGGACAGTGACTTTTTTGACGGGCTGCCTCTCACAATCTGAACCCGCAGCAGTAAAGCTCACCCACGGCGTCGACGCCTCGGCGGGCGGTGATCCTGCCTATATCGTGATAACGCCGGCCGCGACCTATTATCTTGAGAAAACGGGCGGCGGCCTATCAAGCATGATCGATAAAGACGGGGTAGACTGGCTAGGCTTCCACAAAGAAAAAGGCAGCGGCCATAAGGGTGAGTATCGCGGCTTTCCCAACGCGGTGCACAGACAAGACGGTAATTATTTCCACGCCATGAATGCGGGGACAGACCCCTCCACATCTGTTGTCGAGACAGACAGTTCAGATCATGTTCGCATAATCGTCACCTCTGATAACAAACAATGGGAAGGACAATATGATTTTTATCCGCAGCGTCTGGACTTCACGATGCGCAAGGTTAGCGCGGGGTATAAATATTGGGTGCAATATGAAGGCGTGCCGGGCGGGACAATGGATAGGACTGATTTTCGCTATTCTTCTGCAGATCCTGAGCGTCACCTGATTGACGAAGAATTCATCGGTGATCTCCCTGGACCCGAGTGGACGGCCTTTGGCGACCCGAACTCACCGCGTATGATATATATGCTCCAACATGAAGATGACACGCAGCCAAATGATTATGTCAGTCGCCCGGACATGACCGTTCTCGGTTTTGGTCGTCGCAATAAAGACAAATTCCTGACAACCCCGCACAGGTTTTCAATCGGCTTTGTTGAAAAAACGTCCTATGTGGATGTTAAAAAGGCTATAGAGGACATCGTAAATGTCCGGTAGATTTGATTAAGAGCGAGGCTGTTATTATGCAAGAATCCTGGAGATGGTTTGGCCCAACTGACCCCGTTACGATTGATGAAATCCGCCAGACTGGCGTGACGGATATTGTCAGTGCCTTGCATGACATTCCAGCCGGTGAAATATGGCCCATTAAAGCTATTCAAGCACATAAAGCCTTCATCGAGGACTGCAAGGAGGGCTTGGCGCCCTTGAAATGGACAGTGGTGGAAAGCATTCCAGTCCATGAAGATATCAAGCTCGCCCGCCCCGGCCATGAAAAATATATCGAAACTTGGGCCACCTCCATGGAGAACCTCGCCCAATGCGGTATAAAAACAATTTGCTACAATTTCATGCCCGTTATTGATTGGACGCGAACGGACCTGAAATACCAGCTCCCGAGCGGCGCTTATGCTTTGCGTTTTGACCAAAAGAAATTTGCCGCATTTGATCTTTTTATTCTCAAGCGGGCGGGTGCGAAATCTGAATATAGCGCGGCCGAAATTACCGAAGCGAAAGAGATTTTCGAAGCTATGAGCGAAACGGAGCGTTCCCAACTCACCGATAATATCATCGCGGGTCTACCCGGCAAAATGACCGAAAGTTACGGCCTTGAGGATTTCCGCACTATGCTTGCACATTATAAAGATGTCGATGCCGCGACCCTGCGCGCCAATCTTTTTGCATTTTTGGAACACGTGCTACCGCGCGCAGAAGCGGCGGGAATTAATCTTGCTATTCACCCCGATGATCCGCCCCGTGACATGTTGGGCCTGCCGCGTATTATCTGTACAGCCGATGATTTGGAGATTTTGTTTGAAGCCCAGCCCAGCCCGTCAAATGGCATTACCCTATGCGTGGGTACTTATAGTAGTCGTCCAGATAATGACTTGCCCGCTATGGCCCGGCAATTTGGACCACGCATTCACTTCTCTCACTTACGCGGGGTCAGCCGCGACGCCGATGAACAACGCTCCTTTTATGAGGCCAGCCATCTTGATAGCGATATTGATATGATTGCCGTCATTCAGGAACTCTTAAATGAAGAAGCGCGCCGCAAACGCGAGACGCCGGGCCAAGACGGCATATTCATACGGCCAGATCATGGTTTGCAAATGATGGATGATATCGAGAAATCGGGCAATCCCGGCTATTCTGGGATTGGACGCCTCAAAGGCGTGGCAGAAATACGCGGCGTGATCAGAGCTTTATCCGCGCACCTTTAGACATGCCATAAATAATAAGCCTATTGGGGAGACATATGCCGGCCACATTGAGACAAAAATTTGCCAGAGGCCTCGCGCTTTTCCTTCCCGGCATATTCCTGCTGGGTTTCAACATTGGCACAGGCAGTATCACAACAATGGCCAAGGCGGGCGCTGATTACGGCATGACCTTGCTTTGGACAATCCTTGCCTCATGTCTGTGTACATTTTTCATGATTAATATTTATAGCCGCTATACCTTGGTTACAGGCGAGACGGCCTTGCAAGCCTTTAAAAAGCATATCCACCCCTTGGTTGGTCTCTATTTTATCATCGCCTTAACACTCGGGGTCGCGGGCAGTGTCATGGGGGTTATGGGTATCGTCGCAGATATCAGTTCGGAATGGTCAAAAACCATTATCGAAGGCGGGATTGCGCCGATCTGGTTTGCTGCCTTTTTCTCAGCCCTTGTTTTCTTCATATTCTGGAACGGTAAAACACAGTTTTTTGAACGCAGTCTTGCGGTGATTGTCGCCATTATGGCAGCTTGTTTTTTACTCAATTTCTTCCTTATGATGCCTCCGCCAGCAGACATCCTTAGAGGGTTAATCCCAAGTGTTCCTGAAGTCGCGGCCTCTGCAGAGAAAGGCCCTTGGCTGGTTATTGCAAGCATGGTGGGAACGACCGTGTTCTCCGGCCTTTTCATCATTCGGACAACGCTCATTAAAGAAGCCGGATGGACGCTGGCTGATGCGCGCACCCAGCGCAATGACGCAACCCTCGCCGTGGTCATGATGTTTGTCATTAGCGCCGTCGTCATGGCTGCGGCAGCTGGCACGCTACATGTTGAGGGCTTGGGCCTCTCCAAAGCCTCACAAATGATAACACTGTTAGAGCCATTAGCCGGACCATTTGCGACAGCAATCTTCGCTATTGGCATTGTCGCCGCCGGTGTGTCCTCGCAATTTCCCAATGTGCTTATGCTGCCATGGCTGATTTGTGATTACACCGAAACGGAGCGCGAAATGACGCTTCCGAAATACCGTATTATGGTCTTTCTCATCTCCTTACTGGGGTTAGTCGTCCCGTTATTTAACGCAAGGCCCGTCGCGATTATGGTTATGTCCCAAGCTTTTGGCGCGGTCATATTACCGCTAACTGTGGGCTGCATTTTCTATCTCACAAACCGGAAAGCCTTAATGGGAGAGCATAAGAACACGGTCATAGCCAATATCATCCTCACGGCAATTTTGATTTTTGCATTATTTATGTCCTACCTTGCTATTAAAGGCCTCGTCCTAGAGCTATCGAGCTAATCCCTGAACTGCGTATTGAATTAGAAAACCCTTTCATATTCCGCTCAACCTATTCTAAAAGCGCCCCATGGCAACGCCGCATGAAATTATAGGGGAAGAATGGGCGGAGCGCGCAAGCGAGCTGGCGGATTGGGCGATGGAGCGCCTCGTAAACCGTAAAGATGTCTGGGGGCAATATTCCGTCCTTACCCCAGCCGAGCGCCGCCGCGAAGGCCGGTCCTATAAAGCCATGACCTTGCCTAAAAAAGATATGCGCGGTGAGGATATGGTGACAATCGACAAGCTGACCCGGCACTTTGCCTCCCGCCATCACCGCAAGCCTCAAATCATCGGGCTTCACGCTAAATCCAAAGAAAGCACATCTCGCTGGTTCGGTATCGATATTGATCTCCATGATGAGCACAAACTCAATGCCGAAGATCATCAGCGCCGTAATCTGAATTGTGCCCTAAAATGGTGGAAGGCGCTTCAACAAAAGGGCTATGACCCCATGCTCTTTGATACAAATACGCAGGGCGGTTACCATATTTGGGTGCTCTTTGAAGACCCTGCCCCAACCGTCGATATTTACGCCATGGTTAAGACCATCGTCGAGACATGGGAAGAAAACGGGCTTGATGAAGAGCCTGAGACCTTTCCCAAAAAAGTCAAAGAGGATAGTCTGGGCTCTTGGTTTCGCCTGCCGGGGCTACATCATACACGCTATCATTATAGTTCACTGTGGAGCGGCGATGACTGGCTCGATGATCCATGGCTAACGGGGCATAATGCCATTGACGTCATGCTCGAAGCCAGAGGCGGTCCGCCGCCGCCGCGCATTGACGCCTCTGATCCTGCCATGAACGAACTACTCACCCGCGGGCGTATGAGCAAAATCTCTATTGCCGCAAATGAGCGCAAGTTTAAACGCACAGGCCGCGCGAAAGTCTGCATAGATCTGGACGGCGTTTTGGCCTTGCGCGTTAAATCTGGCAAACGCACGGAGATAGGTCCGCCTATTGACGGGGCCGTCGAGTTCACCCGCGAGATAAATGACTATGCCGATATTATCATACTGACCTCACGCATGGCGGGTCTGACTGGCAAAGAAAGCGGCGAAATGAAAGCCAAAATCGAAACATGGCTGAACCGCCACAGCTTGGCTTACACCTCCGTTCATGACGGCCAAGGCAAACCGCCCGCCCATGCTTATATTGACGATAAAGGCGTCTCCTGCCGCCCGGAATATGATGGGCAAAAGGCTTTCACGCAGGCGCTCGGGCTGGTAGGAAAATTGTGTGAGTGAGGAGAGAAAAGCACTATATTTCAAAATGAAGGTTCATAACGATGATGACGCGCGATCAAAAAATTGATGCCATGCTCGATAAGCATGAAATTACCGAATTACTCTATGCCTATTGCACAGCGGCGGACCGGCATGACCACGTCAAAATGCGGAGCCTGTATCATGAGGACGCCATTGATGATCACGGCTCTTTCTTTAAAGGCCCCGCAATGGAGTTTATCGACAAATTACCTGAAATCCAAAAGCCTATGGAGATTTTACACCATAATATCACCAGTATTAATATCGCGCTCAACGGGGATTATGCGGAAGGCGAGGTCTATATGATTGCCTTTCACCGTTTCAAGATAGAGGACGGCAGTTCTGTCGACTTGCTTGTGGGCGGGCGTTATTTTGACAATTACCAAAAACGCGACGGGGTCTGGAAGTTTAGCTTACGTGCAGCTGGGGCGGACTGGGCTTATTATAACGCACCAAGCCAGACCGCTATGGATCACCCCATGATTGCCGCCACCCATATCGCCACGCCCGGCCCTGAGGACCCCTCCTATCAGTTTTTTAAATTGTTTAAATTTGGACAAAGGCTTAAATAATGCCCAGAAAACTCGAATTCATATTCGGCAATGAAGCTTTTTCTGTGGCCATTAACAAGGTCGACCGCTCCAAGGTTTATGGCCGCGTGGAAACAGAAACATTTGACGCCAATATGAAGCCCTGCACGCTGGCAACCCTTGCGCGGGATGGGCGGACCATTATTCCTTATGGCGGCACGGCGAGCGGTTATGTGAATACGGAAGGGTTATGGGTGACGCGCGACGAGCTTATCCCGATTAATCGCGACGGCGAAGAAATCCCCGAAGTAGAATCAAGCTTTAGCGCACCGACCACCCTGACCAAAGAAGTCGATAATGAGAAGTTCCTAGATCATCCTATCAGGCTCGCTTACCGCCTTGAGGCCGAGACCGAGATCAATGACGGCTTAATGAAAAAACTCAAAGCTGGCGCGATTTATCAATTTCCGTTTTCTTATAGGGGCGGTATTTATCACGACCCTGCCTTTTTAATGATGGGCGAGGACGACGTGCTTTGGATGCTTATCGGTCATAAAAGCGAGATAGAATTTGTCGGCTTTGAACAGGCAGCCATTTGTGCGGCGCGCTGTGAGGAGCTCGGCGAAGATGATAGCGGCGAAACCGACGCCTTTGACTTTGATATGTTGTAGCCAAGAGGCGAGGAACAAAAATGCCTAACGTCAATCTCTCTGATGCCCGTATGCGCGACGCCGTTGTTAAAGCCGAATCGACGCGCCAGCGCCGCACGATATTTTATCAAGGACCGAAAAAGCTGCCCGCTTATACGCGCAAGGTTTTGAAAGGCGCTGTGCATCAGGATTATGACTCCATGTTGGAAATTTATAAAACGCCTGAAGCATTAGGCGCGGCGCTGGCTGAAGGCGACCCTGAGATTGATTTTGAACGAGACGGCATGTTCCTGTGGGATCTCTCGCGCGTTTATATCAATCCTAAAGAAGAGCTGGTTTACCGCATTCAACAAGAAGAAGTGGTCTATAATCCAGACGGCTCCGTGCGCGAGCGGCGCGAGCAAAGACGGCTGGAAGCCAATGTCGATGATGAAATTCCGCTGACATGGACGGGAAAAATGATCCCCAAATCTGACGCCATTCGCAAATTTGTTTTCGCGACCAAGCTTCAGATCGTGCATATTAATGGCCTTACCTATGACTTCCTGTATGAGATGGCCAAGGAACTGCATGAGGCCAAATCGCTTATGATTGTGGGCGCGGGGCCTGATGGCCGCTCTCCGCTTATTTTCCGCTCACGGTCCCTGCCCTATCGCGGCTTTCTGGAAGGCCGCATTGACGGCGATAAATATATTTTGCTTCTGCATCTGTCGAACCTCGAACTAAAGGCGCCTGAAAATGCCTAAGCTCTATAATGAAGACAACATGCGGGCCGTACTCGGTCCCTACCGCATTGGCACGGTCGATGATTTGAATGAAGACGGCTTGCTACGCATTGTCCGTATGCGGCGGCGGCAACTCGGCCAGATGACCATGGCGCTGGATACGGAAAGCGCCAAGCGGCGTATCCCCGACGGCGCCTATCAAATCAGCCAGAAAATCGACGGTGAGTTCACCATGCTGATTTACCGTGACGGCGAGGCGTGTATTCTTAACCCCGGCAAGACCTTACGAGCGGGCGCGCCTTTTCTGGATGAAGCGATCAGCCATTTAAAAAAAGCCGGTATAAAAAAGGCACTGATTGGCGGCGAGTTTTATGTTCAGCGCACAGAAGCGTTTCGCAATAAAGACGGCAAAGCTACACGCGTTCATGATATTGTCCGCATTGGCCGCAAACCAACAACGGAGGCCGAACTCGGACAGCTCGGCTTTGCCTGTTTTAATATTTATGATCTGGACGGCCATGATTTGTCCATGGATTACGCCGCTTCGATTGCGAAACTCTCGGAAATATTTGAGAGTGGTAAGCTTATCCACCCCGTTAAAACTGTAACGGGCGAAAACGCCGCTGCCGTGCTTAAGCAATATAACGCTTGGGTCAGTGAGGGCGGGCATGAAGGCGTTGTCGCACGCTCGCCCAATGCTGGTGTGTTTAAGGTAAAGCCTAAGCATAATCTCGACCTCGCCGTGATTGGGTTTACCGAGAGCACGGATGATCGCCAAGGCATGCTCCATGATATGTTGCTTGCGATTATACGGGCTGACGGAAGCTATCAAATTGTTACCCGTGTGGGCGGCGGCTTTTCAGACGACCAGCGCAAATCTATTTTGAAACAACTCCAAGCGCGTGTGGTTGAAAGTGATTTCCACGAAGTCAATTCCGCCCGCGTGGCCTACCAAATGGTCGAGCCGGGATTGGTCGCTGAAATTCAATGTCTTGACGTTGTCGCCATGACCTCTCGCGGAAATCCCATCGATAAAATGGTGCTGGAATGGAACACTGATGAAGCGCATTGGGAAGGGCTGCGCCGCCTTCCGCTTTGCTCGATTATCTCGCCGCAATTTGTGCGTTTCCGAGACGATAAACAGGCACAAAAAGATGATGTGCGCCTCGCGCAACTCACAGATATCGTCGAAATTCCAGACGTAAACCGCGTGGCCGAGGAAATCGTGCTGCCTGAGTCTAAAATCATCAAGCGCGCTGTGGCGCTCAAAACATTACGCGGCGCCACAATGGTGCGCAAAATCGTGCTTTGGAAAACCAATAAGGCAGAGGCCAGCAAAGACTTCCCCGCCTTTGTCATACAGCTCACGGACTATTCTCCCAACCGCAAAGACCCTCTGCAATATGATATGCGTGTAAGTAGTTCGCAATCGCAGCTCGAAGGTTATTTCACGGATTGGGAAAAGAAATATTTCGTCGGAGGGTGGAAGGTTCAATGAGCAAAGGAGTATTTATACATAACCCAGGGACACAATATGATGATGATCCCGCTGTAAAATATCACTTTCCAAAACAGTATTTAAAACGTGCAGAACCATTTGTAGGTGATTATATCTTATATTATCAATCTGGAAAAAATGGGCGTATAGCTGGTTATACAGGTGCTGCATTAGTAGAAAGAATTATCCCGGATAACTCAAAAAAAGACCATTACTACGCCATAATAAAAAAAGGAAGTTATACACATTTTCCTGATGTTGTCCCTTTCCGCATCAATGGGGAAATAGCTAACAAATTTCTTGCAAATGATGATGGGTCACCAAATAGAGGAAAACAAGTTTGGGCAGTAAGGCATATATCAAATGAGGATTTTCATAAAATCCTTTCCTTAGCAGTAAGTAAATTTACTGAATTGCCTCGTGGGGACCAGCTAGAATATGAAGTTACAGAAGCTCCTCAAGCAGAATTTATTTCGAGTCCGCCGCGTAGAGTAGTTGAAGTCATTTTAAACAAAAAAATTCGCAACCGAATGTTTAGAACAAGAGTCGTAAGGGCTTATAATAAAACCTGTGCGTTTACTGGTCTAAATTTTGTAAATGGTGGCGGTAGAGCTGAAGTCCAAGCTGCTCATATTCGACCAGTTGAACATGATGGGCCAGATAGCATTAAAAATGCCTTGGCTCTTTCAGGAACTATCCATTGGATGTTTGATCGTGGACTTCTCGCTATATCGGATGATTATGACATTATAGTTTCTCGCAAAGTCAACAATCTAAACGAAGTTGATAGATTGCTAGTTAAGGACCGTAAAATGATTTTGCCGGATATTGAAGCAAATTGGCCTTCTTCAACTTATTTACAATGGCATAGAGATCATCATTCTTTTGAGCAATTAAAGTAAGTTTGAAAATATGAAACTCCTCTCTTGGAATATTCTCGCGGGCGGGGGACGGCGCGCCGAAGATATTGTCAAAACAATTCACAGCTATGCGCCCGACATTATCACGCTGCAAGAATTTCGGCGCGGTTCCGCACAGGACGACATTATTGCCGGCCTAAAAAAAGCCGGACTAAAATTCATCCACATCCCGGAAACTGAAGGCGCGGAGAACACCATCCTTATCGCGTCCAAATACGGCTTTGACGCGGGGCCTTTTTTACCAGAGCCCAATACCCCGCTTCATCTGCTTGAAGCCTATTTCAGCAAGGAAAGTCTGGGTTTCGAACTCTCTCTCATCGCGGTCCACTTTCCGCAAAAGAAAGCCCAAATCCCGCTCTTCGAAGCGCTTAAAAAGGATAGCCCGTCTTTGCTTAAAACCAATGCCCTTATCATTGGCGATATGAATTGCGGCATTCCCCTTATTGATAGCGACAGCAAGACCTTCCTCGCCACGCAATATTACCAAGACCTCTTGCAAACAGGCTGGGTTGATAGTTGGCGCTCACGCCATTTGGCCGCGCGTGAATATAGCTGGATGAGTAATCGTACTGAAAACGGGTTTCGTTATGATCAAATTCTAGCGAGCCCGATGATGGACAAACGCTTTACAAGCGTGGTCTATGACCACGCCCCTAGACAGAAAAAAGTTTCAGACCATAGCCTTATTATTGCTAACGTCTAAGGTCTTAGACCAAGTTTTGAGAGATATTATCGATTGCGGCATCAAATATTGAATTATCATTATTACACGCGCTTACAATCATAGCGCCAGATAATAAGGATAAAGTGGTTTTTGCATACGCAGCGGGCGAGTCTTTGCCCAGGGCCTCATATTGCTGCGCAAGCCAGTCCATATTTTTGTCGAAAAAACTCTTGATCTCGTGACTGACACGCTTAGGCAGGCCCTCCGTTTCAGCGCCTAGAACAGCACAAAGACACACGAGGCCCTGCTGTTTTAACTCTGTGCTATATATATCGACAAAGGCTTTGATGCGCTCTTTAGGGGCCACTTCGCGCGCAGCAATTTGCTCGAGGGCGCTTGCAAATCTATCTGAGTAACGCTGAGTTAAAGCGGTCCCAAGGTCTTCTTTTTTAGGGAAGTGATAATGCAGGCTCGCGCTCTTAATGCCCATTTCGGCGGCAATATCGCGGTAGCTCACAGCGTTATATCCAGTTTGCCGCATCCGGCGTTCTGCAATGTCCAATATTTGTGTCGCGCTATCCATGGAGGCCTATCAACTTTCTGTGTTTTGCGTCTCTTTACATCTTTAAGCATAATTTGTGCTTGAAGTTTACATAAATAATGCTATCTACCTATCACTAGATAGATAAATATACAACTAAAAGATATGATATGCATTTAAATGCAGATTTTTCAAAAGCTGTCACGATTGACACCACCCAAATGCTCTGGGAGGATTCCCCAATGGCAGGTGTGCAGCGCCGTAAACTTGACCGGATTGGCGAAGAAGTGGCCCGGGCAACATCGCTGGTCAAATATGCCCCAAAGTCTTACTTCAGCCCCCATACACATGGCGGCGGCGAAGAAATTTTCGTCTTAGAGGGCGTATTTTCTGACGAACATGGCGATTATCCTGCGGGCACCTATATCCGTAATCCGATAGGCACGACGCATAAACCCCATAGTGAAGATGGTTGCGTGATATTCGTTAAGCTGCATCAATTTGACAAAAATGATACAAAGCAATTCACACTTGATACAAAAAAAGCAGAGTTTCTTGCAGGCAGCGCGCCGGGCCTATCTGTTTTGCCCCTACACAGTTTTGAAGGCGAGTCTTGCGCACTAGTACGCTGGGCGCCGGGTACAAAATTTAGTCTGCACAAACATTTTGGCGGCGAAGAAATATACGTCCTAGAAGGCACATTTTCAGA
>CAZHPV010000046.1:0-20943 GCA_964534845.1 uncultured Caulobacterales bacterium
CGTACAGGCAATATCAAGGCCTTTTTGCATGGCTCTATCGCGGGCGGTTTCAAATTGTAGCAGTGCGGCCATACTGGTTGTGCGATACTCTAGAGGTGGCCTCGAGAGATGCTCAGGTGGGAAGTTTTTTTCTATAAAGGACGTGCTGGCCTGACCTTGGATGAAATCTTCATGGTCAAGCGCTCTGATCAAGAAATCCCTGTTAGACGTCACACCAAATAATTGCAGGTCTTTTAGGGCGTCTATCAAATGCAGTCTTGCGGCCTCGCGGGTTTCACCTTTTGCAATGATTTTAGCAATCATCGGATCGTAAAAAGGGGATATATCACCGCCTGTCTCGATCCCGCTATCAATACGGATATTACCACCTTGTTCTGCCCCCCATAATTCGACCCGGCCGGTAGAGGGCAAAAAATTACGGGCAGGGTCTTCGGCATAAAGACGGGCTTCTATCGCGTGACCGTCAAGTTTTATATCCTTTTGGGACAGTTCTAGGGGCTGGCCCTGTGCGGTCCGAAATTGCAGCGCAACAAGGTCTAATCCAGTGACCATCTCGGTAACGGGGTGTTCGACTTGCAAACGTGTATTCATTTCCAAAAAATAATAGGCACCATTTTCATCCAGCATAAATTCTACCGTGCCCGCCCCGACATATCCGATATCCATTGCGGCTTTAACGGCGCTTGCGCCCATCTTTTCTCGCAGCTCTGTTGTCATGACCGGACAGGGCGCTTCTTCCAAGACTTTTTGATGTCGGCGCTGTACGGAACAATCGCGCTCACCTAAATGCAAGGTATGACCGAAGCTATCGGCAAAAATTTGTATTTCGACATGGCGAGGGTCAATCAACGCTTTTTCAATAATGAGCGTATCGGAGCCAAAGGCAGCCTTGGCTTCGGAACGCGCAGAGCTTAGGGATCCGGGCAGGTCTTTGGCAGAACGGACTAAGCGCATACCCCGCCCGCCGCCGCCCGCTGCTGCCTTGACCATTACAGGAAAGCCGATTTTTCCGGCCTCGTTTATCAGAGTTTTATCATCTTGGGTTTTACCCTGATAACCGTCAATACACGGCACGCCAGCCTTTATCATGCGGCGCTTGGCTTTCGCTTTATCGCCCATAAGAGACAGAGCCTCGGGGGCTGGGCCTATAAAGACCAGTCCGGCCTTAAGACAGGCTCGTGCAAATTCAGCGTTTTCAGATAAGAAGCCGTAACCCGGATGTATGGCCTGCGCCCCGCTTTCCTTTGCCGCTTTGAGAATGTTTTTTATGTTTAGATAGCTTTTCTCCGTTTCAGACGGGCCAATAGGAAAGGCTTGATCGGCCATTTTGACATGCAGGGCTCCGGCGTCAGCTTCTGAAAAAACAGCGATAGTTTGCAAACCCATATTACGCGCCGTTCGGATAATGCGGCACGCAATCTCACCGCGATTGGCGATCAATACAGTTGAAAAAGGCCGATATGTCGGGCGTGTTTTCATGATTTGGGAGCCCAACTGGGTCGACGTTTTTCAATAAAGCTGGCTATACCTTCGCGGCCTTCATCAGAGGTAATACAATCGGCGAATTTTTCCGCTGCAAAGTCCTTTTGGGCTTCGCGGTCCAGATAGGGGGTCGCCAGCAAAATTTCCTTGGTGATGGCAATAGCACCGGGGGCACATTTCAGCAGACCTGATTTAATCTCACGTTCAACTCTCTCCAAGCCCTCAACATCGGCAACGACAAAATCCGATAATCCGTAGTCCGGCGTTTTAGTGCCGTCAAAGCGCGCGCCGGTTAACATGAGACGGCGTGCTTTTGGCAAGCCGACACGGGCAACAATAATCGGCGCGATTTGTGCGGGCGCTATGCCGATCATGGTCTCGGTTAAAGAAAATTTTGCATCTTTCGTCACGGCGATGATATCGGCACAACACATCAAACCCAGCCCGCCCGCTATCGCTGCACCCTCTACAAGTGCGACGACGAGCTGCGGCATGGACAAGACCAGATCAAACAAATCTCCGGCTTCGCGGTTCATTTTGACAAAATCGGACCGCGGGTCTTTGGCCGCATTTTGTCCAGCGCTAAAGCTTTTTAAATCTCCGCCTGCGCAAAACACGCCGCCGCGACCGCGCAAGGTTATGCCGCGAATAGTTTTATCGGTTTTGGCATATTCCAAGGTTTCTATTAATTCGTCGGTGAGTTGCGTGCTTAACGCATTGCGGTTCTCAGGCGCGTTCAACCAGATGGTCAACCAAGCCTCACGGCGTTCAAGATCAAGTTTTCCGGTTTTGGGTAATCCAGTCATTAAGGCCTCGCTATACCAAAGCTGTTTTCCTTAACCCGACGATTGCAGCCTTCCCAAACGGTGGCGAGCAAAAAGCCTAATGTGTGTCGGCTATCTCTCGGGTCTATCATTCCATCATCAAGACAATGGCCAGACGTGTAAAACGCTCCGGCTTGACTATCAAAAATATCTGTTAAGGCTTTTCTTTGGGCTTTGGCTACTGTGTCGGGAACTTTGCGTCCTGTTCTGGCGGCTTGGGCGCTTGCTACAATTTCCATAACCGTTGCCGCCTGTTCACCGCCCATAACGCCGGTGGCAGCATTGGGCCATGTCAGGCAAAAATCGGGGTCATATCCGCGCCCGCACATGCCGTAATTCCCGGCTCCGAAACTGGCGCCGATCATAAGGGTAAGACGCGGCACAGATGTATTGGTGACCGCTTGTATCATTTTCGAGCCATGTTTAATCATGCCCGCCTGTTCATAGGTTTTGCCAACCATATATCCCGTTGTGTTTTGCAGAAAAATCAAGGGTGTGTCGGCTTGGTCCATAAGCTGGATAAATTGAGCAACTTTTGTTGCGCCGTTTGGATCTATCGGGCCGTTATTGGAAATAATACCGCATTTATAACCGTGTATTTCGGCTTGAACACAAACCGTGCTGACCCCGTAATCCGGTTTGAAATCCGAAAAGTCAGAGCCGTCCACAATTCGCGCAATCACTTCGCGTACCTCATACGGTATGCGGTAATTTATTGGCACAATGCCTGCGATCTCATCAGCGCTGTAAAGCGGCTCTTTATAATGGGGCTTTGCAGGGATTTTTGCGCGTTCATTCCAACCAATCCGCCCAATGACCTCGCGCGCCATAAGCACGGCCTCGCCGTCATTCTGGGCGAGATATTCAACCAGACCTGATAGCGTTGCGTGCATTTCGGCTCCGCCCAGCTCCGCCGCGGATGCAATTTCACCCGTGGCTGCTTTTAGCAGAGGCGGGCCAGCCAAAAAGGCTTGTCCTCGACCTTTAACCCCGATGACATAGTCTGACAGTCCCGGCATATAAGCCCCGCCAGCTGTTGAGGAGCCGTGCAAAATAGACACAACAGGTAGACCTTTTTTGGACAAGCGAGCCAGATTGGCAAAGAGTGTCCCGCCTTCAATGAAGCCTTCTACGGTATAATTCATCAGATCGCCGCCAGCACTTTCTACCAAGTGAATAAAAGGCAGATTTTGTTTTAAGGCAATTTCTTGGGCGCGTCGTAACCGGTAGCCCCCAGCTGTGGTTAGCGCTCCGGCTTTAATGCCGCTATCATCGGTGACAATGGCGCAGCGTGTGCCTTGAATATAACCAATACCGGCCATGATAGAACTCCCTGGAATGGATTTCTCCGCATCCGGTGTATCCAGTAAATATCCAGCGAGATTGCCAATTTCGAGATATGGCATACCGGGGTCCAGTAATCGGCCCAGTCGTTCGCGTGGTAGAAGTTGTCCGCGTTTCTCAAATCGGGGCTTTTTACTGGCAGATAAGGCGGGTGCTTTGGCGTTTAATCTTTCAAGCTTTTCGATCAAGCTCAGCATATCTTTTCGTCGGTCTTGATAGGGTTGAGAGGATGTGATGATTTTAGATTTAAAGACGGGCATTATAAATCTCTCACCAAACCGGA
Source organism: uncultured Caulobacterales bacterium (assembly GCA_964534845.1). GTDB lineage: Bacteria > Pseudomonadota > Alphaproteobacteria > Caulobacterales > Maricaulaceae > CALCKU01. Next base: position 3,934 of record CAZHPV010000046.1, read on the forward strand.
CGGGATGTCTATATTTTGGGCCAGCAAAATCTGGGCATATCCCTTGCCTTGTGCGTCATTTCTAAGACTAGCCGCTCCGCCGCCACCAAGAACATTATCAATTAAAATATTAAGCGCATGCGAGCCCGGCAGGACATAGACATCAATCGAGGTCGTATCGTCCGGGTTCAGAAAATGTGCGTAGACCTGCTTAATCCTCTCAAGGCTCAATGCGTTGGCAATATAGGGTAAAAACTCCGGCTTGCGCGCGATAATGCCGATATTGGCCTTATTGCCTTTATCTCCCGAGCGGCCCCATGCCAGCTTTATCAGAGGCAGACTTATCATGCCCTCTTCTTTGCGGGTTTGTGCAGCGATATCGGCGGGACTGACGATTGCGGTAGGCTTTTTAGGTTTTTGTATCGGAGGCTGTCCATCTTGTGGCATTCCGTCATGAGTGAGGACATCTTGGAAGGCGGTTTTTTGGCCGTTAATATCGAGGGTGATCTCGACGCCGTTTTTGGGTGTGAGATAAGACAGTAAGCGTACAACAGGGGACGGTTTGCCGCGAACGCCCGTAAAGCCGGAAAGCCCTGGCGGTGTTGCTAGCCCCATACCGGCCATTTCTTTTAGAAAAATTCCGACCGCCTTTATCTCGGGATGTTTAACAGCGAGTTTTAAAACCACTTCATATGGACCTTCAGGGTCTGTACGGGTTAGAGGCCCCGTTTGCGAGCCGCCGCCAATAATTTCCTGACTGGTTTCACTAAAGGGTCCAAGATTAAATCTCCGAAGCGCTTTTGCGGCTCTGTCCAAGGTTGCTTCGGCGAACTTATCGGCTTTAATTCGGGCATCCAGACCGTAAAATGTGGCGTAATTACCTGCGCGGTATCCATCGCTATAGGTCAGGCAGGTTTTATAGCTCGGCGGGGCGGGGCGGCCTTTCGCAGGTGAAACTTCAACGCGGTCCTTTGCAATTTGCGTAAGGGTAACATCAGAGAAGTCACAGATCACATCCGGTAAAGCATAGGCGCGCGGGTCGCCTATCTCGTAAAGCATTTGCTCCGATATTGTGCCAATGTTGACGCAGCCTCCCGTGCCGTCTGGCTTCGTGGTGACAAACCGACCATCCGCCGAAATCTCTGCAATCGGGTAACCGATATTGCCGATATCTCCCGCTTCTTGCCAATCTGTGAAATTTCCGCCTGTGGCTTGCGGCCCGCATTCTAAAATATGTCCCGCAAGAGACCCGCTGGCCAAAAGGTTCCAATCTGTTAGGCCCCATCCAAATTCGTAAATACATGCGCCCAATGTGACGGCGCTATCCACGCAGCGCCCTGTAATGATTATATCTGCACCTTGTTCCAAGGCCTTGGCGATCGGAAAGGCGCCGAGATAAAGATTAACGCTCATGATCTTGTCAACATCCGGGAAGGTGTCTCCGGAAAACATATCAACAGGTTTGCGGGCGGCAATTTCTAATTTGCGCGAGACTAAATCATCGCCTGTAATGATGGCGACCTTTAAATCCAGACCTTTTTGCGCTATTAAGGCCCGTATGTTTTCACCGCAGGCTTGTGGGTTTATCCCGCCGGCATTAGAGATGATTTTTACACCCGATTTAGCGATGCTCTCCAAATTATCGCGCATGACGCTATCGACAAAATCTGTAGCATACCCCTTTGAGAGGTCTTTAGCTTTGGCGCGTGCCATAATCGACATGGTAATTTCTGCGAGATAGTCATAGACGAGATAGTCAATCTGACCTCCGCTGAGGAGTTGCGGTGTGGCCATGGCGCTCTCGCCCCAATATCCGGACGCCCCGCCAATTCTAATTTTCTTTCCACTCACATCGGAAGGCATAACGGCCTTTATTAAAGACTTATCCGGCTGGTCGTTTGCGCCAACCTGTCTTGACAAGTCTTTCAAATTGAATTTAACTCACTAAATATGAATAATCCTCATTTTATAAATGTCAAGCCTCTGAAAGCCGTGCAGTGCCTGCTCGGACTATACCTCACTCTATGAAATTGGACGAAACGAAATTGGATTTAAAGGACAAGGGGCGAACCCGTCGTCAGCGTGTCGAAAAGAAAGAGGGCGCAATAATTGCCGCTGCGCGGCATATCTTTACTGAGAAGGGTTTTTTTAAAACGACGATGGCCCAGATTGCGCGCAAGGCGGGGGTCGCAAATGGCACAGTCTATATTTATTTTGAAAATAAAGAGGCTCTGGCTCGGAAAGTCGTGGAGGACTTTTATGCTCGCCTTATGCAAAGCACCCAGATCGGGGTCGATAAATGTGAGACTACCCGCGAAAAGCTGGAATTTCTCGCCTCCCATCATTTGTCACGTATCATTGACGAGTGGCAAATTCTGGAACTGAGTCCGGTATTCATGAAAACGTTTGAGGGTTATGGCTCGAGTGGATTGTTTGAGCTTAACAAATCCTATGTGTCCATATTTGACCGTATAATCAAAGATGGCCGCCGCGTTGGCGAATTATCGGATGATATAGACTTATGGATATTACGAGACCTGTTTTTTGGTGCGCTGGATTACGGTGCCAAGACAATAATGGTTAAGTCGCGCCGTGAAGATCAAACGCAATTTACCCAAGCGCTGGTCAATAAGCTTTGCGCAGACCTAGAGCCTACATCCCCGTCTGCTGTTAATGAAATGGGTGCGCATTTACCCGGACTTGTGGACCGTTTAGAGCAGGTTGCTAATCGCATGGAGACGGCCTTAGAAAAGCCGAAGGGATAGGGGGAAAATGCCAAAAGAGAAACAAATGACATCCGAGCTAAAGGCATTTGCCCGTGACGCGCAGGCATGGTTCAAGGAAAATGCGCCTGGCCCGCAAGATTTTATGCTGCCCCTTACCTTTATGGAAGTTGGCACAGACCAGCAATTCGACTTTCTACGAAGCTGGCAGAACAAGGTTTACGAAGCTGGCTATCTGGGTGCGGCCTGGCCAAAAGAATATGGCGGGGGCGGGCTTACGCAGGCCCATCAGGATATCGCGACAGCGGCTATGCGCAAATATAATGCACCGATTATGCTCAATGCGATTGGCCTGAATTGGACGGGGCCTCTCTTGCTTGACATGGGCTCGGAGGCCCATAAGAAAAAATATATAAAAGGGATATTATCGGCTGAAGATATCTGGGCGCAGGGCTTTTCGGAACCTGAAAATGGTTCTGATTTGGGTAATGCCCAGTTAAGGGCTGTGCGCGACGGGGATAGCTATATTCTTAATGGCTCCAAAATATGGACCACGCAGGGCAATTTCGCCAAATATATGATCTTGCTGGCCCGCACTAATCCTGAGGCCCCAAATAAATATGCGGGTCTGAGCTTTATTCTGACACCCATGCGTGTCCCCGGCATAGAAACGCATAAAATCCGTAAATTGACTGGTGAGTACGGCTTTACCCAGACATTTTTTACGGATGCTCGTATTCCAACCGACGGACTGATGGGGCAGGAAGGTCAGGGATGGAAAATTGCCATGCAGACTTTGGAATATGAACGGGGTGCGCGCGGGGGACAGGCGGGTGGTTATGTTATGACACAGACAGACCCGCTTGAAATTATTGATTTGGCGCGTAAAGCGCAGCGGGGCGGGGTGGCCGCAACAGATGATCCTGTAATCCGCGATAAGCTGATTGATTTCATCATAGAAGCCCAAGCGATAAATTTAAATCAGGCGCGGGTTAAAATCCCGCCGCTTAATATGGATAAACCCATGGGTCTACCGCTAATGTCAAAACTGGTCTGGACGGAATATGCCCGCAGGGTCAATGAATTTGCCTTAAGTTTGCAGGGTACACGGGCGGGTTATTATGTTGATGAGCCCAATGCGGTTGATAACGGGTTTTGGCATAGAAGTTACCTCAATGCTTTTTCTGCTACAATTGGGGGCGGTACGTCTCAAATCCAACATAACATAATCGGTGAGCATGTCTTAGGCTTGCCTAAATCCCGGTAGCGAACCCGTGCGAGTATTGAAACGATGATGCAGGACTTTGGACAAATTGGCGTAACGGATGCGCAAATAGATTTGCTTAATATAGCGGAGACCTTTTGCCGTGAAAAATCGCCAATGGATACGGTAAGAACTTTGATGACGGATGAGGTGGGCTATGACCCAGAGGTTTGGAAACAGATTGGCGAGCTGGGTTGGTTGGCAATTTCTATTCCCGAGGCCTTTGACGGTGTCGGGTTAAGTCTGACAGAGATTGTACCTGTGATGGAACAAATGGGGCGCTATATGATGGCGACCCCTTTTTTCTCCACCACATTAACCGCACAGGCTTTAATCAAGGGAGGAACACAAGCCCAAAAAGAAGCAATATTGCCCAAAATCGCAAGCGGGGCGGCTGCCAGTCTGGCCTTAAGCGAGATGAACGGGGATTGGGATCTTACCAATATATCGGCACAGGCAATCCCCGCACAGCTTTCTGGCGAGCCGGTATATAAATTGTCGGGCAAAAAAATATTTGTCCAAGACGGCCTAAGCGCTCAGTGGATCATTGCAAGTGTTTTAATTGACGGCGAGGCGGCCCTTGTTATCCTTGAGATCGATAAAATCCCGGAAACGGCCTTTCGCCGCGAAACGATTATCGATGAGACCAAGCGCAGTTATGAGTTAACACTGGACGGGATTCGCGTTACAAAAGACGCAATTCTGGACAGAGATAAAATGCGAGCTACCTTTGATCACATTCATTTGGTTGCTAATCTTTTAAGCGCGGCAGAGCTAACAGGCGGGGCTCAATCCACTGTGGATTACACGGTTGAATATTTAAACACGCGCAAACAGTTCGGAAAATTAATTGGGGCTTATCAAGGGTTAAAACATCCGACCGTGCAAGCCTATATTGGCTATGAAAAGTCGCGTTCTTTGCTTTATGCTGCGGCGATGTCTTTTTCTGAGCAGGGGCAAGGCGAAATTGCTACGCGCATGGCCAAGGTTCAATCCGAAACCGCTCTTTCATTTGCTGCGGACCGGTCCATTCAATTTCACGGTGGATTTGGTTTTACCTATGATTGCGATGCCCAACTTTATCGGCGCAGGGCGATCTATAATGCCTCGCAATATGGTGACGCGTCTTTCCATAAATCCAAATTGGCGGAGCTGCTGTTATAACAAGAGTTATAGGGGGTGAGCCGCCTTGGACTTGCTGTGCTCTCAAGCTTAGGTTTAGCAGGACTGCCAAGATTACCCAAATGGGGGCTTAACCGCGATTTTTAGCCTTGTTGAGGTGTAAAGTCTTGTCGCGTGGAAGATTACCTTATATGCGCGGTATATGAGTTTTATAAAGGCCGGACAAATAGCTGTATTGGGGAGCGTGTTGAGTGTTAGCGCGGCCTTGCAACCTGTTTTTGCGCAAACAGCCTATAAGGTCTGTAAATCTGTGGCGCATTGTGTGGATGTGTTGGAACGTCACGAGAGTGATAGTTTTGATTATGAGGTTTTAGCGTCTAATTTTTCACGCTTTTCCGCAAAGGGCCGTCAGGCCTTATTAAAGCAAGCGGCCAATAATAAGACTCCGCGAAAAGCCCGGCGGGCGCTCGAAATTATGGCCTTGGCTGACTTTGACTGGACCCCGGTTGAAAAAGCAAACCTTATTGCGGCTTGGCCCCAAAATCATCCTGACTTACTGACGCCCATTCTCGCGCGCTTCAAAAGTGAAGCCGTGCGAAATAGGGCTATTACATACCTTAATCATCGTGACGAAACTATTCGGGCTTTGTCGCGCCAGCTCGTCTCTTCAGCAATGATTGACGGCGTTACAGCGCCGGTTCCGTCTGTGCTCAACCCGCAATTAGCCAAAGCTTTAATCGATGAGCCTACCCTTTCCCTGATTGATATGGCGGCACAATTACCGGCTGAAAATGCGAGCGTATTTTTAAAGCCTGTCTTGAAATCGGGTGACGCTGAACTGACCCGCCATGCCTATCAACGCCTTTTTGATATTGAACCGAAAGTGGCCTTTAATGGATTGCTGACGACATTGTTCTCTTTACGGGCAGATGACTTTCAGACGGCTTTGGCGCTCTCTGAAATGTTGCGTGCGCGTCATGCTTTACGTCCGGACGGATTTTATCTAAAATTTGCGGGCGATATTGCCAAGGACGCGAAGCTTGATCCCATGGCGCGTTTTGTCGGTCTGGACGCGCTCATGCGTGCCAAAGCCCCGGTAAAGTTGGAGCAGAATGACGTCTTTTTTCAAACCTTGAAAACGGGTATGGAAGGCTTTGCGAGCCTCGCCAATGCAGGCCAGAACGAAATGGGCGTGCCATATACTTATCTAGAGCGTTTTTCTGAGATGCAAAATGTGCAAACGGCGCAGACATGGATATCGGTGTTGAAATCCGGATATGGGGATGCGCTTATAGTGTCGAGTTATGCAGAGTTTATCGCAAGGCTGGGTGAGGTAAAATCCGAGCTTAGCCGTACGCTTGTATCCCAAGCGATGACCCAAGACTATGATTTCAACCTTCTAAATGCCTCTCATTTGGCTTATGCAAAGCAAGGCTTTTCCGGCCCCCAAGACAAAGCCCGTCGTGACCAATTTACGGCAAGACTGGAGCGTTTTATTCGGGGACATCCTGTTAGTCAGGTAAGGTTAGGAGCCATAAGAGCAAAAACCTTGCTCGCCGCTTCCAATCCATCACAAACGGCATTGAAGGTCTATCGTTCAATAAAGCAACCCTCCACCAAGACCAAACAGCGCGTTAATCAATCCGCTCAATATTGTCCGGTAAAGCCTACGGATTTTCGAGAAATGTCTCGCGGCATGCCTTATTTTGATCCCGCGCAATATAAGGACGGGCACCCGACGCGCCGTTCGGAATTACGCGCGGCTACAGAGCTACGAGAGGGGTGGCTTGCTGCTTATAGCCGCGTCGATAAAACGCTTGAGGGTGGCTTGTTTTATTTTGATAATCAGACGGGCCAAGGTTTAAGAGTGCTCGGGGGCAATGTTCGTATTATTATGCCGACACAAAAATTGCCTTTGGGGCAATATTCCAAAAGTTTTTGGGCCATATCCAATCCGGCTTTAACTGATAAGGACGCGGTTAACAGCACGCATCTTTACCGTGTCGATATGACGCCGCAAGGCGCTGAGGCATCTTTACATATGGTCTTGCCACACCCCCCTCAACGTATTGGACGAGGGCCGCGTGGATGGTTGTCTGTGGATTTTGTTCCTGCGAACAGGACGAATATATCCCCGCAAGCTTATAATCCCCCGCTAACATGGGCGCCGGACGGGACATTGCGCGCCTTTTGCACACCCACATCCGTGCCCAATACAAACGGAGCGCCCTAATGGCTGACGCTGTGTTTAATGAAAGTCAGGCCCTTGAGCGCCTCGCCTCTATTATTGATCCTATAAAGGAGCAAGATATTATTTCTGCTGGTCGTTTGGCCGATATAGCGTTTAAAGACGGCGTGGCACGCGCGGTTCTAAAAATAGACCCTAAAGACGCCGAGCTTTTCGCCCCCATTAGGCAGGCCTGCGAGGCGGCTCTGGAAAAGCTGAAGGGTGTTGATAAGGCGCAAGTGATTTTGACAGCCCATGAGGCTGCTCCGACATTAAAAAACCCTGGCCCAAAGACTACGGGCAGACCCAACACTGTGCGGCCTCATAAAGCCAGTCGTCCTGAGGGCTATCAGGGTGATAGCCAAGTTAAATATGTTATTGCGACAAGTTCGGCTAAGGGCGGGGTTGGCAAGTCGACTATAGCTGTAAATCTGGCTGTAGCCTTGGCTAAAAGGGGCAAAACCGTTGGCGTATTAGATGCCGATATTCACGGGCCGAGCCTGCCGATTTTGTTAGGGCTTTCAGGTAAAAGAGCACGTTCGACCGAAACGAAGGGGCGGCCCATGATCGCGCCTTTTGAAGCCCATAATGTGCGGGCCATGTCGATCGGGTTCCTAACCAAGGATGACGGGCCGGTTGTTTGGCGAGGCCCTTTAGTGCAAGGCGCTATTTCCAGAATGTTATGGGATGTGGATTGGGGCGCGCTTGATTATCTCTTTATTGACATGCCGCCCGGAACAGGCGACCCCCAGCTGGGTCTGGCCCAAGATATAAAACCGGCAGGTGCGATTATTATTTCCACCCCGCAGGACCTCGCCTTGGCGGATGCCCGCAAAGGGGTTCAAATGTTTAAGATGGTCGATATTAAAGTCTTGGGGGTTGTTGAAAATATGGGTGTCTTTACATGCCATAATTGCGGCCATGACCATCATATATTTGGTCAGGACGGGGCCCGTCAGGAAGCCAAAAATATGGGCGTTTCCTTTTTAGGTTCAACACCGCTTGATATTGCGTTACGCGAAAGTTCGGATGAGGGCGTACCTATTGCTGCAGGCGACGGGCCAATTGCCAATATATTTCAGGATATAGCCAGCGCGTTTGAACAGTCTTTACAAAAGCTGATCGACGCCTAACTTCAATCCTTATATTTTCCAGCATTCTTTAAATGCCAGCGTGCCCAAATAGGGAAGATTTTAGGGCCGTCAACGAGATAGCGTTTCCAAAGACGTCTAGGCTCTGAGAGTAAACGAAATAGCCATTCCAAACGGGCATTTTGCATCCAAATAGGCGCACGTTTTGTCCGTCCGGCCAGAAAATCGAGACTGGCTCCGGTACACAAACCCAATCCTACACAATCCCCGCGTTCCATTGCGGCCTTGGCGACCATTTCCTGCTGGGGTGAGCCTACACATATAAAGGTAAAACGCGCAGGGTTTTGATGTATAAATTCTGCGGCTTTGGCAATGGCTTCGGGTTTATGGCGCATACCCATTGGAGGTTGATGATGATTGACGGATTTTAGATCATATCTTTCGATCAGTTTTTCGATGATTTCATCATCTGCGCCAATAATATTGACGGCCTCTTCGGCTTCAATAACATTGTCGAAAAGTTGTTCTGTAAGGTCTGAGCCCGGTACAATGGTGAGGGGAATGTTCGAAAATTGTGCAAGCTTTTGTAAAATGCGGGAATCACAAACAGACAGCCAAGAGGCAGCATATAAAGGCTTGTAGACGTCCGGCTCTTTGTGAAGGCGGACTATATGGTCGACATTTGGCGTGACGAGATATCGAAAATTATTCTCGAGTGTGATCCACTTGGCCCGCAATAATGTCTGGTTTGCAGTCAGGGGATCAAAAGATGTTCCCAGAAAATTATAATGTTTCACATTGCTGCGCCAATCTTTTGACGTTGGTTCAACGACAGGGCAGGCGGCTGGGCACGACTCCGTCTGGTCATGATTGTCTGGCCCATCGGCCTCTTGATATGTCTTGGTTTCACTCGGTTTCACGTCTAATCCCACACTTATTTTATAAGTGTTAGATAGCATAAGAGAGTTAGGATAAGGTTTACGGGGCTATCGACCCAGTTCTGTCATATAAATCTTACCGTAATCCGTTCCAGACCTTCAATCCCGCCGGATAATTCATCGCCTATTTTAACAGGGCCTACACCTGCCGGTGTACCGGTAAAAATAAGGTCCCCTGCTTGCAAATCCATATCGGTACTTATGCGCTCAATAATCTCCTCAACAGACCAGATCATACTGGCTAAAGCTCCGTGCTGGACGATGTCTCCATTTTTGCGCAGCACAATATGGGCACCGGAAAGATCAACGTTTTTGGCGGGCGTTAAGGCAGAACAGGGCGCTGCTTGTCCGAAGTTCTTAGCTCTAGACCACGGATTGCCGGAGGCCTTTGCCTTGGCTTGTAAATCCCGCCGCGTCATATCTATCCCGACCCCATAGCCAAAAATTGATGTATTGCCCTTTTTTGCAGGGCCGATTGCGACAACCAATTCGACTTCGTGATGTAAGTTTTTTGTGTTTGGCGGGAACGCAATGTCTGCGCCGTTATGCACAATTGTTTCTGCTGCTTTTGTAAAAAATATAGGCTCGGAGCGTTCCACATCGTCGCCCATTTCCACAATATGATCGGCGTAATTTTTACCCACGCAGTAAATACGTCGAACCGGAAAGCGTTTTTTTTGTCCAACAATGGGGAGGCTAACGGGCTCGGCGGGCGTGAATGCAAATTCCATAATATCCTCATTGCGACAATTTGATAACGGGGTTAGTCTAGCCTGAATAAAGGAGTTTTGCCAATGCGGATAGTTGATATAGCTGTAAATGAAATTTATGTGCCCGCAGCAAAAAAGGGAGAGCTAGACGAAGATAAACTCTTGCCGCTGGCAGAAGATATTCTGGAAAATGGTTTGAATAGTCCGATTTATGTACGCCAGGGTAAAGGGCGCTATGTACTCCAAGAAGGGCTTCACAGATTAGAGGCGATGAAGTTACTTGGCAGTGATATGATAGAAGCCCATATTGTACAGGCTAAAAAACATTAGTCTATATAGACAATAGGAAAACCGAATGGAAATTTTAAGAACCCCTGATAGTCAGTTTGATAATTTACCGGATTATGATTTCGAGCCGCATTATGTAACCTTGAAAAACGGGCTGCGTATTCACTATGTCGATACAGCTACCCTCAATGGACAAAAGGACGTATTGGATGACGCGCCGGTTATATTGATGATGCACGGGGAGCCCAGCTGGTCTTTCCTTTACCGCCATATGATCAAAAATGTTGCTGCGTCCGGCTTTCGGGTCATTGCACCGGATCTTGTCGGATTTGGTCGCTCAGATAAACCGTCTAACACGCAGGACTATAGTTATAGTCGTCATGTGGCATGGATGTCTGAATGGTTTGAAGCTATGAAGCTTAAAGATGTGGTATTGTTTTGTCAGGATTGGGGCGGTTTGATTGGTTTGCGTCTCGTCGCAAAATATGGGGATAAATTTTCCGGTGTCATTGCGGCTAATACATTTTTACCAACAGGAGACCGCAAGCCCGGTGAAGCTTTTTTACAATGGCAAAAATTTTCTAAAACCGTGCCGGAATTTCCGGTTGGCGGTGTTATTCGCGGAGCGACGGTTAAACCACTCGGAAACGGGGTGGAGGCCGCTTACAATGCGCCTTTTCCGGATGAAAGTTACAAGGCAGGCGCGCGGATTTTTCCTTCATTAGTACCGACATCACCGGATATGGAAGGGGCGGCCGATAATGTCAAAGCCTGGAAAGTGCTATCAAAATTTAGCAAGCCTTTTCTAACGGCCTTCTCGGATCAGGACCCGGTGACAAAAGGCGGGGATAGGGTGTTTCAGAAAATCGTCGCCGGTTGCGCCGGGCAACCCCATACCATCATCAAAGGCGGTGGTCACTTTCTCCAAGAGGACGCGCATCAAGAACTCTCTGAAATCATTGTCGACTTTATGGCGCGTCTTTAAGGTCTGAGCATACCGATATTACTGGTGACGGGATTTAAGCTCGGCAATGACATCCGCAAAGGCGATATCTTTCTGGGCGAGTAGAACCAAGAGATGATAGGTAAGATCAGCCGCTTCAGAGATAAGCTTATCATCTGTTTCGCTCACGGCAGCTAGCGCCGTCTCAACGCCTTCTTCTCCGACCTTCTGGGCAGTGCGCCTTAGCGGGCCGTTGAGCAATTTTGCTGTATATGATGTTTCGCTATCAGAGGATTTTCGATCAGAGATCAGGCTTTCCAGATAGGATAAAAATCCGAGGCCTTGGGGGATATCATCCCCGAAACAGCTTTGCGTTCCCGTGTGACATGTCGGCCCGACCGGACGCGCTTTTATCAAAAGCGTGTCATTGTCGCAATCCATTGAAACGGCGCTCAGAGTAAGGTAGTGCCCGCTGGTTTCCCCCTTTGTCCAAAGCGTCTGGCGTGTGCGGCTGTAAAATGTGACGCGCCCGGTGTCCAAGGTTTTCTTGATGGCCTCGGCATTCATATAGCCCAGCATTAAAACTTGCTCTGTTCGGTCGTCTTGTATGATGGCAGGCACGAGGCCGCCGCCCTTTTCAAAGTCAATTAAGTCAATATTTAAAGTCATCGTCTTATCTCTATTCCAGATTGAATAAGGTCGGATTTTAGGTCGGGGATCGCGATAACGGCCTTGTGAAAAACACTGGCTGCTAAAGCGCCGTCAACGCGGGCTTGCTCAAATACGTCTTTGAAATGCTCAACGGCACCCGCACCGCCCGAAGCTATAAGGGGTACGCTGCAAACCTCACGCGCAGCTTTTAGCTGGTCAATGTCATAGCCTTGTCTAACCCCGTCTTGGTTCATACAATTTAGCACAATCTCTCCCGCCCCGCGTGTCACAACCTCTTTTATCCAGTCCAATGTCGCGCGACCTGTTTCGCGGGTTTTATCCGGATCACCCGTGTGGGATTTTACGCGGTAACGACCATTTTCCTCAAATGTATCTATACCCACAACAATACACTGACGTCCGAAGGCGGCGCTAAGCGCATTGATCAAGGAGGGATTAGTGAGGGCAGGTGAATTAATACTGATTTTATCGGCACCAGCCGCCAGTCTCGCCCCAGCGGCCTCTATTGTTTTAATGCCGCCTGCCACGCAGAAGGGAATATCTAACACTTTGGAGACAGCCCCGACCCAGTCCGGGCTGACCGTGCGGTCATCAACGGAGGCGGTAATGTCATAAAAGACCAACTCGTCGGCGCCTTCATCACGGTAGCGCAATGCTAAATCAATAATATCTCCAACGTCTTCATGATTGCGAAACTGGACACCTTTGACAACACGCCCGTCCCGTACATCCAGACACGGTATAATACGCCGGGCTAGCATGCGATAGCCTCAGAAAGCGTGAATTTATTTTCGTAAAGCGCTTTGCCGATGATAATGCCGTAAGGCTCAATAGCCTTTAAGGCCTTTACATCCTTAAGACTTCCCACTCCGCCGGAGGTGATAAGATCGAGTTCAGGGAAGCGTTTTCCGATTTGCTCATAAAGCTTTATATTGGAACCACCCAGAACACCGTCTTTCTCAATATCTGTCACAAGTATGGTGGCGAGGCCGGACCCGGCATAATCCTCCAATACCGCCCAGAGCGATTTATGGCCAGTTTCTGTCCATCCGCGCGTGGCGGGATAGGGCTCTCCGTCCGAGCCTATATTCACATCAAGGGCCACTACAATGTGTTTTGGGCCCAGTTCCTCAATCCAGAATTTGACCATTTGCGGATTGGTCACAGCTAAGGACCCTATCACAACGCGTTCAACCCCGCCTTTAAGCAGGTATTGGATTTGGGAGAGATCGCGCAGGCCGCCGCCCGTTTGTATTTTCAATCCGCTATTTTGTGCAATATCAATGATCAGATCGGCTTGACCATTGACTTCGTTTTTTGCTCCGTCAAGGTCAACGACATGCATCCACTTTGCGCCCATTTTCGCGAACTCACGCGCCATATCTACGGGCGAGATGTCGTAATTTGTGCGTTGGTTGAAATCGCCCTTTAGAAGGCGTACGCAGCCGCCATCCATCAGATCAATAGCCGGAAATATCATGATTTAACCTTTAAGAAATTCTCTAGGATGCGGGCGCCTGTCTTTGAGCTGCGTTCGGGGTGAAACTGACATCCATAGACATTTTTGTGTTTCACGACTGCCGAAAAATCTGAGCCGTAACGCGTCTTTGCCAATGTGTATGGGCTTATTTGTGCCGCAAAAGAATGTACAAAATAGGCATGGTCTTTTGTCCGGACCCCGTCGAGCAAGGGGTCAGGCTGTATGATATCAAGTTGGTTCCATCCCATATGCGGTGTTGGCAAAGTGCCAGTATCCAGTGCGTTGATTGCACCGGGAATTAGCCCGAGCCCATTGACTGGGGACGGGCCTTCATTAAGGGTTTCAAATATGAGTTGCATGCCCAGACATATACCTAAAACCGGCTGTGTCAGGCTTTGCAAGACAGGCGTTAAGCCCTTGGCATTTATTTTTTTCATCGCAAAAGGTGCGGCCCCGACACCCGGTATAATGACGCGCTGAGCGGCTTTTATAATGTCTGGTTCATCCGTAATGACGGCCTGACACCCTAAGCGTTGAAAGGCAAAATCCACCGAGGCGAGATTAGCCACGCCTGTATCCACAATGATCAAGGACATGCCTATAAAACACCTTTAGTAGACGGAATGTCGCCGCCAATACGCGCAAGAGCAGGTCGCAGGGCGCGGCCCACACCCTTAAAGCAGGCTTCAATAATGTGATGGCTGTTTTCACCTTCAACATCAATGTGGATCGCAGCCCCTAGGGTTTGTGCCAGACTTTGGAAGAAGTGCGGACACATTTCGACAGGAAACTCCCCGACATGGTCGGTTGGGAATTCCCCTTTAAACACCGCCGCCGGTCGGCCAGATAAATCGACTGCCACGCGAGCCTGTGTTTCGTCCATCGGCATGATAAATCCGTAACGCCCAATACCGGCCTTATTGCCCAAGGCCTGTTTTAAAGCTGTCCCGAAAGCCAAGGCGGTATCTTCGACTGTGTGGTGCGGATCAATTTCCAAATCACCTTCACAGCTCAAGGTCAGACCCATGCCGCCATGTTTGGCAATCTGCTCTAACATGTGATCAAAAAAGCCTAGCCCTGTTTCAACCTTTACCAAATTAGGATCGTCAAGGTTAACCCGAATAGCGATATCGGTTTCATTGGTTTTCCGAAAGACTTCGCCAATACGGTCTTCGCTGGCGGCGGGACTATCCAAGCTATCTACACCCGCGGGGGATGAGATAGCGGGTGCAACCTTAAATGCCTCAAGCGCGAGATTGTTTTCCCCAGGATTAGAAATAGTCAATCTGACATGTCCGGGTATTTTATTACGGAAATCACGGATTTTTATGTTAGCTTTCCCCAAGGCTGCAAAAAGCTCGGCCGTGTCCTTGATGCGCAGTAGCAGAAAATTGGCATCTGACGGGTAAATGCGCTCGACAAATTCAGAGGACTGTAAAGCGTGAGCCACACGCTCGCGCTCCGATTTCCAAACCTTTAGACGCGCCTCATGTATTGGCATAACAGCCGGGGCAAGCGCCCGTAAAACAGCCTGTTCAACTGGCCTTGGAACAGGGTAGGGCGGCAAGACCTTAAGCATGAGGTCGATAATGTCAGCATCAGCAATACAGACACCCATGCGGACGCCCGCTAATCCGTATACCTTACTCAGCGTGCGGGTGATAACCAGATTACGATATGTTGGGCGCATGGCTATAAGGCTGGCTGCGTCTGAAAACTCGATATAGGCTTCATCCACCACAATAAGGGTTTCTGGGAAAGCCTTGCATAGTTTCGCAACGTTTTTTGCGGATAAGCTATCCCCGGTTGGATTATTAGGTGAACAGAGAAAAACGATTTTCGGGGTCTTGGCCTTGATGGTTTTCTCTATCGCCGCCAAATCCCAAACGGCTTTTGAGCGCGAGGTCTTTTTGGCCGTGAAATCTGTAAGCAACGGAACTTCAATGACCCCCGCACCCTGAATTTCGGCGGCTGTTTTGAAATAACCAAAAGTAGGCGGGCAAATTAAAATACTGTCCTGTCCGGCTTCGCAAAAGGTTCTAAGTAAAACCTCTATGGCCTCGTCTGCGCCGCGACCCATCATGAGTGTTTCAGGGGCAACACCATAAAGACTGGCCAAACGGTTTCGAAGGCCAGCGGGTTGCTGGGCGGGATAACGGTTGTAATCCTTGACGCTTTTATCGGCTGGCGGCGGGGCCCACGGACTTTCATTAGCGTCCAGATGTAGAGCATGGGTTGCCCCACCCCGTGCGCTATAGCTGCTAAAGCGGACGATAGACGGTCTCGCGATATTTAAAGGCCATTTGCTCATGACGTGGCGCTTTCTTTATGGTTATTTGGAGCTTTATTCGACGGGCGGGTTTCCAGCCGCAGACTGACAGAACGCCTATGGGCCTCTAGACCTTCAAGTGTCGCAAGTGTTTCAACGACAGGACCGATATTTTCAAGCCCTGAACGGGTGAGTTCTTGAACACTTATAAATTTCATAAAGCTTTCAATTGTAATGCCTGAATAGGCGCGCGCAGCCCCGAATGTGGGTAAGGTGTGGTTGGTACCGCTGGCATAATCTCCGACGCTCTCAGGGGTCCATTGTCCTAGAAATATAGAGCCGGCATTACGAATGGCGGGCACAAATTTTCTAGGTTGGTCGATTTGCAGGATTAAGTGCTCCGGAGCATATTTATTGACAATGTCGGCAATATCGGAGCGGTCATTCGCAATTATAATGCGGGCGTTTTCCAGAGCCTTGTCTGCAATCTTTGCTCTTGGCAGGGAGAAGAGCTGGCTCTCTACTTCTCGGGTAACGGCTTTGGCTATGTCGGTATTGTCGCATACACAGATCACTTGGGCGAGTGTGTCATGCTCGGCTTGCGCCAAGAGGTCGGCTGCAACAAAGACAGGATTGGCCTTTGCGTCGGCCACGACCATGGCTTCAGATGGCCCGGCGGGCATATCAATAGCTGGTCCGCCGCCAATCTGAGCCGCCAAGGATTTTGCCGCCGCGACATAAGCATTGCCGGGTCCGAAAATTTTATCACAAGCCGGTATAGTTTCGGTTCCATATGTCATAGCGGCGATGGCTTGTGCCCCCCCACAAGCAAAAACGTCCGTGACTTGGCAGTGATAGGCCGCCGCTAAAATAGCTTGATTGATTTTGCCATCCTTGCCGGGCGGTGTAGCGATAATTCTGCGTTGCACGCCGGCGACCCTTGCGGGCGCAGCCAGCATTAAGAGCGTGGAGACGAGCGGGGCGGTGCCGCCGGGTACATATAAGCCTGCAATATCTATAGCGCGGGATTCGCGGCGACATATAACGCCCGGCATGGTTTCGACTTCAATATCCGGCGGGAGTTGGGCGGTGTGAAAGGTCTGAATGTTTTTATGTGCGCTTTTTAGGGCGTCTTTGTCTGCGTCGGGTAGGGCGTCCCAAGCCGCCTTCAGATCACTATTTGGAACTTTGAGGGATGTAAGCGAGGCGCCGTCAAAGCGGGCCGTGTAATCCAGAACAGCCGCGTCCCCGTGGGCTTTTACATCAGACATGATGCTGCGCACAGACTCTATGATGTCTGTCTG
>CAZHPV010000047.1:0-20886 GCA_964534845.1 uncultured Caulobacterales bacterium
GCTTTAAAGAGATCATCTTTTCGAGCAAGCGTGTGAGTCCATATAGCTTTTATTTTTTCAGACCGCTCATGAGCGCTACTGTTTCTTAGCCTTAGAGTGGACGATTGAAGTTTTTGAAATCCTGTCGCAATAGCTGACATAATTAGCCTTTATATTGTGGTATTTTTGTTGCTTTCATGATCATGTTTTCAAACATGCGCTCAGGTAATATTTTATGTAAGGGTCCGAGGGCTTTAACGTCATTGCCGACCATATAAGCCGGTTTCCATTTTTTCTTCTCCAGCAATCCTAGCACCTGATCGACGACGATTTGAGGTTCGTTTCCGGCCTCGATTTGCTGAGGCATAAGTTCCGTTGTGGTGTGTTTCAAGTGCGGGCCGTAAATATCGTTCATCTCTTGTGAGACTTCTTTCCAGATATTTTGCGTAGTGTCTCTGGAGTTCGCAGTCATATGTGTTTTTACCGCGCCCGGTTCAACGGCTGTGACCTGTATGCCAAAGGGGGCCAGTTCATAGCGTAAAGTTCGTGTCAAGCCAACAACGGCATGCTTTGACATGTTATAGGCACCAGAGCAGGCCGGATTGGCTTTAACAGCACCGGAAGCAAAATTAATTATACGGGAGTGCGGTGCGCCTTGTCTGATCATGGGCAGAAAAGCTTGCACCACGCGCCATGTGCCCCATGTATTGACCTCAAAGGCAATCCGCGCTTTCTCAAGATTAGCGCCTTCAATCACGCCTATACCTTGATTGGCGATACCAGCATTATTGATTAGTAAGCCTAAAGGTCGTTCACCCAGCACCGCTCTCACAGTTTTGGCACTCGCTTTGACAGAGGCATCGGATGTGACATCTTGATTAACAGAGGTTATGTTTTCATGCTCACCTAATTCCGAACTATCCGCGCCAGGTAATACCCCTGCAAAGACGGTCCAGCCCTTTTGTGCAAGCGTGCGGGCTTTCAGAGCGCCCATACCCATTGCGGCTCCGGTGATGAAAGCTGTTTTTTCTTGAGCCATAATAGTCTCTCCCGAATATTTTTAAAATTATAGTTTTTTTTCGAAACCTTTTCTGAAATAAATAAAATTAGATCCTGTCTGTCAAGTCTGATTGGTCTAAATTATAGCCGAAAGAAGAAAGCAAGCATCATGCGGCATTTCATAATTCGTATTGTCGCCTAACAAAATTGTCTCGATAAGTTCAGGGGTTTTATAAAAATGTACCTTCGAAAACCCCGCATTCGTTAGGCGTTCGGAAAGTTGGGCTTGGGTGTAGCGACTTAGAAAAGGTTCCCCCATATTTGCAACAAGTTTTGATAATTGCTCGACTGAATCAGGAATAATTTGGTCATTATGTTCTTTATCGGGCATTGCGAAATCCATGATGAGTTCACTGCCTTTTGTAAAAAGGCTCAATTCGCTAAAAGTGGCTTTTACCGTTTCGTCAGGCAAATACATTTGAACGCCGAGCCACGGTAATAGGCTGGGCGCATTGAAATCCACACCGCCCTTTCTTAAGGCTTCTCCCAGTGTATGATCTGTGAAATTAAAGGTCACAAACCGAAGGTTGTCGGGAATGGCTATGTTTTTTTCTTTAAGTTTAGAGATTTTATGGGCTTGTGTATCAGGGTGATCAAGTTCGATAAATTCTATATCGGGTTTTAAGCCCCCCCATCGCATGGCGGTAGTATCAAGCCCGGCACCCAGTAGGATAACTTGTCGGGTGCCCGTTTCCTCTGCCCGGGATAAAGCCCGTTCTACCAAGGCAGACCGCATACAGACCGACCATTCAATACGTTTGACAAATGTAGCTGCCGCTTGCGGGTCGGCAAATGCGCTAAAGGCCTGTACCATGCCTTCGATATATTGTTCTACCGCGCCAGCATCGCTTAGTCCGCATAGGTCAAGTGCAAAACTATCATTTAGGATTTTAGGCGAGGGCGCTGTTAGAAAATGATGCGCTCTCAAGATAGAGACAAATTGAGCGGTTTTGCTAGTTTGTCCATCTTGCATGCTAACGCCTTATTATTTTCGAAACAGTTTCATAAAATAATGGTTATGCAAATGAGTCAATCAGAAAATCACCGTTTTGGTATAGTTATTCGCATTTTCTGAATGGATTTTTTGTTGACTTTTTGAAAACTCATGTAAATATCCGAAACACATTCGGAAATAAAATTTTGGGTATGTATAGTCAATGGCTTCAACCAAAACGGAAACTCGGGGACGTAAACGCCTTCTCACCGAAACAGACATTTTAGACATGGCTGTTGATATGGGTCTTGAGGACCTTACAATGACCCGTCTGGCAAATGCTTTAAATGTCGGCACGGCTACTCTCTATCAATATTTCAAGAATAGGCGCGAGCTGTTAAGAGCTGCGGCCGTACACTCTCTGTCTTTGACTCGTTTCCAATATCCGATTGATACAGGACAACCCTGGGAAGACCTAGCTCGGGAATATGCACAGACCACGCGGATGATTTTGTCTGAAAACCCGTCTTTTATTCATAATATGCAAATCACGGAATATGGTTTTGAGGTGCATTTCGAGCTTTCAGAACGCTTTGTAGCCTCAATGAAATCACGAGGCTTTTCGTCAAAAGACGGTATGAAATTATATCACTTGATGGCCATGGTGGGGTCCGTCGGTGCGATAGAACGTGTGCGTTATCAGGATCTTGCATTACGTGATGAGACCATCGGCGAGTTTGCTGAACGTTTGTTTGAACCTCATGGTGCGGGCAAATATCCACATGTAGCAGAGGGTTTTTCAGTTCTGACATATGAGCCGGATGAGAAATTTTATATGATGCTCGAGTGTATATTTCATACGTTTCGGGCTGAGATGGCTAAGACTTAGGAGAGAGTGTTGTGGTAGCGACCATCGATGAAAAGCCGTTAAATAATGCGGCACCGAGTGCAGCGAAAATACCATTTATTGGAAATACACTGGAAATGGCGAAAGATCCGGCAGCCTTTTTTGTACGCTGCTACAAGGAATACGGGCCAGTGTATAAGGTAAAAGTGTTCGGGCGCACGCAATATGTTATTGCGGGGACCGAAGCTGCGAAGTTTATGTCAACGCGTGCTGGACGAGAGGGCTTGCGCTCCAAAGAATTCTGGGATGATTTCGTCAATCATTTCGGAGCATCGAAATCCTTGACACAGATTGATGGTGAGGATCATCGACGGCTACGCCAGATCATGCGGGCAGGATTTTCACGCGAGGCGGCAGCAGGTCAATATCACCGTCTGATCCATTTCACAGATGCGTCATTAAAGCGGGACTGGGACGTTGGCACGTCAATACCGGTACTTGAGGCCTATCAGTTTATGATTGTTCAAATCATTGGGGAATTAATGAGCGGGGAAGCGCCGCTTGAATATGTAAAAGATATACGCACAAATATTTTGTTTCTACTCAATGTTTTGGTTGCCCGTGTTCAACCTAAATTTTTCTTGAAATCGAAAAGATTTAAAAAGGCAGCAAACCGCGTGGATGAGCTTGGCGAAAAAATGGTCAGGCAATTTACCGAATATGCTGATTCAGGAACCCTGCCCAAAAATTTATTAGGCGACATTATGCGCGCCCATATTGATGATCCTGAATTTGTCCAAAAACGCGATCTGGCACTCCTGCTTACGGGGCCTTACGTGGCGGGGCTGGATACAGTGGCGAATACTGTTGCTGGCGCGACCTACGGTATTTTGAAAACACCCGGCGTCTTAGAAAAAGTGCAAGCCGAGGCGGATGCATTATATAAAAAAGATACTATTACAGAAGCAGATATTCGCGGGCTGACCTATATTCAGGGATGTCTGAAAGAAGCAATGCGCTTATGGCCCGTTGCCGTGGCGCAAATGCGAACAACCAATCATGACATTGAGTTTGAAGGCCATATCATCCCGAAAGACGAAATGATTTTAATCGGAACATCAGTGCCCCATTATTTAGAGGAATACTTTCCTCAACCTAAACAATATGATCCTGAGCGCTATAATGATGATCGCAAGGAGCATATGAAGCCGGGGGCTTACGCACCCTTTGGTCGCGGCCCGCACACATGTTTGGGACAAAATCTAGCGGAAGTGCTTATGGGTGTAATTATTTCCCGTGTTTTCCATAGGATGGATTTGTCTTTGATAAGTCCGAATTATGAACTTAAGACAAAATCTTTTCCGACGCCCG
This sequence comes from uncultured Caulobacterales bacterium, assembly GCA_964534845.1. Taxonomy (GTDB): domain Bacteria; phylum Pseudomonadota; class Alphaproteobacteria; order Caulobacterales; family Maricaulaceae; genus CALCKU01. The sequence goes on from CAZHPV010000047.1 coordinate 4,191, forward strand.
GTCCGGCCGTAAGTTTCAAAATTAATGTCAATGGAGAGCGTCATCCGGAAAAGGCGCTAAAACCCGAAATATTAGAAGGAGAGTGATATGAATGCACCGGTAAATCCTGACCACATACAAACAGGCGATGAGCTCGATCGTTGTCCTTTCCCCATCCCATACGGATGGTATTGTGTCCATTTTTCGCATGAAATAGCCAAGGGAGAAATCAAGACCGAGAAGGTCTTTGGTAAAGAATGGGTGATGTTCCGGGGTGAGGACGGCAAAGTCGGTATGACAGATCCGTATTGCCCCCATCTTGGTGCCCATCTTGGCCATGGCGGAACAATTCAAGGTGGAAATATTCGTTGTCCTTTCCACCATTGGGAGTTCGACACGGAAGGTTGGTGTAAAAAAATTCCTTATGGAAAGGTTATGCCGGGTGTATGTCGTAAGAAACCTGTTTTGCAGGCCTTGCCTGTTATCGAAAAATACGGGGCTATCTGGGCATGGTATCACCCGGAGGGAGAAGAACCGAAATGGGAAATTCCGGATTATGAAGAGTTTGAAAGTCCGGACGCTCATGTCGAAACCAAGTTTCACTCTTGGGATATTGGTACATGTATTCAGGAAATGGGTGAAAATTCTGTCGATACACCTCACTTGAAATTTCTTCATGGCGCGCCGATTATTCCAGACGTAGACGCCCGGGCTGATCGACATATTTGGCATTACGATATTATGAACGGCTATATTATTGGTGAGAGCCACGGGCCGGGACTGGCGCCAAACTGGCATGCAAAAGGGGATGTAAAAATGTTGATGTTTGCAATGCCAACACCTGTCGATGAGGAACTCTCGCGTGTGCGCATGATGTTTACATGGAAGAAATATCCCGAGGGTTCTGAGGACGCTAAAGTTGCTCACCATCTATATGTGCATTCTATTGGGGAGGCAGAAGGCGAAGACTCAGCTGGTTTTGAATCTGTTGATTTGATTGTATGGGATAACAAAAAATATCGTCCTAAACCCTTATTGTGTGACGGGGACGGCCCCATACTGGCATGGCGTAAATATTTCCGGCAATTTTATGTCGGACTGGATGAGAATGATCCGCGAATTGCCATGTAATGAAGCTGGATGCGACGAATTTAATAAAGGGACAACATGGCACAATTAAAAAATAAAGTTGTCATTATAACGGGGGCTGCCCGCGGTATGGGAGAAGCAACAGCGCGTCTGTTTGCAAGCCAAGGCGCTAAATTGGCCTTGGGCGATGTCATGGAAGATGTAGGTCAAACCGTTGCGGCTGATCTTGGAAAGGAATGTTTTTTTCGAAAACTAGATGTGTCTTCGGACGATAATTGGGCGCAATTTGTAAAGGCAACAGTCGAGACTTATGGCCGTATCGATGGTTTGGTTAATAATGCCGGCCTTGTACATTTCACACCAATCGAACAGTTTAATCCTGAGGATGCGACTCGTATATTGGGCGTAAACACAGTCGGGCCTATGTTGGGAATTAAACATGTTGCGCCGCATATGAAGGCTGCGGGGCAGGGTTCTATTGTCAATATAAGTTCGGTTGACGGCTTGCGGGGTTGCAATGGGCTTACCCTTTATACAGCTAGTAAATGGGCGCTGCGCGGGCTGACAAAATCACTGGCTTATGAGTTGGGAACGTCTGGCATCCGTGTTAATTCCGTGCATCCGGGGGGCGTGGATACGCCCATGGGGAACGCCCGAGGCCTTCCAGCGGAACAGTTAAACATGGCGTTTAGACGCACGCCGTTGCAACGCATTGGCCAGCCCAATGAAATCGCCAATGCGTCCATGTTTCTTATAAGTGACGCTGCAAGTTATATAACAGGCGCTGAATTGGCTGTAGATGGCGGTTGGAGTGCGGGGTATTTCCAACCCGTTTTGCCGGGCGCACCAGAGGGTTTACCCTCATAGCCAATGTGGATAGGTCAAATTGATTATAGTCCGTAGCCACCGGAAACGGATATTTGCTGACCTGTTATATATCCTGCTTTATTCGAGGCTAAAAATATAGCGGCTTGGGCGATTTCCTCAGGCTGCCCCCAGCGCTTGAGGGCGAGATTTTTTTGCACTTCCCTGACCCAGTTTTCGTCAAATACACCTTGCTTTGTTAGCTCTAAAAACATACCCGCCTCGATCACACCGAGGAGAACACTATTGGCGCGGATGTTATGCACGCCTTCTTCACGCGCTATGCCTTTTATCAGGCTTTCATTCGCAGCTTTTGGCGAGACGGATAAAACGTCCTTAGGTGGAAAGGCTGTGTCACCGGCAGATCCAAGATGGACGAATGAACCACCTCCTTGTTCGCGCATATGAGGGATAAGGGTTGTTGTCGCATCGTAAAACCCATTGACTTCAACATTTATAGCCTTGTGCCATTGTTCACGCGTGGAATCGGCGATGAGGACTTGTTCGGCCAAGGGGCCAGCACCCCAGACCATAGTATGTATCCGGTTGTGATGGGTGACGGCGTCGCTTATTGCCTTGCTAAGGCTTTCGAAATCCGTGACATCGCATTTGTGCCGGCTAACAGTACAACCCAGTTTTTCAATTTCCTGACTTAAAGCTTTGGCTTCCTTTTCCTTTGAATGCCAGATAAGCGCAATGTCGCAGCCAGCGCGGGCAAATTCAGTGGCGACAATTTTACCAACTCCGCCTGTTGCACCAAAAATAAGTACCGCACCTTTTGGAAATATAGACTCTGTCATAAAGCATGTCTCACAGTGCTTGAATAAAAGAAATATAGTTTGAATACCGAGAGGTGATTTGCGCCGCCGTTAAACCGAAATGTGATATATCATATTTATGCGGTGCTCGATGTTCGCGTTTATTGGCTTCAATCCAGTCTCCCATCCCTGCCTTGATTTTAGCGTCTTGTTTTATACCAATTTTTTCTAACACATTAAGCGCTTGCGGGACCGGAGCTCCCAGGAGGTCTTGATAATTTACATCAATAAATCGATTTGGGTCAGCACTTTCTCTGGCGCGCATATAGCTATCAAGCCAGTCTAAAAGCCTTTTATTCCAAAAGGCACCTATCATGGGATTGGTGATTTTCTGACTACCCAGTCTGTAGAGACTTTCCATCATAGAACAATATGAAGGGACGGTTTTTACCGGATCACGGTGTGTCATGACGATTTTCGCGTCAGGAAAAACATCCAGCACGGTCTGCATAGCCATAAGATGTCCCGGTGTTTTTAGCACCCAGTTCTTCGCAGCCCGGCTTTTGTCCTGCCATTGTAAGGACTTTAGGATATTTATGAGGTCTTCATAAGCCGGACGTGGATTTTGACGGCTTAGCCATTGTGCATAATCGGGCACGAAATAGGTGCTCTCGATCATAGAACTGGAGAAAAGCTGTCCTAAAATTATAACCTCTTCATCGGGCTGTTCAATACTCATGGGGTGGATAGACATGAGGTCCGGGATAGCTTCCAGCATATAATTCAATATGGCCTTGGCGGCTTCAATACGGGGCTTTGGGTCGTGCGGGCTTTCATCGCCTAAAGGCACATAATTTTGCGCCTCATACCATTTAAGTGAGTTCAGTTCTGGTGCGGAGGCCAGCATACGGTGAAACATGGTGCTGCCGGTTCTGGGCAGGCCCGAAAGAACGGCTTTGACTGATAATGTTTCATCTAAAATTTCCGGATGGTTTTTTATCAGCTCTATATGTTTGAGCCGTTTAACCAGTGATGAGACAATCATTGTCTGCGCCCCGTAAATGCCTGCTTCACTGAGGCGGGCTTGGCTGTTTAAGCTTTCAATCAGGACATCGATATGCTCGGAAAACCAAAGATCACCAAAATCATTTAGTCCGGTTTCTTGGCGTGCCGTTGCGAGTAGGGCATCTTTGGTCTTGACCGTCATAGAACTCCTTTGGCGCATAATGCCGCCAGTTTAATTGTGCCGCAAAGCTATAAGAAAAATCAATTCAATTTTTGCGAAAATAAAGATATAAATTCTGTTCCAACTGTGCTTTATGGCTTTCTATGTTAAGGGAGATTCATCGCATATTTGTAAGCGGGCTTTTGGCTATCGCTTTATTGCTACCTGCCTTTTCACAGATCGTATATCAGGATAAGGCCAGTCAGTTTTTCTGTGCGCCAACAGGCTCCCTATCTCCTGATGCTGAAAAGGCAGTCAAGCAGATAAGCGCCCTGCTAAATCTCGACGTAGAGGATGCGCCCTCTCAAACAGACCACTGCGAGGAATGTCTACTGACCTTCGCAATTGATCTGGAAAATCGTTATCACAAAACCACATCGATTATTGCCGTAGATACTTATTACAGACCTATCTTGTCTTGCGGTTTTTTCTATTTTTCAAATGGTCCGCCGCTTGGGTCACGCGCCCCTCCTCCACTCTCTGTCTAAGTCTCGATTAAAACGGGACTTTTCGTTTTCGTAGAACAAACCCGGTAGCCCTCTGGTTAATCGGAAATCTTAGTACAGAGTAAAATAATGTTAAAAAAATATCTATCCGCGAGCGTGCTCGCGACCAGCCTGCTTATGGACTTTTCCGCCTTTGCGCATGAAAATGACGGTGGAAATGTTACATATGCAACCGACCATGCGCCCATAGGCGTGATGGCAGATCATCGTCATAAAAAGGGCGAAGTGATGCTGTCCTTTCGGTACATGAATATGAATATGGATGGGAGCCGTATTGGAACCGATTCAATTACGCCCGAGGAAACGGCAACTCAAGTGTCCAATCCGTTTTCCGGAACCCCCGGACAACCGCCGACCCTAAGGGTTGTGCCTACCAATATGACAATGCAAATGCATATGGCGGGCATGATGTACGGGCTTACAGATCGTATAACATTGGTCGGCATGGCAAGCTATGTTGAGAAAGAAATGGACCATGTCACCTTTCAAGGGGCTATGGGGACAAATGTCTTGGGCGAGTTTACAACGCGTTCATCCGGTTTTGGCGATACGACTATTGGTGCGATTATAGGCCTTGATGATGGGCAAAAAGCCCATAAGCAAATCAATGTTGGATTGGCTTTGTCATTGCCCACAGGGTCGATCACGAAGGAGGACCAGATATTAACCCCCACAGGCGCCACGCCTTCGCCAAGACTGCCTTATCCGATGCAAATTGGGTCTGGAACTTTTGATTTCAAGCCGTCTTTTACAGCTTTCAATCGACATGGGAAGTTTAGTTATGGGGGGCAGGCCAATGCGAATATCCGTCTGGAACGCAATAGTGCCGACTATAGTTTTGGTGACATATATGAAGCCACGACATGGCTTTCTTATGAAGCTCAGCCTTGGATATCTTTCTCCGGTCGCATTAAAGGGCGCTCGCAAGGTCGTATCCGTGGGCAGGATGCCTTGATTGTTGCGCCCGTGCAAACAGCCGACCCTGACAATCAGGGTGGTGATACGGTGGAAATTCTGAGCGGTATAAATTTGGCGGCCTCAAAAGGCATGCTCAAGGGTCATCGATTGGCCTTTGAATTTGGCCTGCCTTTATATCGTGATTTGAATGGGCCTCAGCTTGAAACGGATTCAATGTTCACTATCGGATGGCAGAAAGCCTTTTAGATGTCTAACTACCTTGGTTAAGCCTCTAAATTCGAGTGCGTAAATAAAGCCTTCTTAATTTACGCACTCACTCCAAAATTTATAATTTCTTCTGTTATTGGCAGAGTTTTTCGTGCTATATTTTATGCATGTTGCTCGAAGGTAAAACGGTTATAATTAGCGGTGTGGGGCCGGGCATGGGGCAGTCAATGGCAAAGATTGCGGCGCGTGAAGGCGCGAAAGTTGGCCTTGGTGCAAGAAATAAAAATTATTTGGATGGCGTTGTAAAAGACATAGAAGCGGCGGGCGGTAACGCTGTTGCTGTTGCGACAGATATTACCAAAAGTGATAATTGTGAAACGCTCGCCAAGACGGTTTTTGATAGATTTGGTTCGGTAGACGGCCTGGTAAATAGTGCCTATTTGCATGGATCTTGGGCTACAACGGATAAAGCAGATCCAGCGGAATGGGCGGAGATATATGACGTAAATTGCACGGGCGCGCTCCGTATGAGCCAAGCGGTCATTCCCTATATGAAAGAGGGCGGTGGCGGCGCTATTGTCAATGTTTCGACTTTGGCAACGGTAAATCCTTTTCCGGGTGAGGCGGCTTATGCTGCCAGTAAAGGAGCTTTGGGTGCGTTGACGAAACATATGGCTAAGGATTTGGGCGGATTTAATATTCGCGTAAATGCTTGTAGAATGGGTTGGATTGGCGGCGCGCCGGTTTATGGTTATATCGACGCGCAGGTTGCGGCAGGCGCGGACCGTGATGCGGTAATTGAGGAGATCACAGGGCGTATTCCGCTCGGTATTATTCCTCCTGAAGAAGATTGCGCTAAATCTGTGCTCTATTTTGTTTCCGATTATGCCAAGGTCGTCACAGGCGCGACACTTGACGTAAATGGGGGGCAATATATGGCGCCGGGTTAATGAAATCCGCGCCAGACATTTGGAGGAATTTTTGTGGCGAACTCGAAGCTGCCGGGCAAGATGTATTAACGTCGGGGCTTATAAGCTCCGAACTTGATGCTGCTGAGGGCGTTCGGTATCTTAGTCGTCTCATGCGCATTGGTCTTGAAATGCATTTGGAGAATGCAAATCCTGCATTTCCTAGCTTTTACCAAGCCTCGCATGCGACCGCGAAAATTGGTGCAGATAATCCAGATAATTATTATCAAAACGCGACTATATCGGGCGGCTTTTCATATCTGATTTCCGGTCAACGCGGCACAGTACCTATTCTTTCCTTCGGCACGAAGGCAAATAGATACGCCGTTGACGGGTCTATGGCGTCAACTGGAGAGCTGGATATTCGTGAGGTGGATGTTATGGCGGACGGACGTTTTGAGATCATTGTCAGCCGTGAAAAACCCCCCAAAGGAAATTGGCTACCGCTTAGTCATGACAGTTCTATATTGATAGTACGCCAGACTTTTTTTAATAGAAACGCAGAGGAAGCAGCCATAGTTAAAATACAGGCTCTGGACGGCCCTGATAAACCGGAGGTTCTATCCTTAGAGAGACTAGGCAAAGGCCTGTCTTCTGTGCCGGCCTTTATAAAAGGCACGTCGTCTATTTTTCTAAACTGGGCAGAGACGTTTAAAGCGCGAAATTTTAACAGTTTAAATCCAATGGATCAGCAAATGTTTGTAAAAGCGGGCGGTGACCCCATGATCCATTATCTACATGGCTGGTGGTCACTGGAGGCAGATGAAGTTATGGAAATTAAAACTGAAATTCCAGAGTGTGAGGGATGGAATTTTCAGCTCAATAATATGTGGATGGAGAGCCTCGATTATCGCCATCATAGTGTTCATATGAATAATGGATTGGCCGAATATAATCCTGACGGTAGTGTGACGATTAATGTTAGTTCAAAGTCTTTTGGAAAAAACTGGATTGATAGTGCAGGCCATGATTGTGGCACGATGTTGTGGCGGTGGACCGGTGCGCGAAAATTTCCAACCCCGAAACTTAAAATTCAGAAAAGAAGGTAGATATGTTTGATGAAAATGATCCGCTCACGGCGCTTGATAAAGACGCGATTGTCGTTTCTGAGGTCGTGGAGATATTGGCGCCTGTGTCTGTCGTGTGGCAGGTCTTGACCGATTTGGAAAATTATCCTGAGTGGAATCCCTTTTGTGTCGAATGCCAATCCACTCTAGAAATGGGTGCGCCCGTAAAAATGAAGCTTAAAAGCTATGTTAATGCAGGTCCGGAGTTTTTTGAAAATTGTGAATTTGTCTGCGCCAATGTTAAAGAGAAACAACTGTCATGGGCGTTGCCAAATTATGCTGGTTGGCCTTATCCAGCGCGCCGCGATCAATATTTGGAAACCATTGACAAAAACAAATGCCGTTATTGGTCAACAGATGAATTTCGCGGGCCTAATGGGATACATGTCATGCGTTTTGCCGGACCTTGGGTGAAGCAAGCCTTTGATGATACGGCGTATGCGTTGAAAGCAAGGGCTGAAACCTTGTTTAATATGAACCAGAATACAGCTTGATGTAGATATGACTTCTCTGACAAGAAAGGCGGGAAGGTGAAGAAAGGTCTATTGTTCTTAACCCTTGTGCTGCTTGTTCTTTTTTTGGGTTATAAAATTCTCTCTAATGTTTCACGCGGACCGTTAGACAAGTCTATCATTCTTGTCCCACCATCATCCGAAAAATCCAAGTCAGAATATTACGCCTTTGGCTATCAATCCAGTTTTGAATATACGGAAGACCGCCAGCCTTGCCGTATGCAATATCCGCAAAAACGCGCCTTTTGGGGTGATTTACATATTCATACGGCCCTCTCAGCCGATGCGTTCCCTGACGGCACGCGGAGCTTTCCCGATGATGTATACCGTTTTGCTAAGGGTGAGGAGATTGTTTTATTCAACACTTACGGCGAACCTCTGAGGCAACTAAAATTGGCGCGTCCGTTAGATTTTGCAGCTGTTACGGATCATGCCGAAACATTTGGTGAAGGATATATATGCAGAACGCAGGGTGCTTTTAAAGGGCATGAAAGCAAAGCCTGTGAAAAATTTCGAGCAGGTGGTGAAGCAGGGGTGCGCGTTTTTATGCGCGTAAATGCCAGCCTTTCCCCGAAACGACATGCTGAGGTTTGCGGAGACAATGAGAGTGACTGCGCCGCTGCCGATAAAATTGTCTGGCAAAGCGTGATTAACTCTGCCGAGACAGCCTATGACCGCTCTCCAGATTGTAAGTTTACAAGTTTCATTGGCTATGAATACACAAGTTCACCAAACAGTATGCATATGCACCGGAACAATATCTTCCGCAATTCTGACGTGCCTGAAAGTGTACCAACACATATTAGCCACCCTCAAGCCTATGCCTTGTTGCCCGCGCTGGAAAAAGAGTGTCGTTTGGGTCTGGAACAGTGTGATGTCCTATCCATACCCCATAATTCAAATATTTCCGGAGGCAATGCTTTTAACCCGCGGGCCTTGCAAGGATTCTCTGTCGATAATCAACAAGCCTATAGGGCCTATAGGCGGGCTTATGACCGTCTAATAGAAATTACTCAACACAAAGGCTCCTCTGAGTGTTTAAACGGTGCGTCTGATATTTTGGGGGATGTGGACGAGTTGTGTAATGTGGAAGCGATACGGGCCTTTGGTCAAAAGGAACGCGCTATTAGGCTTAATAGCTATATCCCGTCTATCAAAGATACGGATAGTCCCGAATGTGATGAGACTTATTTTGACAAGAAACATAATCTATATAAAGGATTTTGCTTATCATCGCGCGATTTTGCACGCGGAGCTTTACTTGAAGGTTTGCGCGAAGAAGGTGCCCATCAAATTAACCCTTACGAATTTGGCTTCATCGGCAGTTCCGATACGCATATTGGAACAGCTGGGCAGGTGGATGAGGCCGATTGGGCTGGGCATATTGCTTATGAAACTGATCTGGAGGGACGATTGGGGAGTGCAGACCTCGGGCGCTTTAATCGACTCGTTAGCAATCCGGGCGGACTGGCAGGCGTATACGCCGTAGAGAACTCCCGCGATGCTCTTTTTCATAGTATGAAACGCCGAGAGGCTTTTGGAACGACGGGGCCGCGCATTGAGCCCCGGTTTTTTGTAGGAAAATACGACGCTGATATTTGCGAAAGCTCAAACTGGCTCGAATTAGCGTATGAAGACGGCACGCCAATGGGCTCGAAATTGCCGGCTCTAAAATCTGCCCCGCGCTTTATCGTACAAGGCAAGCAAGACCCGCTCTCTAATCCTTTGCAACGATTGCAAATAATAAAAGGATGGCTGGGTGCCGACGGCGAAAAACATAGCCGGGTCATTGAACTGGATAATCAAGTGCAGGGCAAAACGCAGCTTTGTCAGGTTTATACGGACGAAACATATGATCCCGACATTCCTACCTATTACTATGCCCGTATTGTCGAGACGGCATCTGAGCGTTGGAGTGCTCTGGCTTGTAAGGCTGTTGCCAAAGAAATCCGACCTGAGGCCTGTGAGAATGATCAAGCAAAAACTATCTATGAAATGGCATGGACATCGCCTATCTGGCTTACCCCGACATCAAAAACCGCTTTGCAGACACCGCCGATACCACATTTACATTAAGCGTCAGGTAAATGGATATGCGTAGCATAAATGTAACAATGCTACGCAAAAACGACAATTTATAATAAAAATAGCTAAATATGCGCAAAAATAAGCGTCTTTCATACGCTCTATTATTGCGTCAACCTCTTAACTGGCATACTGTTTGACAGTAAAAATAGCATAATTCGATTAATCGAGGGGAGAAAATTATGGCCGGAACCTTCTGGAAGCCGTTATCTTTATTAGCATTGTCAAGTTCTGTCATGGCTATTTCCATGCCTGCTCAAGCGCAATCACTGGATGAGATTGTTGTTACTGCGCAGAAAAAAGAACAAAATCTACAAGATGTGCCTATCGCCATCGCAGCGTTTGATCTGGAATCAATACAAACCAATCGCATTGAAGGATTAGAAGATATTGGCCGCGTTGCTCCGGGGGTAAACGTCACGCCTAACTCAGCGGATGTAAACGGTGTTCAGGTCAATATACGGGGCATTGGTATTCTTGACCCGCAAGTCGGTCAAGATAGCCGCGTGGCCATTTATCAAGACGGTGTTTATCTTGGGAAAACTCAAGGCTTGGCCCTCGATCTGCCTGATTTAGCACGGGTTGAAGTTCTAAAAGGCCCGCAAGGTACACTTTACGGACGAAATAGTGTGGCGGGTGCTGTAAACCTGATTTCGCAACGTCCCGACCCCAGTGAATTTTCCGGAACTGTTGAGGGGGAAATTGGTAATTTTGACAAATATAAGGTCAAGGGTGCTATAAATTTACCTATTAGTGAGTGGGCGGCTCTTCGTCTCTCTGGTATTTATTCTGAACAAGGTGGATGGCTTGAAAATAATGGACCCGGCGTTGATTTTGGCGGCGGTAAAAAATATGGTTTCAGAGCGGCCTTGGGTCTTGATCTTTCAGACACGCTGGAAATTGATCTGGCGGCGGACCTCAATCAAGTGGACAATCAGCCATTATTTTATCAAACCTTTGGTGAAGGGGCCCAGCCTTTCGCCGCAGCCCTTACTCCCTTTAATGATGGTCGTCAGGAAGAAACGACGACATCCTTTGAAAATGAAGAAGGTGACCTTACCACGGTTGGTGTTACAGCTGGGGCGACATGGCGTCCTGCTGATGGACATGAACTTAAAGCCACGATTGCTTACCGCGAAGCTGATAGCTCACGTTTTGTAACACTTTTGCCAGAAGCAAATCCTGCAATATTGAACGCGATTACGGCTGGATTTAATCAGGCGCTAAACCCGCTCTCACAAGCTTTCCCCGGGCAATTACGTCCGGACTTTAATGTCGCATTTTCGGGTGAGCCACCAGAAGCTGGATTATTCCTTTCTCCTCCGGGCGGCTCAACCAATCTCGAACATGACCAGTTTAGTGCAGAACTGACTTACAATGGGAGTTATCTTGACGACCGCCTCGATGTAACAACAGGCTTGTTCTTTTATAGTGAACAAACAGGGACTGGACCTGTGGTTGTGAATACAAATAATGCGAATGATTATTTGTTTGTCTTGGCGAATTTTAGCCCGCTCGTAACACTCGGAATTGATGCTGGACTTGCGGGAAGTCCTTTGCCAACAATTAACGGATTTCTGGACACAGTAGATGTTGCCCCGGGTTTTCCTGGCTTACAAACTTTGCCGGCGGATGCTCGCGGACCAATTCCAGCAGCAGGTGTGATATTTGGGCAAACCTTCAATCCAGACCCGGCAATAGCAGGTACAGCTCAAGTCCTTCTTGATAATGTTCTAGGTCCTACGATCATCCCTGCTCTGGCAGGGGCGCGCCAAAGTGCATCAAACACATTGGACATAGATACAAACGCTTTTGCGATTTACGGAGAGGGTACATTCCATATCAATGATCAGTTCAGGCTAACAGCTGGCCTCAGATTGTCAGTTGAGGATAAAGATGGTGTTGGGCAGGGCTTTTCGCCTTTCTTTATTGATACCACAGATCTAGCGGGGAATCCGATTGAATCTAACATTAGTACCTTCAATGATACTGTTCTTAACCCGTCTGTTGTTGTTGAATATGATTTCAATGACGATCTCCTTTTATATGCAAGCTTTAAGCAAAGTTACCGAGCTGGCGGTTTTAATGCTGCTTCTGTGGGCTTGCGTTTGCCCGGCGAAACTTTTGCGGAGGACTTTAATTTCGGTCGTGAAGATATTGACGCCTATGAAGCCGGTTTTAAAGGTACATTCGTAGATGGGCGGTTGCGCTTGAACGCGGCTGGCTTCTATTATGACTTCACCGATGTTCAGACAACTGTTTCTACCAATCCGCTTATTGCTACCCAACGTGCTGTTGTGAATGCGGACCAAGAAACCTATGGGTTTGAAGCTGATGCTTTATTTGCATTAACGGATGAAATTACATTGCGCGGAAGCTACACATTTATTGACGGCACTCAAGATGATGTCGTGAATCCTGTTACTGGCGCGATTAGCGAGCGGGGCGAGCTTCAAGGTACACCTGAAAATCAATTCCTCGTCGCTCTTGATTATAATAGGGACTGGGAGGGTACGGAAGTATTCGGTAATGTGACGTTCAGCCATAAAGACGACCTTTTGCGGGTTCCTGAAAATGGAACGCGTTTAACCAGTCAAGACCTTCTAAGCGGTCAATTGGGTTTACGCTTTGACAATGATATTCGCGTCGCTGTTTGGGGGCAAAACTTGACAGATGATGAATATACAATTGATGCGCTCCCTTTTGAGACCTTTGCATTTCCGGTTGAAGTCTTTGGACAGCCACGGACTTACGGCGTGACCGTTGGTTATGATTTCTAAAGTATAAGGGGCATATTGACCTATACCGCCTCAGCTTTGCTGAGGCGGTTTTTTTATGTTAGGATGTCGTCAAGAAATGCAAGATAAGCCAAAACAATATCCTGCGGAGCTTCGACTTGAGGATAGTGCCCTATATGCTTGAATTCCTTTAGGAAAATAGGCTCGCCTATGATGTTTTTATAATGCGCTATCATATGGGCACCTGAAACGGGATCGTATGAACCATTAATCAGGCTAATAGGCATGGTAGCAGACCTTAAGCCATCCACCCAGCGTTCCCTGTGTGTTATGCGGTCTGTCATATATGTAATCAGATTATGGAATATATGACGGCCTTTATTCTGGTTTATAAGCCCCCAGAAATGTGAAAGTTCTGCTGCGCTTGGCTTGGTCTTAGGGCCAAATACGCGGGACATGGAAATATCAAATCGTCGTTTAGTAGTCAGGGCGTTGATGATTTTGCCAAATGGGCTCAACAATAGTTTTTGAATGGGAAGGGCTTTATGTGTTTCCGGGAAAAGCCCGCCATTTAAAAAACAGACAGATAAGAGTTTACCCCGTCCATTGTCGCTATTGTGACGGGCGATAATTTCTTGGGTAACTGTATCGCCATAGTCATGCGCGAGGATGTGAAAATTCGAAAGTGAGAGCGCGTCTACGAGGGCTTCAACAATATCGGCCTGCTCATTAATCGAATAGGTGTAGGGGTTTGGTTTATCTGAAAACCCAAATCCTAACATATCCAGTGCAATCAGGTGGTATCGTTCACCTAAACTATCCCAGATTTTATGCCAATCCCAACTTGATGTTGGAAAACCGTGAATAAGAATTATGACGGGCAGGGCCGCAAGCCCGGGATTTGTAGGTTTATTATCGATGTAAAAAATACGGTGTTTGCCTAGCCTTATAAAATCGCCAGCTTCTTGCCATTCCGTCGGGGTTAACATCGCATATATTCCCTTCATTTACGGGTAGTGCTAGCCTATCCCTAATTTACACAGTAAGCTAGGCCAAACCCAAGGTGGGAGACATATATGCAATGGGACATTTTAATTAAAAACGGCAAGGTCTTCGATGGTACGGGCGAAGCTCCGCTCATACAGGATGTAGCTTTGTTAAACGGGCAGATTGTCGCGCGTGGGGAGGGACTTGATAGTCAAAATGCCAAAAAGCTTGTTGATGCGAATAATAGCTGGGTTATGCCCGGTCTTGTCGATGTGCATACCCATTATGACCTAGAGATCGAAATAGCGCCGGGTCTACCTGAATCACTTCGTCACGGTACAACGACGGTTGTTATGTCAAATTGCTCCTTGGGGCTTGCCTTTGGTTCTCAACGCAAAGACGGTGATGATCCAATTGTGTCCTGTTTTGCCCGCGTGGAAAATATGCCAAAGCATGTTCTTAAAACTGTCGCAGATAAAGTCTATTGGGACAGCTCAGATAGTTATCTTGAGCATTTGAAGGGTCTAAAATTAGGGCCTAATATTGTACCAATGATCCCGCATTCCATGTTGCGAATCGAGGTGATGGGATTGGATGAAAGTGTTAACCGCCATCCCAATAAGACGGAAGTTGAAAAGATGAAAGCCTTGCTTAAAAAAGGCTTGGATGAAGGCTATGTCGGATTTTCCACTGATGCCTTGCCATTTCATTTTCTGGCAAATGACCCCAATCGGCGCAAACAGATACCGACACAATTTGCACCATTTTCTGAAATCAAAGCGCTCACATCTGTGCTGCGGGATTATGACCGTGTTTGGCAGGCGACACCGCCAAAAGATAGTCCGCCCAAAGTCATCCAGACATTTTTACTTACCAGCGGACGTTTGCACAAAAAACCTTTGAGAACGACAGTTGTCGCCGCATTGGATATCGCCAGTAATGGCACGATTGTGAAATTGGCAACGCGCCTATCCCGGGTGCTGAACTCTAAACTTCTCGATGGGCGCTTTTACATGCAAGCCTTGGCGGCGCCCTTTAAAATATGGTCGGATGGGCCGTTCAATCCTTTGTCCGAAGAGATTGAAGAATTGCGTGAACTGATAGAAACTGACCTCGAAGATAAATCCGCTCGTAAAGCATTGCTTGATGATCCTGACTTTCAGAAGCGGTTTCGAAAAATGTGGATGACGGGAAAGAAGGGTTTTAATCTGGCACGACTGAAACGAAAGCTACGCCGCGAAGATTATGCTTTTAACCGTACATTATCTGATATGTGGGTTGAAAAGTGCCCCATTAGATCTTGGGAAGGATTGGATTTTCAAACTATTTTCGAGAGGGTTATAAACAATAAGCTATCTGAGGACTTAACTGAACGTGATCTTTTTAATGCCGGCTTTACGGACATTAAGGATGAACCAGATTTTGTTATGGCTATGCTACGGGCGTTTGACACTGATCTTGTGTGGTCAACGACAAGTGCCAATCGTGATCCGAAATTAACACGTGAACTTCTTATGGACCCGGCGCTCTTGCCAGGCTTTAACGATTCAGGGGCCCATCTGACCAATATGGCCTTTTATGATGGCAATTTACGGGCTTTAAAACTCGCGCAAGAAGGAGGCGAGTTAGACGTTAGCTATATGGTCAAACGGCTTACGCGTGACGTGAGCGAGATATTTAATATTGACGCCGGTTCGATGGATATTGGAGCCCCGGCTGATATTACAATTATTGATCCGCAAGCTCTGAAAAATTATGATGGTGAGGCGCATGTAAAACGCATTTACCGCGAGGCTTTACAACACGAACAATTAGTCAACCGATCTGACGGCGTAGTCAAAACGATCTTCATCGGGGGCAAAGTGGTTTGGGAAAATGACGACTTTGTCAAAGATTTACACTCAACACGCTATGGGCGGGTTTTAACGGCCGCGTTGTAATTAGAGGCTGAATGTTCCGATTATGGGCACATGGTCGGATGGTTTAATGCCTTCTCTGACATCGCGGTCTATTTTTACTCCACGCAAAATATCAGCCGCTTGTGCCGATAAAAGTAAGTGGTCAATACGGATACCTTTATTTCGAGGCCATGCTCCGCCTTGATAGTCCCAAAATGTGAATTGTTCAGCTCGACCATCTAATTGTTCGAAACCATCAACCAACCCAATATTGAGTAAAGCTCGATACCGCGCATGGGTTTCCGAGCGAAAAGCCGCATCTCCCTGCCAGCTTTGCGGATCGTGTGTATCTTTATCACCGGGAATGACATTGTAATCCCCGGCTAATATAACGGCTTCTTCCAGTGGTTTTAAATTTAAAGCATGGGTGCGCAATCGTTCCATCCAGCCTAATTTATATTTATATTTTTCCGAAAAAACGTCAGGATTATCGGTATCATAAACGGGATTGCCATTTGGCAGATAGATAGAGGCCACGCGAAACGGGCGCTCTTCGCCCATGATTAAAGCTTCTATATAGCGGGCTTGCGCATCAGTTTCGTCTCCGGGCAAGCCTGTTCGTATTTCTTCAAAAGGCTTCTTGGAGAGAATAGCGACACCGTTATAGGATTTCTGTCCGTATACGGCGACATTATAGCCAAGCGCTTCCAATTCCAGTCGCGGGAACCCATCATCAACGGTTTTAGTTTCTTGTAAGCAGACCACATCAGGTTTTGCCGCTTCCAGCCATTTTTTTAAGGCGTGCATTCGGGCATTGATAGAATTTATATTCCAGCTAGCAATCTTCATGTCAGTTTGGTTGCCAAGCTGGCCTTTAAAGTCAAGAGTTATGAAG
>CAZHPV010000048.1:0-20856 GCA_964534845.1 uncultured Caulobacterales bacterium
TCCTTATGAAGTTTAAAAATAAAGAAAAATTACTTATATCTACGATTTTGAGCGTTGTATCTATTGGTGCATTGAGCCAAACAGCCAGCGCGCAAACCGTAGAGGACGAGATTATTGTAACAGGCTCGAGGTTCACCTCGCCCAATATTGTCTCATCGTCACCAGTAACGACAATCGATGAAAGTGCCTTCGAGCGAGTCGGCGTGGTTGACGCCATTGACGTTTTAAACCGCCTGCCCGGTGTAACCGCGGCACAAGACTCAAATGTCTCAAACGGTGCAACCGGCACGTCAACGATCAATCTTCGCGGTCTGGGTACCGAGAGAAACCTAGTTCTGATTAATGGGAAACGCCTAGGGCCGGGTACACCTCAGGCACCGGAAGCGGATTTAAACCAGATACCCACCGTACTTTTGGAGCGCGTTGATGTTGTAACAGGTGGGGCTTCTGCCGTTTACGGTTCAGATGCTATCGCGGGTGTTACAAACTTTATTTTAAAAGATGATTTTGAAGGTTTGGAACTTAATACGACCTTCGGCTTTTTCCATGATAGTAATTCAAGCTCTTTTTCACAAACCGTAAATGATCTGACTGATACTGACGGTATTAGCCCAACAAATTCTCAAACAGACGGATTTACTTATGATATTTCAGCGGCCTTTGGCGCGAGTATTGATAATGACCGCGGTCATATTACGGCTTATGCCCGTTATGTAGATCAGGGGGCTGTCTTACAGGGCGGACGCGATATTTCACGATGCGCAATTTTAGACTTTGGTCCAGTGGCAGGTGACGACGTTTTCTGTGCGGGCTCAAATTTCGGACCTTTCCCGACGACGCTTTCATTACCGACCATATTTGAATCTGACGCTGACGGTAATACTCTGCAATTTCTTGCCAATGAAGATGGTGATTTTGTAGATGCCGCCGGTAATGTAATCGAAGATGCTGCAAATGCCGTTTTGGCCCCCGCCGGTTTTGATGGTGACACAATTGGGCGTCAGCAGGTGGGCACAGCCTCAGGGACTGTTTCGCTGGACGTAGATGGTAATTTCACTCTTGGCGATGATGGTAATGGTGCAGGGGCGAGCAATCCCTTTAATTTTAACCCGCTTAATTTCTTCCAGCGTCCCACAGAGCGTATTCAAGGCGGGTTTTTTGTCGATTACGAAGTCTCTGAAAATGTGGAAGCCTATTTAGACGCGACGTTCTTTCGAAATGTCACCGATGCTCAAGTCGCCCCCTCTGCTACTTTTGGTGAAGTGTCAGAAATTAATTGTGATAATCCTTTCCTAACGCCAGAACTTTTGGCGACAATCTGTACTGATCGTGGATTTGCTTTAGATGAAACGGCGTCTGTTCAAATTAATCGTCGGTTTGTTGAGGCTGGTCCACGGAACTCGCGTATTGAGTTGGATAATATCCGCCTTGTCGGGGGTTTTCGAGGACAAATCGGCAATTCGGAATGGGACTATGATGTCTTCGGTCAATTTGCAACAACCTCTCAGACTATAACAAATACGAATGATGCCAATATTGAACTTCTCAATGAGGCCTTACAGGCTGTGGACGGCCCAAACGGTCCCGAATGTGCGTCTGGGCGTGATGGGTGTGTACCGCTTAACTTATTTGGTACAGGGCCAGTTGACCCTGCTGCGCTCGCCGCCGTGTTTACGCCGACAGTCTCCTCGGGTGAAGTCACCCAAGAGGTTTTAGGAGCTACGATTAGGGGTGAGGTGTCTCAATGGACGTCACCGCTTTCCTCTACACCTGTGAACTTACTTTTTGGGGTAGAGTACAGACGAGATGCTTTGCAAAGTCAGCCAGACTCAATTTTACTGGTCGGTGGTGCAACGGGTCTTGGTGGACCTGAAGACCCAGTTGACGGTGAATCTGAAGTCGTGGAATTCTACGCGGAAACAAATATTCCGCTAATTGAAGATCAGGCCTTTGCGCAAAACCTCTCTTTGACCGGGCAGTTCCGCTATTCAGATTATTCCTACGACAATGATCTACCGGGCGGTTTGCAGTCGGACGGGTTTACAACGGAAGCGTTTTCAATTGGGGCGTCATGGACTCCAATTGATGATATTCGTATCCGGGCCCAATTCCAGCGTGCGGTTAGAGCGCCTAATGTTTTCGACCTTTTCGCCCCAGACAATATTGTGTTGTTTGACGATAGTGACCCTTGTTCAGGTGCCGTTGGCAGTGATAATTTGACGGCTACTGCCGCGCAATGTGCGCTAACAGGTCTACCGACCTCCTTATTTGGCGCTGTGCCGGAGGACGCGGGTCAACTTAACGAGTTGAATGGCGGTAATGTGGCTTTGCAGCCCGAAGAGTCAGATACATTTACGATTGGTGCCATTATACAGCCTAGGTTCGTTGAAGGCCTGACTTTATCGGTCGACTATTATGATATCTCGATTGACGATTTCATCACCTCTATTCCGGCACCCACACTTCTGGATCAGTGTCTAGACGGTACACAGCCAAGCTTTTGTGATTTCATTAATCGCGACGATCTGGGTACAATCCAGATTGACGGTTTTATTGCAGCTGATCTTCTCAACATTGCCGAGCGTGTGGCCCGCGGAATTGATATCGCGGCAGATTACCGCTTCGACTTTAGAGATTGGGGTGACTTCAATGTCAATTATGTCGGTAATATCGTAACAGCTCTGGAGCAAACCAGCTTCCCGGGTGCGCCCGTCACCGATAGTAACGGCCTATTTGGCGGGTCTACATTTACCGATGATGCTAATCCGGAATATCGTCATGTTGTTAATCTCGGCTGGGTGCCCAACGACATTCTTGCCTTTAACTTGGCATGGCGCCACATCGGTTCCGTTGACAATGACGGAGATGTCCCTGAGGAGGCTATCGGTGCGACTTTCGCATCCGAGAATTTCTTTGATATTTTCGGTCAGTGGAATGCCCATGAAAAACTGTCTTTCACGGCCGGCGTGAATAATTTCCTGGATAATGATCCGCCTGTAAGTGACTTCCGTTTTACAGCAAATGGAAACACCTTCCCATCAACCTATGATGCGGCGGGGCGGTATATCTTTCTTGGTGCGCAGTTGAACTTTTAGACAAAGACAGTTCGCGTTATTTACGTTTGCGACTTCAAGGCGTCCCTTTTCGGGGCGCCTTTTACGTTAGGTGCTAGCCGTATTTGGGTTTTCCTGTGACGGCGTTGGTACCCCGCAGGCCAGACAAAAACGGTGAAAGGAAATATTACGTTCTCCGCAATTTGTACACTTCTCTTGAAGCCTGATACCGCAATGGACACAAAAGTCCGTTTCAATACCTTCGCGTTCCGTAATTGACCTATCACATCCAGGACATGTCTTGGCGGTGATTTTCTTTAAAGCGGTTTCATAATCAATAGATTTGCGACGTTCGACTTCTGAACGCTGTTCTTCGGCCTGTTTGCGGGCGACATAGCTACGCATGCCTTTGATAATAAAGTGGCTGATCACCAGAACCATTAATATACCGACGCCGTAGCGGACGTAACCACCATAGGACGGTAGGTAAGGCACAAGTTCCACAAAAAAGGCAAAGAGGGCAAAAAGAATAAACCCGCGATAGAGCGGCCAATAAGAGCTTCCACGTTTGGTTTTAGCCATCCAGCCTGCTGCGAGTAATAGGGGCAGGGTGAGGGCAAGTCGAAAGAGAAAAACCCGGAATTCCCGCGCACGTTTTTTGGCATTAAATTCAGGCCGTGCCGCATTGAGCAAGCTAGTGTATTGCGTACTTGCGTCTCTGGATTGGCGTTGCGTTTGGCGAATTTGTGTTTCTAATCCCTCCAGAGTCGCTCTGCGCTCTCGTCTTATAATGTTTAATCTCTCTACCTCAAGATTCCGGGAAATAACGTCCGGATTTTGATCAGAAGCCTCAGTGGCCGTTCGGGTTTCAAGCCAATTTCGTAACGAGTTTCGGGCACTATCGTAATCTTCCTGTGCGGAAATGAAATCTGACCGGGCATCTTCCATATCTCTTTGCTGACTTTTTAAAAGTTGGCTAAGCTGACTTTGCTCAGACTTGATTTGTTCCAGTGCACCTTGATCAACATAGCTTTGCAGGGTCAGTGATTTATCGACCTTGCGTAAGTCCTGTATTAACAAGCCGCCTAAACCGATAAGAAAAGCGGCAAATATGATCGATAAGACCCACATGACTATTGTGAAAATATGTTGCGGACGACGTGTAGATTTTGCCATTTAGTTTCCCTTGAGCGCGAGGCGCATTTGCGGTTAGGTCATGAAACATGTCCTTATGCGCCGCATAATGGTGTTGATCTCGTCAAACTTTCCCGATTCATCATGGAATTGCAAGCTATGTTTAAGATTGCCATAGGGTTGTAAATGGTGCTTTATGAGGCAATAGCGCGGTAAAAAACCGCCGAAATAACAAAATATAAGACATCAGGGGAGATAGTTATGTCACATTTTTTAGCGCCAGTATTAGTCCTTATCATTTGGACACTGATAATGATAATTGTCATGTATAAACGCCGTATTCCGGCGATGAATGCGATATCAAAACGAACGCAGGATTTCATCGATAATCCAAAATTAGGAGAGCAAATCCCTGCAAAGGCGCGCTGGGCGGCGGATAATTACAACCACCTGCATGAAAGCCCGACGCTTTTTTATGCGCTGATGTTTGTGATTTTTCTTATGGGCAAACAGACATCTCTTGCCTTGATATGCGCTTGGGCTTATGTCGCGATCCGGGTCGTGCATTCTTTGGTGCAGATCACCAGCAATAATGTCATGCTACGGTTTTCACTCTTTATCCTGTCGGTTCTTATGCTGATCATCATGGCGCTTAGTACGGCGGCGAAGCTATTTTAACTTATATTTTGATTGCGCATTGCCGCCGTCCACACATTTGAGAGCGCAATAAAATCAAAGCTCTCATCCGGGTCATCGTCACGGTTAAGATCGGCCGGTGAATTGCGCGTTATAATGATGCCAAGCGGGGTTTTGTCATCCTCGTCAACCACCACCCCGCCGCTCATTCCTGTTACGACAGGCTCGTCTGGCTGTTCGATATGGGCTATCCATTGGCCAGACCCCAGCCCGCGCTCAATATAGACATGACCTTTGCGGGCCTCTAAATGACGCGATCCGGCGGGGAAGCCATAGGCTATTATACGTTGACCAATCTTGGGAACAGGCGGGGCGTTCGGGGGAAGGCGCGCTCCGATCAGAGCGGCGTCCAGACCGCCTGGCCATGAGATGACTTCGCCATTTGCAAAGGGCGGTAAGAGGTCTTGCGCGTCAGTTAGGCAGTGTCCCGCAGTAACCCAGCCTCCCCAATGCCGAAAAAAACTGGCATAACATTGAAAGCCTTTTTCATTGTAAAAATGCCGCTTTACCTCTGTTAATCCCTGGGCGGGTTTGGGGTCTGTCTGTCTTGTCTCATCTTTTTTAGACTTATAAGCCGTGTTTCGTTGCTCTCTGTGCGGCGTTTTATTGACAGGGCGTTTGGGCACTGGTGGTATGGAATTTTTGTCGCGCCGAAACGGCCAAAAGGGAAAAGGCATAATATTTCATCTTTGTAGTAAAATTTTACGGTTTTCTGCTTATCCTACTTTACGCCTTTAACCTAATTCGTCATGAGCTATTTAATAACTTTTATGCTCTATTATAGTATTCGAACATATCGATGTTTGAACAGTTTTGATCGGATTAGAAACGTGAAAAATAAGACAACCTATTTCGAAAGTATAATGTCAAAGGGCCGCAAATTGGCGGCGCGTACTTTGAAAGATATACGGCCCGAGGGTCGCCAAACTGCGCTAACGCGCTTAAAACAAAAATCAGTCTCGCTTCTGACCGCGCGAGGTCAATCATCCGGTATTCAAGTCGCAAGCGAAATTCTTGACATTTACAAAAGTAGCAATGATTTGGATAAACAAGGTTATTTTACTTTTTTATTGACGGAGTTTGGGCGGGATAAGGATGAGTTAATCACATTAAGTCGTCAATACGCGGACAATCCCGACCACAAAAACCTTAAAGCCCTCAGCGCGGTAATGGAGCCAAAGCGGCAAGATTTGTTCAAACGGATAAATATGGCTCCGGGCGGCACACAAGCCCTTATTAAGATGCGCGCTGATCTCCTGCGGTTTTTAAAATCCAGTCCGGAGCTAAAACCTGTAGATTTGGACTTTTTGCTTTTGTTCAAGACATGGTTCAACCGAGGGTTTTTGACGATGGAGCCCATTACATGGTCGAGTCCCGCCAGAATCCTCGAACGTTTGATTGCCTATGAGGCCGTTCATGAAATAACGAGCTGGCAGGATTTAAAGGGGCGTTTGGACCCTCCGGATCGTTTGTGTTACGCGTTTTTCCATCCCAACCTGCCGGATAATCCGCTCATTTTTGTCGAGGTCGCCTTATGCGAGGACATACCAGCTTCCATTCAAAAGATACTTGCACCGGGCCGTGACGTCATTAAAGACCATCAGGCTAAAGTTGCGACTTTCTATTCAATCAATAATTGTCACCGGGGCCTAAAGGGCATTTATTTTGGCAATTTCCTGATTAAGCAAGTGGTAGAAAACCTGCAGGTCTCCCACCCCAAGCTCAAGAAATTTGTGACGCTTTCACCCATACCGGGTCTTATGGAATGGTTAGGCGCATCGGGACGGGCTGCTGGGCTGGGTATTGCCGCTAAAGATATGGAGCGTTTGCAATCGGATGATTGGTTTGAAGACGCGGCATTTACGAAGCGGATGGAACCCATTATGCGCGCGGCGGCCTTAAGTTATCTGCTTGATCGCCAGCCCAATTCCCATCGTCTCCATGATAGTGTGGCACGGTTTCATTTGGGTAATGGTGCCCGCATAGAAAGTATTCAATGGCTGGCTGATACGTCCAAAAACGGTCTGGAAAACTCATCTGCGATGATGGTAAACTATCTCTACGTGCTCGATCAAATTGAAGCTAATCACGAAGCATTTGCCGTGCGTCACGATGTGGCGCTGTCAGGGGCTATGAAGAGTTTGCGCGTAAAAACACAATAAAAACGGGTGTCTTATTATAGCCTGATATTTGTACCGAAAATCGAAATTAAGCGATGTCGATTTTATGTCTCAATTTGCGCAGAGCATTGGCATGCTCATAGGCCTTGGTGACTTTGCCCTTGGTGAGTTGGGATTTTCCAAAGGGATTACCCGCTCCAATTTGATCCAGTAAGGTGTCGCGTATCTGACGGTGGCGCATATCGACTTCGTTAATATTGCCCGTCATCAAAGCCGCCCATAATTCAACAATATCAGAACAATAGGGGTCGCCGCCTTGAAGCGTAAATGTCAGCTCGCCGACCTTGGCTGTTTCATGCGCGTCATAATCCAATTTAACCGAACTGTCCCCACTGCGATAAGCGCGTAAATCACGGGCGAAATCATAGGCTTTTGTGACTTTACCTTTATCGGCTTGGGTCGTGCCAAAAGAATTTCCAAGAGAAATTTCGTGATTAAGAGTTTGTTTGACCTGTTCAAAGGCTGTCTCAACCGTTGGCACTGTACCGCTCATTAATGCCGCCCATAGCTCGGTTAAGTCAGCGCAAAAGGGATCACCAGCTTGTAAGGTAAAGGTCGGTTCGCCTTTTTTTGCGGATTTATGGGCATCGTAAGGGGCAGCTTTGCCGAGGGCTGCGTCGAGTTCAGTATATTTGTCGGACATATTTGATCCTGTTATCGCCTATCGTGATCAGGCCATGGATGTAAGTACAGTGTTAAAAAAACTTTAACAGTTTATTTTAGCTTTGTCATGAGGGCTTTTAAGAGGAGATGAAACGAGGGGATGGACGTTACCCTACTTTATTTACTACGGCGGTGAGCTGGCGCCTTTAGGCCTCGCTTAGCAGTCGCAAAATTCTTCATTGAGATAAATGCGCGTCTTTTCCTGCTGGGAGTTACCAAACATGGTTTTAGCTGTTCCGCTTTCAATAAGCTGACCATCACAGAAGAACATGACAGTATCTGCGATACGTTTTGTTTGGCGAATATCATGGGTAACCATGACTATAGTATAGCGGTCTTTAAGGGATAAGATCATATCCTCAATGGCCCGTGCGGTCACGGGGTCAACAGAGGCAGTGGGTTCGTCTAGTAAGATGATTTCCGGCTTTGTAGCCAGGGTGCGGGCGATACAAAGTCTTTGTTGTTGTCCAAGTGAAAGGACAGAGGCTGGTTCATCTAGTCTTTGGGAGACTTCTGACCAAAGCGCGGCGGAGCGTAAGCTGCTTTCTACGAGCGCGTTTTTTTCAGAACGTGACAGTTTTCGTCCCCTTACACCAAAGAGAACATTTTCCCGGATTGAGCGCGGAAAAACGCAGGGCTTTTGAAAGACCATACCAATATGGGCGCGCAGGCGTGTCACATTTCGAAAATCATTATAAATGTGTTTGCCGTCAATTAGGAGGTCGCCCTGAATGTTAAAGCCCGGTACGTCGTCATTAATGCGGTTCAAGCTACGTAGGAAGGTTGATTTGCCACTGCCGGACGGCCCAACAATACATGTCACGCCTTGTTTGGGGATACTGGCATCGACGCCTGACAATATGCAATTATTACCAATCCAGACACTAAAGTTCTGTGCTTCCACTGACGGGGTCGGTTTCGGTTTAGGTGTCTCGACAAGTTTTAAATGGGGTGCAGATTTTGTCATTGTCTCTCACTCAAGGTTTGAAGGCGTCGTCTTGCATAAAAGGCGAGGGCGGAAAGGCAAATGACAATAAACATAAGTGTCAGGCTAGCCCCCCATGCATTACGCAGTGCATCAGGGTTTGTCGCTTGTTGGGCTAGAGCCAAAATATGGGTCGGTAATGTCGCAACCGGCTCATATAGGCTTTTAGGCATGGTGACGCCTGAAAAGGCTGTAGCGATAAACATGATGGGTGCAGTTTCGCCAACAGCGCGCGCTAATGCAATTAACAGCCCGGTCACAATGCCGTGAAGACTTTGGGGTAGTATAATTTTTCTAATAACGCCCGATTGGTTCAGCCCCAGAGCATAACCGTTTTCTCTATAGGTTTCGGGTATGCTGCTCATGGCTTGAAAGGCTGATAATGTTACTGTCGGTAACATCATTATAGCCAGAATTATTGCGCCTACAAACCAGGAAACACCCATGCCCAGCACATTTACAAATAAGATAAGACCAAACAAGCCGTAAGTTATGGACGGTACGCCGTTAAGGCTAAAAATCGAGAGGTCAAATAGGCGTTTGGCTTTGTCGGTTTTAAGATATTCGCTTCGGAAAATGGCTGTACCGACCGCAAATGGCAATACGAGTAGGGACGCGGTTACAGCCAGTAAAAGGCTTCCCCATATTTGATAAACTATACCGCCACTCGCGCCAAAATCCCGTGAGGGCGAGAATAAGAAAGGCAGGTTAATGGCCCTAATGCCCTGAAAAATTATAGCGGTAGAGAGTGCGAGCAATATAGCAACGCATATGAGCAGAGCAATGCGTGTCAGGGCTGCGAAAATGTAATCGCCGATTATACGGCGGTCAATGGCCTCGTTTTTTGGGTAGTTTTGCACTCTAGTATTACCCATGGCGAATATCCCGTCTGAATAAGGCGTGGGACATTGCGGTCAAGGCCAGTGTAAGCAAGACCAATATCAGGCTCATTAAAATCAGCACATTGAAATGGGTGGAACCAAAGGCCGATTCAGCCACTTCCCGCCCGAGCTTGGACGTTATGGTTTGGCCGGAAGACAAGACATTAAACAAAGGTGTTGGCAGACGGTCCAAGGAACCGATTACCAACATTACGGCCATGGTTTCGCCCAAAGCCCGACCCAAGGCGAGGAGGGCGGCTCCCGCAATATCAGCTTTGGCAATCGGGGCTATAGCATCTTTGATAACCTCAAAGCGGTAAAGTCCCAGTGCAAAGGCATTTTCGCGGTATTGTTGCGAGACATTTGAAATGGCATCCTCGCTAAGGGAAATAATTGTCGGAAGGATCATAACGGCCAGTAAAATTCCGGCCGTTAAAATAAGCCGCCCTGTCTGCAAGGCAAAAATATCGGCAACCCAGACACTCACAAAAGCAACGCCAATAAGACCGTAAATGATGGAGGGTATGCCTGCGAGGATTTCCATAGCCGATTTGACAAATTGTCGGAGACGTTGAGACCGGGTCTCGGCAATGTAAAAGGCAGCTAAAACACCTATGGGTAAAGCCAGAGCCATGGCGATGACCATGACAATAACAGAGCCAAATAGCATGGGAATAATTCCGTATTTATGATTGGCCGGTTCCCATATCGTCCCCAATAAAGACGGGCCTGCTTCTGTGAGCGCGGGAAGGCTCTGGATCGTCAATGTGCTCAATATGATCAATATGATAAGGGCCGAGAGGACGGCGCTCCCCGTAATATATAATTTAGTGAACTCAAAACGAGACACTAAAGGCGGTGCGCTATATTTTGGCGTTACGGGTGGCATGTATTAAACTATCTCTATCTGCGTGTGGTTTAAGGCCCCGCTCTTACTGAGCGGCGCGCGGGACATAACCCGACGAAATAACATGTTTCTGGCCTTCGGGGCTGAGAATGTAATTTACAAAATCGCGCGTGGCGGGATCGCTATCTGAGCGTATTACGATATTCAAAGCGCGCGTAATCGGGAATGTCCCATTTTGGATATTCGTCAATGTGGGCTCTATGGCTTGTGATGAGTCGGAACGGGTAATAGCAATGCCTTTAACATCGTCATTTATCCAGGCATGTGAAAGCATGCCGATAGCGCTATCGCTTTGGGTCAGCGCGGTTTGTTCCTCATTATTGGCGCCCAAGACCAAATCGGCACCGGGGGCTGAGGCGTTTTTATCACCCATGACAAATTCCATAAATGTATGCCGTGTCCCGCTACTGGCTTCTTTGTCGATAACCAGAATTTCCATATCCGGCCCGCCGAAATTCGCCCAATTATCAATTTCGCCTTTGTATATTTTTGTAATATCATCAAAAGACAAGGACGTCACGCCAGCATCATATATTTCAGATGAGACAACCGGAACGACGGCATCTGTGCCAATGGCGATGACTTCAAAATCAATTGACGAAAATTTCTCGAGTTCCGAGGCGGTTATGTCGCGCGACATCATGCCGATATCAGTTTGACCTTCCGCGAGCTGGTTAAACCCGGCGCCTGACCCGCCAGCATTTACAATAATAGACTGACCATGCAAGGCGCTATAGCTATCAGCGGCTTTTGATATGACGGGCAGAACCGTCGTTGATCCCGAAACAGATACATGATCGGGCTTTTCGCACGCAGGGAGTAACAGAGTCGCGCAAAGACAGATCAAAAATTTATATCTTTTCATGAACACCTCAAACTCGAATTTTGTCCTTGCGCCTAAAAACACAATTTTGTCCACAAATGAAAGTCACAAAACTGTGTG
This sequence comes from uncultured Caulobacterales bacterium, assembly GCA_964534845.1. Lineage (GTDB taxonomy): Bacteria > Pseudomonadota > Alphaproteobacteria > Caulobacterales > Maricaulaceae > CALCKU01. The sequence goes on from CAZHPV010000048.1 coordinate 11,443, forward strand.
TTTTTATTTGGGTAATCAGCAATTCGCGTGGCGTCAATTCTATCTGGGCATTTAAAAGGAGAGGCCGCCCATAATTCTGTAATTGGGCTTGTAAAAGTCGAAAAATATCCCAAATAAGTCTGGTATGCGGGGCAGGTGTGCGCTAAAGGCGCGGTTTAAAGTCCTAAAACAGATTATAGAGACCCTTATGTCGAACGTTTTGCTTATAATACAGCTAATCATCAGCATAGTTCTAACAGGCCTGATTCTTATTCAGCGTTCTGAGGGCGGAGCGCTGGGAATTGGCGGCGGCGGAGGCGGAGGCGGCGGTTTTATGAGCGGTCGCACGGCAGCAAATTCTGTTTCGCGCTGGACAGCCTATCTCGGAGCACTTTTTATCGCGAATTGTCTTCTGCTCTCGATTGTTTTCAACAATGAAAATCAAGATATTTCATTAATTGATGCCACAAAAGCCGAACAGGCCTTGACGACAGACATAGAGTCAGGCGAAACAACAAACCCGTTAGCTGATGAGGCTATTCCGTCTGAAGGCGGGTCAGGTACAGTAACGGACCCTTCTGTTATCGTTGCGCCGCCCACACCGTCTGATGCCGTAATTGCCAAGCCAGAGACACTGGAATCAGAGGTCGAAACCAAGCCCGAAGACGAATAGGCGTTCTTGCGGTTTATCGGCCAATAGGCACGGGAATTATGCCGCGTTATATTTTTATTACAGGTGGAGTGGTCTCCTCTCTTGGTAAAGGCTTGGCCTCGGCTGCGCTTGGCGCTCTTTTGCAAGCCAGAGGCTATAAAGTCAGGCTAAGAAAGCTGGACCCCTATCTGAATGTCGATCCGGGAACAATGTCGCCTTATCAGCACGGCGAGGTTTATGTTACCGATGACGGCGCGGAAACGGATTTGGATCTTGGCCATTATGAACGCTTTACGGGTGTTTCCGCCGCCCAGTCGGATAATATTACGACGGGCCGGATTTACTCCAATATTATTGAGAAAGAACGCCGCGGAGATTATCTGGGCGCGACAGTGCAAGTTATTCCGCATGTCACGAATGAGATAAAAAACTTTGTTCTGTCTGATGCGGGAGAGGTTGATTTCGTGCTTTGCGAAGTCGGCGGCACAGTCGGTGACATTGAAGGTCTGCCCTTTTTTGAAGCTTTAAGACAGCTCAAGCAGGAATTACCTTTAAGGCAGAGCTGTTTCGTGCATGTCACCTTGCTGCCTTATATTGCAGCGGCGGGCGAAATGAAAACCAAGCCAACCCAGCATAGCGTCAAGGAGCTGCGCTCCATTGGTATTCAACCGGATATATTATTATGCCGTGCTGATAGGCCTATTGATGACGGGGACCGTAAGAAAATTGGCCGTTTCTGCAATGTGCGCGAAAGCGCAGTCATTCAAGGTCTTGATGCGCGATCTATATATGATGTGCCTTTGGCCTATCATGCTGAAGGGCTTGATCGCGAAGTGCTCGCGCATTTCGCCATTGAGGATGCCCCAAAGGCTAATCTATCTCGCTGGACAGAGATTTCTGAAAAACTGCATAATCCGGACGGCGCGGTTAATATCGCGGTTGTTGGCAAATATACGGTTTTGCCTGATGCCTATAAATCCCTCACCGAGGCTTTGGTGCATGGGGGAATTGCCAATAAAGTCAAGGTCAATATTAAATGGCTTGAAGCGGAAAGCTTTGAGGCATGTGACCCTGTTGAGCTCTTAAAGGGTATGCATGGTGTGTTGGTCCCCGGAGGATTTGGCGAACGGGGTACAGAGGGCAAGATCAAGGCTGTAAATTTTGCGCGCACGCATGATGTGCCCTATTTCGGTATTTGTCTGGGTATGCAAATGGCCGTTATCGAGGCGGCGCGTAATATGGCCGGGCTGACGACGGCGAGTAGTTCGGAATTTGGCGAAGAGGGCGAAAATGTCGTTGGGCTCATGACGGAATGGACCAAGGGCAATGAGCGCATTGAACGCAATCAAGACACAGACCTTGGCGGGACCATGCGTTTGGGGGCATATGACGCCGTTTTGGTAAAAGGGTCGCTGGTAGCGCAGGCTTATGGCCGTGAACAAATCGAGGAACGCCACCGCCACCGCTATGAAGTCAATATTGACTATAAAAGTAAGTTGGAGAAAGCTGGATTAATGTTCTCGGGGCTGTCTCCTGACGGTGTGCTGCCCGAAATTGTTGAAATACCGTCTCATCCATGGTTTGTTGGTGTGCAATATCATCCCGAGCTTAAATCCCGGCCATTTGAACCTCATCCTCTTTTCGCAGGTTTTGTAAATGCCGCGCTCACGCAAAGTCGATTGGTTTAATATGCCTTTGAAAATCTCTAAACTTCCCGTTCTTATTGTCGGCGGCCTTACCCTCGCAGTGCTGGGAGCCTGTTCAGGGCAAACACGTGTGGAGGCTGGTGAGGTGATCGCTACAACACAGGAAAGCGCCGTTATGAAACGTCAGACTATAACCCAAACAAGCCCGCATGATTTTAACGAAACCCTTGCGCGTATGCGGGCCGCAATCAAGAACCGCCCGTTAAAATTATTTGCCGAAATTAATCACGGCGCGGGGGCTAAAGCGGCCGAACTGGAACTTGATCCGTCCGTTGTCTTTTTGTTTGGTAACCCAAAAGGCGGAACGCCCCTGATGCAGAGAAATGCACAAATGGGGCTGGAACTTCCCTTAAGAATGCTGGTCACCCAATCAGGTGATAAAGTTATGCTGACCTATATGGATATGTCAGTTTTAACCCAAAGTTATGGTCTGGATGCCGCTCAGTTGCCTGTGCCTAAAATTGTAGGCCTTCTGGACGGAATAGCCAATGAGGTTGTCGCGCCCTAATTGCTAGCTATCATCGCCCATGAGCTTGTCCATGGTCTTGGTTTCGAAATCAGAAGCATCATGGCGCTCAAGCAACTGGCTTGACGGCTCACCCCAAGCTCGGTTGACCATGCGACCACGTTTAGCAGCGGGACGTTCCGCGATTTGAGTATTCCAGCGCACGACATTTTTATATTCGTGGGTTTGTAAAAACTCTGCCGCCTCATAAACAATATTGGCCACAACCGCGCCGTACCAAGGGAAGATCGCCATATCTGCAATCGTATATTCGTCGCCCGCCATATATTCATTCTTGGCGAGGTGTTTATCGAGTACGTCAAGCTGGCGTTTCACCTCCATAGCAAAACGGTTAATGCAATATTCGATTTTTACCGGGGCGTAAGAATAGAAATGTCCAAAGCCGCCGCCCAGATAAGGCGCGCTACCCATTTGCCAGAACAACCAGTTTAAGCATTCTGTACGTTTTCCGTGATCTTTAGGCAGAAACGCCCCGAATTTTTCAGCCAGATAAAGCAGGATAGACCCGGATTCGAAAATACGGGTCGGGGGTGTAGTGCTGTGGTCCATCATGGCGGGAATTTTGGAGTTGGGGTTAATCTCGACAAAGCCACTGCCAAATTGCGTCCCCTCGCGGATATTGATAAGGTACGCATCATATTCCGCGCCTTTATGGCCGAGCTCTAAAAGCTCCTCGAGCATGATAGTGACTTTGACACCATTGGGTGTGGCAAGGGAGTAAAGCTGGAGCGGATGCTTCCCAATGCTTAGCTCTTTTTCATGTGTGGGGCCAGAGATAGGACGGTTGATATTGGCAAATTGCCCGCCGCTTTCACTATCCCATTTCCAGACTTTCGGAGGTGTGTAATCAGGCAGTCCGGTCATAATCTATCCTTTGTATATCGGTCTATTGTTCTCTGGGAAGGCTTTCATGCTTTCGGGCGTGATAGGACTTCAAGAGTGCGGCCTTGTCAAGGTTTGCGCGCTGACAATCACCATGATGTGACTTCTGCGCATTGCTTGGCTGGGGTCTGGATTGAGGTTCCCGAAGACGATTATTTGGCTATGGTAATCGCAGATAGGCTCTTCTTGCGATTGGTCATCAAATGGGCCTTCCGGGAGAGTTATAAGTCCAAAATAGCTTGTCTTTTATACTTTCATATAGGCTATATAGAGGTTTTTTTCTCTCCATCCGTCTTATATATAGAAGGCTTGTAATTTGAAAAAGCTTCATGCGTTGAACTTCTTGTGAATTTATGGTAATCTTTTACGCGGGAGCCTAATATTTTTAGAAAAAAAGAACATATTACTGAAACAGGCGAGGCCGAAACTGCCGCACACAGCTCTGAGATATCGGAAGCGTTTATGGAGCAACAGCGCCCACTAAAAGCGTTTATATCACGCTTTATCAGACGTCCGCAGGATATTGACGATATTGCACAGGAAACTTTTGTGCGGGCGTTTTTAGCGGAACAAAAGGGAGATATACAGCACCCTAAGGCCTATATTTATCGCGTGGCACGAAATCTTGCTTTTGAAGTTTTGACAAAAAAATCAAATCAGTTGACGAGCTATATAGAGGACTCTTGCGATTTGTCCCTCTTACAATCAGGGGAAGACATTGAAGGCACAGCTATTGTGATGGAAAAATTTGACCGTGTTAAGGTCGCGATCGCCGAGATGCCTCCGCAATGTCAACGTGTTTTTATAATGCATAAAGTTTATGGATTTAAGTATAAAGAAATTTCGCAACAATTAGGCATATCTGTGAGTACTGTAGAGAAACATATTATGACAGGACTCAAAAAATGTAAGCAATCTGTGAAAAATCAGGAGCAACCCAATAAAGTCGTTGAACTTGCGAACCTAAAGTCGGTTGCTCGGGGGTCTTTGGAGTAAGATGACCAGTTTTTCAAATATAGACGAAACGTCAGAAACGTCATCAGTGGTTGAATCTGAAGCACTCGCTTGGATAGCTCAACTTAACGGAGATGATGTTTCCGAAAAGGATTTGGCGGCCTTCAGAGAATGGGTCAATCGTAGTCCTGCACATCAAAAGGAAATTAAAGAGCTCTCAGAACTGTGGACGGGTTTGAATGTTTTGACGGTTATGGACGAGCCGATCCGTCAGGCTGATAAAGTCTCGAAACAATTGCGAAAAAACCACGCCCGTAAGCATTGGAAACGCCGGTTTGTTTTACCTGCATTAGTGGGGGCTTTGGCGATGAGTGCTATCATGGTTTCTCCGCTATTGCGCGGTGATGACATCCAAAGCTCTACCTATGAAGCTAATATGAGTGTCCCGCTTGTGTTTAAGACCGCTAAAGGCGAGTCGCAGACCCATTCATTAGAAGATGGTTCCGTGATAACGATGAATACGGATAGTCATATAGAAGTCGACTTTACGCAGGGCCAGAGGGATGTCCGCCTCCTAAAGGGCGAAGCTTTATTTTCTGTTGCGCATGATGAAAGACGCCCGTTTTTAGTTTTTGCCAATGACGGGATTGTCAGGGCTGTGGGGACGGAGTTTTCTGTTCATATCAAAGGGAATGTTTTTGATGTTCTTGTGTCAGAAGGGGCTGTTGAGTTGTCCACGCTTAAGCCGACTAAGCCGGCATCGGCAAAGGTAAGCCTATCTTCCAGAGCTACCAAAGTGGCCAGTCTTGGTATTATTAAGGCCGGTCATGCGGCACAAGTGAAAGATTCAAAAGCGTCCATAGCGATTGTAAGCAATGATGTCATCGATGCAGAGCTTTCATGGCGTGTCGGACGGTTAGAATTTACAGGTGAGGGGCTAGAAGAGGCTATTGCAGAATATACCCGTTATACGGATTTAAATATCATTATTACGGACCCCGAACTCAAGACAATTAAGCTAGGCGGAGCTTTCCCAACGGGTGAACTCGATTTGTTTTTCAAAACATTGGAAGTGCAATTTGGGATAAAAGTGACTCAATCCGCTGATAATCAAGTTTATCTGGCAAAGTCAGAATGAACTGTTGCTAAAAAGCAACGATTTTAAAAATAAGTTAACCAAAAAAATAAAATAGCTGAGGTAAACAGCTAGCCATCCCTCTTACTTATCGGGTAACCATAGGGTTTGCGTTTGCAAATAGGTGAACACCTGAAATTTAAAAGGGAAAAAGTTGAATTTAAATAAAACGATAAAAGGAACATTCGTTTGTTTGGGTTTTGCTTTATCTTGTGTTGAAGCTTCGGCGTCCACACAGAGATATGAAATCGATATAAAGGCTACAGATGCGACTACGGCATTGACTATGTTAGCTAATCAAACCGATTTTCCTTTACTTTTTGATTTTGATCAGGTGCGCGGTTTACGCGTTAATTCATTGAAGGGAACGTACACGCTAAAAGAAGCATTGGACCTCATTCTTCGAGATTCAGGGTTTTCAGGGAACCTAATGAACAGGGAAGTCATAACGATTTCTCCCATTAAACCAATTGAAACCCAAAAAGAGGAAGATCCAATGAATTTTAAGGGGACTAAACACAAAATGCTGTCGGGAGCCTCCGCAGCATTATTGGCCGTGGCGGCCACGCCGCTCGCCGCACAAGCGCAAACCGCCGAAGATGAAGTCATCGCAACCGGTATCCGTCAATCACTGAGTAACGCGATCGCGGAAAAGCGTGAAACAACCAATTTGACTGAGATCATTCAGTCTGAAGCGATTGGTAAACTTCCCGACCAAAACCTGGCGGAAGTGTTAGAAAATATTACAGGTATCCAGATTACGAGAACTGCCGGTATTGGTAGTGCCGTGCAGATTCGGGGTACGGATGATAACCGTATTGAAATTAATGGTGTTTCAACTGTGGGTTCTGGCGGACTTGGCGGTGGCCAAGGTACAACGGCTGGTGGCCGAAGCGGTATTGACTTCCAAGATTTGCCAGCGTCCCTAATTTCTTCACTACAAGTGACGAAAGTACCTGACGCAAAAGCGGTTGAAGGTACAGTCGGTGGTACAATCAACCTTCGGACTATTCGTCCTCTCGAACTTTCTGATCGATTGGCCTCTATACGTTTGCAGGCTGAGCATAGCGACCTTTCCGATGATGTTGTTCCGCGCATTTCAGGAACTTATGGTGATAATTGGGAGCTTCCTAATGGCGGCGAGTTTGGTATTGTTTTAAGTGGTAGTTACGCTGAACAAAGCGTTACAGCGCTTCGGCCTCGTGTTGACCGTGATGCGGTTGTGAGCCCGGGTGATACTTTCCAGCCAAATGGAGACGGCGTTGATGTTCCTTTCGGAAGCATAGAAGACGAGCAATTCTTGCGTATTCAGTTCTTTGACCAGCGTCAGGATATTTTCCAGCTGGAAACACTTAACCTTGCGGGTACTTTAGAGTGGGCACCTACTGAAAATTTAAGCTTCTATTTTGACGGTATTTATAATGACCAAACAGTTAACCAAGAAGGATCACAGATTCAGCTCTCTGGTGTGTCAGATGCCGATGTTGTTTCCGGGACAAATAATACGGCTTTTGAAACGACTACCTTTGGTGAAATTTTAGGACCAAATGGTCCAATTGATCTTGGTTCAGTTCAAACTGTTACTCAAGGCGTTCTTCCAGCGGACTCTACGGGTCTGTTCATTGCTGGTTTGAATCCAAACCTACGCGGCGTAAGTAACTCAGGTGCGCGTTTAACAGAAAGTGATGTTTATAGTATTGGCGGTGACTGGGAAGGCGAAAAGCTGAAAATTTCTGCACAAGCCTCTATTTCATCTGCTGATACTGAAGCGCCAAATCTTTCATCAACGATTGATTTTATTAACCCGAACTCAGGACAACCGGTTCTTCCAGTCGCAGGGCTAAGAGATGCAGCGGATATAGAGCCTGGTGAAGATGGTGTATTCGGTACGGATGATGATGAAATATTTGAGACAGCCATTCCAGGAAGCCTTGATAATGGTACGCCATTAGTCTTCGATCTTACGGGCGGCGCCTTGACATTTGGTATTGCTCAGGGGCTTGCTACAACGCCCACGACAGAGCAATTGCTGGATCCTGCAAACTATCAACTTCGTCAAGTGCAACAAGGTGCTTCTACGGGCGAAAATGAAGAAAAAGCATTGCGCTTAGACCTGTCCTATGATGTTTCAGATAATATATCATTTCTTTCGTCAATCGATTTTGGTTATCGTTATAATGAAAACACATCCGACAATAATAACGCAACATCAGCGAACAACCTAACGGCTGCTGGCGGTATAAATTCAGTGACCGGTCTGATTACAGGATCTGCCTTTAACCGGCCAAATGGCGATCAGTTCGCAAATATTATTATTGCTGGACCCGATAACTTTGATGATGGTGACGGGCGTGACCTGTTCATTGAAAATTTCCTTATCATTGACCCTGTGCTTGCATTCGATGAGCCCGATCTCGTACGTGATACACTTAACGCCGCTATTGCTGCGAATAATGCCGCAAATGATGGTTTAGAACAGACTCTCGGTGGTGATATTGGTTTAATTGGTACGCCAGAGGTGGCTGCGACAGCTTCATTTAACATTGAAGAAGAAACGCATGCGCTTTATGCGCAGGCAAACTTTGACACAGTCATTGGAGACTTTCCCGTTCGTGGTAATGCCGGTTTGCGTTGGGTTGAAACAAGCCTAACGTCGACAGGTGCTACAACGGCAGTGAATAATGGCGAGTCAACTGTGGTCGAAGTTGTGGAAAATAGTAGCTATGACTTCTTCTTGCCGCGCTTTAACCTTGCCGTTGATGTAAGAGATGATATCACGCTTCGCGGCGGTATCGCACGAGACATTAATCGTCCTGACTTTGGCGCTTTGTCAACATCAATCGTTTTCGGTGCGGGTCCTAATGATCCTGTACCCGTCGGTAACCCGAACTTGGTGCCAGAAGTTGTTTGGTCTTATGATGCGTCTGCGGAATGGTATTTCGCGCCGTCTAGCCTGTTCAGTATTGGTGTTTTCCATAAAGAACGGACGAACTTATTCTCACCTCTAACGACATTCCCGCCGGAGAATTTGAATGCTGCGGGTCAATTGAATATTGATATTACGGCTCCTTGTGAAGACGGTGGTATCTTTAATCCAATTGCAAACCGTAACATTAACAGCCCGATTGAAGGCACGGGTATTTGTACACCTGTGACCATCACAACTAATGGCGAAGGTACGACAACGCAGACAGGTGTTGAACTTGCTTTGCAGTATGACCTTTCTGGATGGGAAGATAAGCTCGGTTGGGCCTCAGGCTTTGGTTTCATTGGTAACTATACCTACCAAACCACTGGCGGTAGTGCTGAAGACTTCGTGAATAACTTTGCTGATGTTGGTGGATCTCGTAGGGTTTTTGATGTCTTAGGTATTGAGAATGCTCAAGACCAAATTCAGCTGCAAAACCTCTCGAGAAACTCATTTAACACGACTGTGTTCTATGAGAAATATGGTCTTAGTGCGCGTGCGCGTTACACGTGGCGTTCAAGCTTCCAGTCAACAGATCCAATTCAGTTTGGTGTGCCTAGAGTGAATGCGTCTCGTGGACAGTTAAACGGTAGTATCAATTACGATATAAAT
>CAZHPV010000049.1:0-2705 GCA_964534845.1 uncultured Caulobacterales bacterium
GCTTACTCACAACCATATCGAATTAGTCGAAATATTCATGAATATCACGCTTGCTTGGGGTGTTATGATACTCGCTTACATGAAAGCCCCGAAACTGGAATGGACCCAAAATCTCTCCGACGTATCATATGGAATATACATTTATCACTGGGCCATCATGCAAAGCTTAATTTATTTCTTCCCCAAGCTTACAGTCATACCCCTTGTAATTTTTGGGTATGCTATATCACTCGTCCTTGCCCATATGTCATGGCGCATAATTGAGAAACCGGCTTTAGGAATGAAAAATAATTTCGCCAAAACCCTACGCCGAGGCAAGCGCTCCCCGTCAGAGACAACTATTTTGCTATCACGCGCTTCGCTAAATTCACAAAACGGCGCAGCAGAGTAAGTCTGTCAGTCGCCCGTCTAGGCTCAAATATCTTGAGCCTAGATATGCACCGTACGGTCATAAGCATCTAATACGGCCTCATGCATCATCTCGGATAATGTCGGGTGCGGGAAAACCGTTTCCATGAGTTCCTGTTCGGTCGTCTCAAGGGTTCTGGCTATGGTGTATCCCTGAATAAGTTCAGTAACTTCAGCCCCTATCATATGCGCGCCGAGTAATTCGCCCGTTGCGACATCAAACACAGTTTTGATTAAACCCTCGGCCTCCCCTAGCGCGATCGCTTTTCCATTTCCAATAAATGGGAAGCGCCCAACCTTGATATCGAACCCTGCTGCTTTAGCTTGCGCTTCAGTATAGCCAACACTGGCAATCTGCGGATGGCAATATGTACAGCCCGGAATAGAGTTGGCATCGAGCGGGTGCGGGTCATGGCCCGCAATTTTCTCAATACAGATTATACCTTCATGTGAAGCTTTATGAGCCAGCCACGGCGGGGTTGTAACATCACCAATGGCGTAAAGCCCCTGAACACCCGTAAAGGAATATTCATCCACTTCAATATGAGTACGGTCAATTTTAACGCCTAAAGCCTCTAGCCCCATATCTTCTGTATTCCCAACAATCCCTATTGCCAGAATTATTCTATCTACTGTTAAAACTTCGTCCTGACCGTCCTTTGATATCGTCACTGATACATCATTCTGGTTTTTGGCGATAGATTTAACCTGTGCCTCTGTTTTGATTGTCATACCCTGTTGGGTAAAAGCCTTATGTGCGAAATCGGAAATCTCACTATCCTCCGCAGGTAAAATACGGTCTACCATTTCCACCACGGTTACATCAGCTCCAAAGGCATTATAAAAACTCGCAAATTCCATCCCAATAGCCCCTGATCCAATCACGAGCAATTTTTTGGGCATAGCTTCAGGCACCATAGCCTCGCGAGCTGTCCAGATGAATTTTCCATCAGGCTCTAAACCGGCCTGTGGTATGGTTCTGGCCCGCGCTCCGGTCGCCAATATGACATGTTTGGCACTATAACTGTCTGAACCCACTTTGACGATAGGCGCTGGTTCCCCAGCCTCAAAACTCGCCATGCCGGATATTACATCTACTTTGTTCTTACGCATTAAAAAGGAAATACCTTTTGAAAGCTGACCTGCAATATTGCGAGAGCGTTTCACAATCGCTTGTAAGTCAAATCCCGGCGAGGCTGTTAATCCATAATCAGAGGCATGTTTCATGTTGCTGTAAACTTCAGCTGAACGCAGCAAGGCTTTCGTTGGAATACATCCCCAATTCAGACAGACACCTCCAAGCTCGGCCTTTTCGACGATAGCGGTTTTAAATCCGAGTTGAGAGGCACGAATAGCCGTTACATAGCCCCCTGGACCTGACCCGACCACAATCACATCATACTGAGAATCTGCCATAACATACCTTTGTAAAATTTCGATATGTCTATAGCGCAAACTCGCTCTCAGTTTAAGCTTTATATAGGCTTACCCATCACATTTCGGGGGACAAAAGGTTTGCCCTTATTGTTTTTGCTAGGGTTTTGCGACACTGGCTGGTGGCTGCAATAGTGCTTCAATAACTTGCAACCGCAAAATATCCCGATATTCACCCTGCTCTACTTCATTTACGAGATCGAATGCGGCTTCATGATTACCATCACGGCCATAAGCTACGGCCAAATTTATACGCGCCGTTTCTTTCATTTCTGTCACTGTAATATTGGCTATGGCTTTTTTGGCAATAACATGCACCCGATCTTCCAAAGCTGAATTAGCTAAAATGAAATAGGCCTGATTTTTGAGATCTTCGGCCTCAATAGACTCTATTTGTTCAAACACCACATCATAAATGCAGTCATAGACACTGCCCTCTTTATGCACAGTACCTAGTTTATGAACACCGCCTTGGTCATGTGCGATAATCTCTGTCTGATCATGCGTGTGCACCGCGTCTTTAGTCTCGACCGGAATATCATTGCTTTCCAGTGTATCGGTAACGCTTGGATCTGGGATCAGATCCGCTTTTGCCTCGACCTCAATTACACTTTGAGGCCCCTCCGGAATGTCTATAATATCCTCTTGAATGCTCTGCGCCGGCTCAACAACTTCAATATCTCCGACAACATCAGGCTCGGCGATTACTTCGCCTGAACCATATGTGTCTTCAAGCTCTTGATATTTACGGGCAACCGCTTTTTCCTTTTCAGTCTCGTCAGACGGATGTGACTCTGTTTCAAGTTCCGCGGTTTCAATCTCAACTGTTTCCGTCTCTACCGTTTCTAACTCAGCTGTTTCCG
>CAZHPV010000049.1:2805-20697 GCA_964534845.1 uncultured Caulobacterales bacterium
CTCAGCTGTTTCCGATTGAACAATCTCCTTGTCAGCCATTTCATTATCTGCCGTCTCTTTATCAGCATCAGCAGTTTTCGATTTTTTGCTTGGTTTCAAATATTGATCCAGCCATTTTTCTTTCTTAGGAGCTGGCTTTAGGGCGGGGGTTTCTGCCGCTACCTCAGGCGTCGGTGGTTTTTTATCTAAGAGCGAGTCACCTTGGGGCGTCGGGGTCAATACGATTTCCGCATTATTTACCTCTGCCATTTTCACATTCGGTGACGTTTCCTCTTGATTAGGTGTCTGAGAAACAGGGTTTGTCCCAAAGTAAACAACACTACCGACGGTTACGGCGGACAAAACTCCCGCAATTAATGATTTTGCTAACATAGCGAACTCCAAATCCAGCGATGGAATAAGGTTAATTATAGATTAAGTCGAGAATGGGGCAAGAGATTGCCACAGCGGGGTATCCCGACATGGTTAATTTACATCTATGAGGCGTAATCTTGTGATTAGAAATCGAATTTGACGAAAACTCTAAAGCATCATGGTGACGGGTTGTTCGACATAGCGTTTGAAATGTTGCAACCATTTCGCGCCCATCGCCCCGTCAACCACACGATGGTCGCAAGTCAAAGTTACGCTCATAACCGTCGCGACAGCTATAGCACCGTCCTTGACAACAGCCCGCGGCGTGCCGGCCCCGACCGATAAAATCATACCATGGGGTTCATTAATAATGGACCCGAATTCCTTTATGCCCATCATACCCAAATTAGAGATACTAAATGTCCCCCCTTGATATTCTTGGGGTTTTAATTTGCGCTCGCGCGCGCGTGCGGCCAAATCCTTCATTTCAACTGAAATTGTTGACAGCCCCTTATTATCTGCGGCCCGGATAATGGGGGTAATCAAACCGCCATCAATAGCCACAGCCACCGCGACATCTGCATTATGATGATAGGCAATGCCGTCAGGTGTGAAACTCGCATTACACTCCGGGACATGCTTTAGTGCCAAAGCCGATGCGCGAATAAGCATATCATTGACACTTATTTTTACACCTTCGGGGGCTTGCGCGTTTAGTTCTTTACGCATTTTCAGCAGACCATCTATCTCGCAATCAATGGTAAGCGGAAAATCGGGAACATTGACATTAGAACTTGTCAAGCGTTTAGCGATAACACGGCGCATACCGTCAAGTGGCTCGAGGGCATATGTTCCGGGAGCAATCCCCATTTTCTCGAGATATTCAGCCCCGCCGCCGAGAGGCATGCCAATAGCTGTTGAGCTTTCTGGTGTATCGGATTGCGGCGCTGCTGGCTTGGCTGTTGGCGCGACTTTCGCTGCACCGCCAGTTTTAGCCGCTTCTATATCAGCTTTGATAATACGGCCATTGGGACCAGACCCAGCAATAGCGCCGAGGTCCAAACTGGCTTCTGCGGCAAGGCGTTTGGCGAGCGGTGAAGCTTTAATGCGCTCACCTGCCGAGTGTTGCACAGGCGCGGCAGTTTGGCTCGCAGGCGCGGATTGGGGTGCGTCTGCTTTTGGGTCTGACGCTTGTGGTTCTGGTGTTGGCGCCGCTTTGGGCGCTACATTTCCGCCAGCCTTATATCCGTCCAGCGCAGAAGCGTCTTCGTCCTCTTCCAGCAAGAGCGCTATCGGAGCATTGACCTTCACCCCTTCACTACCACCCGCGACCAGAATTTTCGCAATGACGCCCTCTTCAACGGCTTCAACTTCCATTGTTGCTTTGTCTGTTTCAATTTCAGCCAAGAGATCACCCGATGAGACGGTATCGCCTTCTTTAACGAGCCATTTGGACAATGTGCCTTCTTCCATTGTCGGGGATAAGGCAGGCATGAGGATTTCAATGGGCATATCTAGTCCTTATAACACGCACGTTTGGCCGCTGCTACGACGTCTTCAGCGCCCGGTAGGCTGAGTGCCTCTAGGTTCGCGGCGTAAGGGAGCGGCACGTCAACTTGGAAAACGCGTTCTGGCGGGGCGTCAAGATAATCAAAGGCCTCGGCCACAACGCGGGAGGCTATTTCCGCACCAATGCCACTTTGGCCCCATCCCTCTTCGGCACAAACGAGTCGGTTGGTTTTCTTTACACTTTCAATCACCGTGTCGCTATCGAGCGGACGCAGTGTACGCAAATCTATAACCTCAGCATTAATCCCTTGCTCTGCGAGACTATCAGCCGCTTCGAGACATCGCCCGACCATGCGCGAATGGGATACAATCGTTACGTCTGATCCTTCCCGCCTGATCTTGGCCTTACCAATCGGGATAACAAAATCGTCCATATCCGGGACGTCAAACGTCTCGCCATACATTAGCTCATGTTCGAGGAAGACAACCGGATTGGGATCGCGAATGGCCGCCTTTAAAAGCCCCTTGGCATCCGCCGCATCATAGGGCGCCACAACTTTAAGGCCGGGTACATTGGCATACCAACTTGAATAATCATGACTGTGCTGCGCCCCCACACGGGAGGCCGCGCCGTTAGGGCCACGAAACACGATAGGACAACGCATTTGACCACCCGACATGTAAAGGGTCTTAGCAGCAGAATTTATAATATGATCAATAGCTTGCATGGCAAAGTTCCACGTCATGAACTCCACAATAGGACGCAACCCACCCATAGCAGCCCCGCATCCAATTCCGGCAAATCCATGCTCTGTAATCGGGGTATCAATGACACGACCGTCGCCGAACTCCTGCAATAATTCTCGTGTGACTTTATAGGCACCCTGATATTGAGCGACCTCCTCACCCATGACGAACACTGTTTCGTCGCGGCGCATTTCTTCGGCCATGGCATCGCGCAGAGCATCCCTGACTGTAGTTGGCAATAATTTTACATTGGCTCCGAATTCAGGCTCTATCGCAACGTATTTGGCAGGCTTTGGCGGCGAAACAGGAGCCGCGCTCGCGGTTTGCGCCGGTTCAGTATTTGAGGCTGGTGCAGCCGGGGCCGCTGGAGCGCTGAGGACCGATTTATCTTCGCCGTCTTCCAGGAGTTGCAAGATGACCGTCCCGACTTTGACATTTTGCGCCCCCTCAGAGACAAGAATGCTCCCGACGATCCCCTCATCAATGCTTTCAACTTCCATTGTCGCTTTATCGGTTTCTATCTCCGCCAATATATCACCCGAGCTAACCGTATCGCCTTCCTTGACGATCCATTTAGACAGGGTCCCTTCTTCCATAGTCGGAGATAAGGCGGGCATTTTAATATCAATAGCCATCAGGCAATTTCCTTTTTTGTAAATACTGAGCGTATTGGCTGACCGTTTTCGTCAAATGGGCAGGTAAATGAAAACGCTTCGGGGGCAGAGCCATTCGCACGAATGAGATCAAGCTTTTCACGGGCTTCTTCAAGATTTGGCATATGTCCATCTCTAATCCACCAGAGCACCATATGATCTTTAGGAATACGATGAAAATTAGGCCGTTCCTCGCGCATGACTTTCGTATGGGCCGTTTTATAAATAAAATTATAAAGCGTATCGAGGCTTTCCCATACGCTCATATTCACAAGTGTGTCGGGCCCCAAACCTTCCATTCGCAAACTTAGGGCTCCGGGGCCGGGGCCATCATCTTCTAAGCGCCAGATAAACCCTTCGGACCGGTCTCCGACAGCATTGATCATATCAATACGCGAAACAAACCCCGCTAACTCCGGAGCAGTCATTTCATGCTTTGCATCGGCAATATTTAGCTGAGCAAGCTGCACATTAAGCCTCGAGTAAAACGTCCGTATAAAGCTCGGACGGGTCAGGCTCTGGGGACGTTTGGGCAAATTCCGCAGAGTCCGTCACAATCGCTTTTATCTCTTTATCGATTGCTTTTAGGCCTGCCTCATCAATCCATCCCTCATCCAAGAGGCGGTGCCTGACCAAATCTATGGGATCGCGTTCCGCCCGTGTCTTCGTAACCTCGTCGCGCGAACGATATTTGGCCGGGTCAGACATAGAATGGCCACGATAGCGATATGTTTTCATTTCCAAAATCATCGGCCCCTTACCATCTCTGGCGTGTTTGATTGCTTTTCTGGCTGCGTCGCGGACCTCCAACACATTCATTCCGTCAACCTGCATCCCTTCAATTTCAAAACTTGAACCCCGTTTAAAAAGCTCCGTTTCGGCCGAAGACCGCTCTACAGATGTACCCATGGCATATTGATTATTCTCAATTACAAAGACTACGGGCAAATCCCAAAGCTTAGCCATATTAAAGGTTTCATAGACCTGACCCTGATTGGAGGCTCCATCCCCGAAAAAGGCCAGACTGACATTGCCATTTTTTAGATATTTATTCGCAAATCCAAGTCCAGCTCCCAGAGGCACTTGCGCACCGACAATCCCGTGCCCGCCATAAAAGTGTTTCTCCGTGCTAAACATATGCATGGAGCCACCTTTTCCGCGTGAATAACCGCCAGAGCGACCTGTCAGTTCGGCCATAACACCGCGACTTTCCATGCCACAAGCCAGCATATGGCCGTGGTCACGATAACCAGTAATCATCTGATCGCCCTCTTTCATACCGGCCCGACACCCAACAACAACGGCTTCCTGTCCAATATAAAGGTGGCAAAAACCGGCAATTTGACCCATACCATAAAGCTGTCCGGCTTTTTCCTCAAAGCGTCGGATTAACAACATGTCGCGGTAATATTGCCTTAATTCCGACTTCGAAGTTTTTAAGCCATCAGAGTTACGGGATTTTGATTTCGCCTTCGATTTAACTTGCGTCGATTTTTTTGCCGGTTTTTTTGCTGCCATGATCAACCCCGCGCTGCGTAATTAATTCGTATATGAATTAATTTCTCTGAGCTTCGAAAAAATGAATGTGGCGCCCAATATGCGTAAGTTTAGGGTGTATGGTCAAGAAAAATCGTCAATTCGTTCGGGTGCGAAATAAATAATTTTTCTCTTGCCAAAACATCAAGTGCATCGAGATTTAAGTGGTCCGATTTAAGGTGGAAAGCTTTGTTTTCTAAATCCTGGCGTTGAGCCTGCAGAGCGCTTAACTTCTTTTTATGTATTGCAATCGTTTCTTGATAATCCACCCAGCGCATCAGGCCCTGATTTCCGCTAACAGCATGAACAGCAAGATATAAATAAAGCCCCGCAATAACGTACACACTCCAGTGGCGCTTTAAGGATTTCAAACGACTCAACATACGACAATATGGGTGACATATGGTTAGCACCACGTTAAAGGCGAATTATGAGTTTTGAAATTTGGCTATCATTTGTCGTTGTTGTTCTCGCATTACTCAGCACACCCGGAATTAGTCATTTACTCATGCTATCAAATAGTCTTGCTTACGGGTTCAAAAAGGCGCTTAACACAGCAGCAGGTGATCTGTCGGCCAACACATTGCAAATGCTAGCAGCCGGTCTGGGTATTGCCGCCCTGATCGCAAAGGCCCCCAAAGCTTTCACCGCAATAAAATGGCTCGGGGTTTTCTATTTGATTTATCTGGGCTTAAAACTTATTTTTTCGCCGCCAAAACATGACGCCAAGATCGCAGCGAGCGCCGCGCAACTTTATATGCAAGGCTTTGTGACCTCTTCGACAAACCCCAAAGCCATCGTGTTTTTTGCGGCATTATTTCCGCAATTCATATCTCAAAGCTCTGTGCTTGCCCCGCAATTAGTGATTTTAACTTTGACGTATCTCATATTGGATGGATGTTTTCTCATCACTTATGGTCTGGGAGCTAATTGGCTTTCAAAGTCAGTGAACAATCAAGGCTGGATATATAAAGCCAGCGGCGCTTTCATCATTTTAGCGGGCATTTTATTGGCCTTAAAAACGGCCACAGACTGACAGATGCGAACTACGCGTTGCAGCCTCTGTTTAAGATAGTTTTAACCCACAGGCAGATCGCGCTTTATGGTAGAACTGCGCGCCCTGCATATTGCGCCATTTCACCTAGCTGTTCTTCAATACGTAAAAGCTGATTATATTTAGCAAGGCGGTCAGAGCGTGCCAATGACCCCGTCTTGATTTGTCCGCAATTCGTCGCCACAGCAAGATCGGCTATGGTTGTATCAGCCGTCTCACCCGAACGATGTGACATCACAGCTGTATATCCGGCTCTGTGGGCCAAATCCACCGCATCTAGTGTTTCTGAAAGCGTCCCGATCTGATTAACCTTCACAAGGATGGAATTGGCGGCCCCGTCTTCTATTCCCCGAGCCAGACGTTTCGGGTTCGTAACAAACAGATCATCACCCACTAATTGACATTTATCGCCGACACGTTCTGTAAGAGCCTTCCAGCCATCCCAATCATCTTCGTCCATACCGTCTTCAATCGAGATTATCGGAAAGCGGTTTACGAGGTCCTCAAGATAATCGACAAATTCACCTGAGCTTAGGGTCTTATTCTCACCTTTAAGATGATAGTGACCCTTTTTATAAAATTCTGAACTCGCAACATCCAGCGCCAGATAAATATCCTCACCGGCTTTATAGCCAGCGGACTTTATCGCGCTCATAATATATTCAAGTGCGGCGACCGAGGACGCCAGATTGGGTGCAAAGCCGCCTTCATCACCAACATTTGTATTATGGCCATCGGCTTTAAGCTTACCTTTGAGGGCATGAAAAACTTCTGCGCCCATTCGAAGAGCCTCTCTGAAATTTTTAGCCCCCACAGGCATAATCATAAACTCTTGCACATCAATAGGATTATCAGCGTGCTCACCGCCATTGATTATGTTCATCATAGGTACGGGTAACACCGTGGCATTTACACCCCCGACATACCGATATAATGGCGTGTTCATGGAATCAGCCACAGCCTTTGACAAAGCCAGTGACACGCCAAGCATCGCATTGGCACCTAGGTTCCCTTTATTATCTGTACCGTCCAGAGTGATAAGTATTTGATCAATGCCGCGCTGGTTTTCTGCGTCTAATCCCTCAATCGCATCCGCGATTATTGTGTTGACATTTGAAACCGCTTTTAGAACCCCTTTGCCCAAATATCGCGCCTTATCTCCGTCGCGTAGTTCAACCGCTTCGTAGGCACCCGTAGAAGCTCCGCTGGGCACAGCGGCACGACCAAATGCACCATCAGAGAGCGTGATATCAACTTCAAGAGTTGGATTTCCCCGACTATCGAGAATCTCCCGGGCGAAAACTGTATCTATCTCAACCATTGGGGCCTCTTTAATATAGGATTTATGTATTAGTCTTTTGGGGTAAGAACCTGACGTCCGCGATATTTACCGGACTTAAGATCAATATGGTGCTGACGGCGCAATTCACCACTCTCCTTATCCTCTACATAATTGACGGCAGAGAGACGATCATGGGCGCGGCGCATGCCACGGCGGGAATTCGAAATTTTACTCTTTGGGACAGCCATCGGGGCCTCCATATTAAAACAACAAAACGACCTTTCAGCAAATTACATAAAAGGCCGTGATTTGGCGCGGACTTAACTGATTTGCGTATAATCTTCAAGACCTAATTGAAGCTATATTTAAATAGGTGAAATTTCTGGGTTTTAACGGCTTGATAACCTCGACTTTGCATAAAGCCTATATGAATATAGAAATGTTACAGGATATGGCGGCTTGGGCGCGCACAAGGGTGATTTCCGGCGAGGAACCGCCTTGGACGTTCGAAAAGCTCCGTCAGCTAAACCAGATTTGCGCGGAACTGGCCGCGAGCATGGAAACAACCTCTCCAAGCTTTTCTACCCAAAAGGAGATCGAACCTGAATTGGCGGTACATTTGCCACTTGATCCCCTAGTAAAGGCGAAAGTCGTTTCGTTAAATAGGTTTCGATCCCGTCCTGATGAGAACGAGACGTTACCTCTGCCCATGTAATCAGCAATTTGCCTTGAGAGGCATACCACATTAATCGCGGATTTTGACGGTGGCTTTCAAAGCGAGCGCGTAGATCTCCTTTACCGACGCGCACAACACGTGGATTTGGGCCCCCGTGCCAGATTATATAGACACCCTGCCCTCGGACTTGTGAAACATCAAGGCGAGAGAAATCAAGCCATTTGTCATCAAGGCTTTTCATCCATTGTAATTTTAACACGAAAACCTCCCAGCAAACGCTTTGAACTAGCTTTTCATATAAATATGCAAAATATGGGTAACATGATTCGGTCTATGCGTAAGGGTTATCATCGCTCCTGACAAACAGCCTAATCGGGATACCCGAGAGATCGAAATCCTCCCGCAAACCATTCACCAAATATCGGCGATAACTTTCGGGCAGGGCTGTGGCGCGCGAACACTTTAAAACAAAGGTCGGAGGGCGCGTTTTAGTCTGACTGATATATTTTGGCTTTATCCGGCGGCCTTGAACGGCAGGCGGTGGATGTCGTTGAACCTTCTCTGATAGCCAGTCATTGAGTTCCGAAGTTTTTAGTTTCGCGCTCCAATCAACCTGAACCCGCTCTACTGCCGGTAAAAGTCGGTCGACACTTCGCCCCGTCAAACCCGAAAACATTACAACGGGTACGCCGCGAATTTGGGGCAGCAAACGCTCTGCCTTTTCGCGAATGGATTTGGCGAGAGCGGATTTATTCTCGATCAAATCCCATTTCGTTACGCCAATAACCAATGCCCGCCCTTCTCTGACACATAAATCCGCTATTTGCATGTCCTGTTTATCAAAGGGTTTTTGCGCATCCATGAGCAGAATCACGACCTGCGCAAACTTTATCGCCCGCAAACTATCACTGACGGAAAGTTTCTCTAATGTCTCAACAACTTTGGCTTTTTTACGCATGCCAGCCGTGTCATGAAACTGAACACGTCGTCCGGCCCACATATAGTCAATAGTAATAGAATCGCGCGTGACACCCGCCTCAGGCCCCGTCAACAAACGGTCCTGACCTATAAGCGTGTTAATCAATGTCGATTTTCCGGCATTGGGACGCCCGACAATCGCGATACGAACGGGAGGCTCTGAACGATCAATAGGGTCGAATTTTATATTCAGGTCAATATCTCTAAGCGCCAACTCTATCGCGTCATCAAGATCGACAAACCCGATATTGTGCTCAGACGACACCTCAATTGGATCCCCCATTCCTAGGCTATAGCCTTCCGTCACCCCGGCATCGGCTGCCCGCCCATCACATTTATTGGCTACAAGAATAATGGGCTTGTTAGATTTGCGAACAAACTCGGCAAAAATACGGTCAAGCGGCGTTAGTCCCGCCCGCGCGTCATAGACAAATAGACATATATCGCAGGCTATTACAGCGGCCTCCGTTTGAGCGCGCATACGGGCCTCAAGACTATCCCCTTTCGCATTTTCAAAACCAGCGGTATCCATCAAATGAAGCTCTCGCCCGCGCAGACGAGCTGTAGTATCACGGATGTCGCGCGTTACACCCGGCGTGTCATTTACAATGGCGAGTTTTTTGCCTGCTAACCTGTTAAACAAAGTGGACTTCCCGACATTTGGGCGACCAATTATAGCAAGTTTTGGCGCACGTATTTCGTCGTCACCCTCGGGTGAAATGTTGATTTCATTTTCCACAATAACATCCCCTAGCGGAGTGCAATCAATTTGGCATTATCCGTTAAGACGTAAATGGTTTCATTGGCAATAATAGGCGGAATAAATACATCGCCTCCTAGCTTCCCTTCTCTGGAAATCACGCCATTATAGGGATTTACTTCAACAAAGCCCCCGCGCGAACTTGTTAAAAATAATCGCTCGCTTGCCAAAATCGGACCGCTCCAAGAGATACGGTCTTTCCGCTTTTTTTCATTTTTATACAAAGGTAATTGCTGCAACCAAACGACGCTACCATCAAGTTTCGATATGCACGCGATCTGCCCGTCCGTCGTCGCCGTATAAACAAAATCTCCGACAACAAGCGGTAAATTGACCGATCCAGCCGGCTGCGTCCAGATGCGCTGCCCTGTACGTAAGTCAAAGGCGCTCAAAACGCCGCTTTGAGCGGTGGCGATGACGACACCGTCAGAGACAACAGGTCCGGCGGCAATATCGTTTAGCGATGAAAGCGGTGTCAAACGGCCGGTAGAACTAAGCGCATCCTGCCACAAAACTCCGCCATTTTGCACCCGTAAAGCGACAATCTCACCCGAAGCAAAAGGCGAAATGACAACGTCATCCACAATTGCCGGGCTTGGCACTGTTAACATGCGCGCGCCTTCAACAATCGCTTGATATGTCCAAAGCACTTCTCCACTTGTGGCATCAAATGCAAAAAGCTCATTATCATCAGAGACCGCAAAAGCCCGTCCACCCGAAACCGCCGGTGCGGAATGTAAAGGTGTTCGCGTTGCCGTACGCCAAACTTCTTCACCAGTGGCCGCATCAAAGGCCACCATAACACCTAAACCCGACGAGGCGTAAACCTTACCATCTGCAATCGCCAAACCGCCGCCAACGGATTCTTTGTCTGATCCACCTCTGTCAAAAACCGATAAAGGATCACTAACCCGTTCAACAAGCCCGGCTCTGCCTTTACGTGTTGGAGGCGCTAACTTAACAGTGATTTTCTCACTCCAAAATTTTGAGCCAGAGTCAGCATCATAAGCCGAAACACTATTATCACCGTCCATAACATATATGCGGCCATCGGAAATAACCGGCGGCGCTAGAACGCGGCCTTTGCGCCCGGAGCCTTTACCAACACCTTTTGACCAGACTTTATCAAGAGAGCCGCTCGCACCCGTATGCTGGACAACATGGTTGGAGTTTCCGCCAACTTGCGGCCAATCCGTATTTATATAGGCAGGCGGCAATATAATGTCATTGGGGGTTAAGCCCCCTGAAACAGTAAGTGTCTCGCTAAGATCCAGTATCGAAATACGGTCCTCTTCCCCTGCCACATCCCCTTGGCCGTCCTTAGAACTATCCCGGTCAAAAGGATTAAGATTCCTCAAGCTTTCCCCGACACCGCCTGAAGTCGAGCATCCTCCGAGCATAAGGCTGCCTGCAAGCAACCCCTTTATGAAAAGGCCTTTAAGAGAGGCGGCAAACAGATCACTCATTTCCAGTGTCCTCATTATCAGATGGGTCATCATTTGGGGTTGAGGGCAAGACTACAATCTCTGCCTCCTGAGCCTCAACCGTCATCAAGCTCAAAGATTGATCCGCGCGTTGCTGAATACTATCAGGCACACCCGGAATGGTCGAGAGATATGAATATTCTTGCCGTGCGATTTCCGGCTTTCCATATTGCAGTGCCACAAAAGCCTTAAGCTCGCGAGCGAGAAATTCATAGGGCGCATCTTTTGTTGCCAGGACTTCAACACGATTGCTAACGTCCCCATATTGTCCTTCATTTGCGAGAATATAGGCCGCCTTCAATTGTGCGAGTTGCTTGTGACGCTCGGTTGTGAAAATCGAGGCTGCGCGGTCAAATAAGGCCACGGCCTTGGATGTATTACCTTCATCGAGTTCTATAGCCGCCGCGCGTAAGACAGATAAACCTGCATATCCTTCAGGCGCTTTATCAGCTATCGCCAAAAAGTGCCGAGCTGCCATTTCCGTATCACCAGCAGCGGCCAGGTCATTAGCCTGCACAAAGGCAGCAGATGTTGACCTCGCGGCTTTATCCTTTGTGCTTTTGCGCCACTCCAGAAAGCCGGTCGCCGCTACGATCGCAATAACGACACCCAATAAATACGGGCCGTACCGCCGCAGCAAAACATTATATTCGTCCTTACGAAGCTCTTCTTCGACTTCGTTAATAAAATCGACCACAAATGGCCCCTATTCTAAAAATATGATTCCATACACACGGATTTAGCGCGAACCTATAGCCCTACTAGGCATTAAGCAACCGCAAACGGCATGACGAAACCGTAATGCAGTAATTGTTTTACACCCCTATATTAAGGCCGGTTTACAGATCAGCCAAGTTATCTAACGGGTAATCAAATACAATAGCCGAGCCTGCCCTCAGGGCTGCTAGCCTTGAATTTGCCTGTGGCATGATCGTGCTGGCATGAAATGCTGCCAATTTTTGCATATTTGAAGCAAGAGGGTCTTGCGCCTTTTCGCCCTGACACGCCGCCTTAATAAGGAAAGCGCCGCTAATAATATCGGCGCAAATATTCAAATAATCTGTAGCAATGCTCAGCGCGTCTTTCTCCGAAGCTTCCAAAACAATCTGTGTTGCTGATTCGAGTGTTTCTATGCCTTCCGCTAGGCATTTAGCACTCATTTCATAACCAGGCATATCCTCAGACATAGATAAGACAGTTTTTAAATCTGAAATCAGTGAGGCCATGGCCTGGCCGCCATCACGCCGTAATTTACGCCCGACAAGGTCCATAGCCTGAATACCATTTGTACCCTCGTAAATGGGCGCAATGCGTGAATCGCGGTAATGCTGTGCCGCACCTGTTTCTTCTACAAATCCCATGCCGCCATGAACCTGAATGCCTATTGATGCCGCTTCGACACCGCAATCAGAACCGTAGGATTTGGCAATGGGAGTTAATAAAGCATCGCGCGCATGGGCAGCTTTACGGGCGGCTTCATCTTTTAGAACAAGAGAGGCGTCACTCGCTGCGGCTGTCGCCATGCAAATTGCCCGCGCTCCCATCAGTCGCGCTTTCATTTGCATCAACATACGCCGCACGTCAGGATGCCCGATAATAGGGGCCTTGCCTTCTTCATCTATCACCCGGCCTTGTACGCGCTCCTGCGCAAACCCCAGAGCCTGTTGATAGGCGCGGTCACCGATAGCGACCCCTTGAACGCCAACAAATAATCGTGCCTCATTCATCATGGTGAACATACAGGCCAGTCCACGATTAGGCTCTCCGACAAGCCAGGCCTTGGCGCCGTCAAATTCCATTATGCACGTAGGGCTGCCGTGAATTCCCAATTTATGCTCTAATCCTATAGGCCTAAAATCATTTCGCTCACCGCGCTCACCGTTTTCACTCACCAGATATTTAGGGGCCAAAAACAAAGATATCCCTTTTGAGCCGGCAGGCGCATCAGGCAGACGGGCTAAAATCAAATGAATGATATTATCGGCACAATCATGATCACCCCAAGTGATAAAAATCTTTTGCCCCGAAACCGCATAAGACCCATCAGCTTGTGGTATCGCTTTAGATCGCACCGGCCCGAGATCAGAGCCGGCCTGTGGTTCAGTCAGGCACATAGCGCCCGACCACTCACCCATGACCATTTTATCCAGATATTTAGCCTGTAATTCTGGACTGGCATGAGCATGCAAAGCTTTGACGGCACTTGTCGTTAACATCGGACATAACCCAAAGGCCATATTCGCCGCGTAAATCATCTCATTGGCGGCAACACTGACAACTTGAGGCAATCCCATGCCGCCAATATCTGTAGGCGCCGATAAAGCTTGCCAACCGGACTCAACAAAAGCCTCATAAGCCTCCTTGAACCCCGGCGACGCTGTGACATCACCGTCTTTAATCGAGGCCGGATTTTGATCGCCGTCCCAATTAATCGGGGCAAGAACGTCCTGAGAAAAAGACGCAGCTCCGGTTAGAATATCATTGATTAAATCGTGACTGACTTCACTATGTTCCGGGTGTTCAAGCAAACCATCTATATCAACAGCGTGTCGCAGGAGGTAATGCATGGCTTTTACGGGCGCAATATATGTCATTGATCTCTCCTAACGGATTTATAGTCTCAATTTATATGCCATAATTTGCATAGAATATGAAGAATAATATCCCGCGACATTTAATCTGGCAATGCCTCAAAATTCCATAAAAAAACCCCTCATAAAATGAGAGGTTTATATTTTATTCTAAAATCAGGATTAGGCTTTATTGCCCATAACCTTTCCAAGAATAAATGTCAGAATTGTTCCACCGACACCGCCAGAAACGGCACCGCCTAACAAACTACTCACATTTAAACCAGCGCCCGCACTAGGATCAGCAAAAAGACCACCCAAACCCGGAATAAGCGGCGCTAGAGCCGCAAGTCCGGTTCCGCCCACAATACCCGTAAGGCTGCGGCCCATTGTTCCCATAGATGAATTCATAACCTTGCCGGCAATGTTGCCACCTGCAGCACCACTTAATAGGCCGAGGCCTAAACTTACAATATCCATAAAACTCCCCATTTTGACATTTTTACTGTCATTTATTATAGCCGAGTTTATTCTCGACCTGCGCGATTTTGACCCTATCAAACGCACAAATCAAGTGCTAAACTATATTTAGAACAAAGGCCAAACGCATGAAAATAAGAAAAAACGGGCGTTTAATAGGAAAAATAGGCCTTCTCAGCCTCATTTTGACGACGAGTTTAAACGTAACTGCCTGTGGTGAAACCTCTAATATTTCTAAGCCGTCGAAAAGCTTACAGACGTCGAATACGCCTAAAATTATCGCTACACCTGTCAAAACCGTAGCAAAGAAAAATACCAAAAACGCCGATCCATTACTCCACGGCAAAAAGATTTATAAACGTTGCAAAACCTGTCATACTCTTACAGAGGGCGGCAAGCACAGAGTGGGTCCAAACCTTTGGGCCGTCATGGGTAGTCAGGCCGGTACACGAGAAGGATTTGCCTATTCAAAGGCTTTAAAAGAGTCAGATATTGTCTGGAATGACGACAACCTTAATGCCTTTCTCGAAAAGCCTTCAAAATATATTCCAAAAAACCGCATGACATTTATCGGACTTAAAAAAGAAGAAGACAGAATTGCCGTTATTGAGTACATAAAGTCTGAAACGACTCCCGCGAAGGAATAAAGTAAAACGCTGTTAGAGGGGCGAAAAGGTTATGAGTGACAGCGAAAAAATTGCACGACGGGTGGATTGGGGTGATTATTCCGTATTTTTGGCGATTGCCCAAAACGGATCTGTCTCAAAAGCCGCAGATGCGCTGGGTCGAACACAACCGACTATCAGCAAACGTCTAGACAATCTTGAGCACCGTTTGGGTGTCCCATTATTTTCGCGTTCAACCAATGGCATGAAACTCACCGCCATGGGTGAAATAATTTTCGAAAAAGCTATGTCGATTAATCGCAGCGCGAAAGATATAGAAAATCTTTCGGCGCAATTTGATGGAAATGAGGAGGGAAACGTTACCCTTCACTGCATGGACATGCTCTCAACGCATATAATAATCCCACATCTATCCGAGTTCCAAAGTCTGAACCCTAATATTCACCTGACTATATATAATCAAATTCAGGGCTATGACGAAAAAGACATGGCACAAGATATCTCTATTCAGGCTAGCATCGAAAAACCAATGGATTTTCTAGCTTTTCCATTGGCGAGTTTGCACTTTATGCCCATGGTTACGCAGGCCTATGAGGACAAATATGGATTACCCAGAAATGCCAAGGATGGGGTTAATCACAATATTATGTATATGCGACGCTCCGGACTTAAGAGCACAAAAGAGCGCCCCCTAACAGATGCGTTGCGTGAACTCATTGACCCAAATCTAAGCGCAGATAGCGGCGCGCTCATCCTGCAAGCGGTTTTGAACGGAGCCGGGATATCCATGCTTCCAACCTTTATTGCTACACTCTTTCCACAATTAAAAATCCTGGATTTTAACATTACACATTCCTACCCCTTTTGGTTGGTGCAAAATGCACACCTCTCAAAACGCAGTCGAATAAACACAACAAATGATTGGCTCATGGACCTATTTGATGCGACAAGCATGCCTTGCTTCTCCTCAGATTTCATCCACCCTAGCGAATTTTGTAATAATGAAATTATTCCACCGAAATGAGCGCCGTATCGTATGTTTGACTTTTTTTGCGCTATCAGGCAAAGCCTATCACCTTGTAAAATTGGATTATAAGTGTGGCTAAAGCTAAGAAAACCATAAAAAAAATCTCCTTTGCAGCCAGTAATAAGCTCGAAGCCAAGCAGGCCCGTAAAAAATTAATAGAGCTTTATGGCGATTATGACGCGGCATCCGCTGATGTGATTATTCCGTTAGGCGGTGACGGTTTTATGCTTGAAACGCTGCGCCGACATATGACGTTGATAAAGCGGGGCCTGCCTGTTTATGGTATGAATAAAGGCACGATCGGCTTTTTGATGAACCATTACCAAGAAGAGAACCTTCTAGAGAGACTGGCAAGTGCAAAACGCGCAACCATGCGACCACTATGCATGATAGCCAATGGTGCGGGCGGTACGTTTCATGAGCTGGCTATAAATGAGGTGGCGCTTTTTCGCCAAACACGTCAAGCAGCCCATATCAAAATTTATGCCGATGATAAGATTAGACTCGAACGTCTTATCTCTGACGGAATCCTCGTAGCCACACCGGCAGGTTCGACAGCTTATAATCTGTCTGCACATGGACCGGTATTACCCATGGGGTCTGACATTCTAGCTTTAACACCTATTAGCGCTTTTAGACCACGGCGCTGGGGTGGCGCCTTGCTACATTCTAATACCCGGATTGTATTCGAAGTGCTTGATCCCGAAAAACGCCCGGTGAGCGCGACGGCTGATAGTCAGGAAATCAGACATGTTACGCGGGTCGAAATTTTTCAGGATCCTAAAACAACACTAAATTTGCTATTTGATTCCGAACACGGTCTTGATGAGAAAGTCTTACAAGAACAATTCCTAGACTACGGGGCGAATTTTGACTAGGCCGTCCAGCTTTTCCAGAAAATAAGTTTGATCCCTGTCGGACAATTCGACGGGAAGCGTTAAAACCCGCTGAAGCATAATCGCCTGAAAATCTCCTCGGTCATATGACAAACCTCCATTTTCCAGATCGCGGAAAATAGCACAAGCCGCCCGTAATATATGTATGTTGCGAGCCTCCAATCCAATGCGCGTGCACAAAGCCTGCAATCCAAACGGCCCGCTATCATGAATCATTATGGCCGCTTTGGCATGATTTAATCCAGCAAGGTTCGCCAAGGCATGTTCTACAAATCGCATTTGTCCACAACAAGCCGCTCGAATAATCAAGCCTATATCTAAACGACCTTGCCCCTTTATACTCCTAACGAACCTTTCGATATCCCGAGACAGCCAACTCTGATCAATAATATCGACTGTTGCGCGTTGCCGCGTCCGCGTGGCCAGATCGATTGCGACTTGTGGTGATAAGGCATGACGTTGCTGCAATTGAATGGCCACGTCTTCTGTCACGAGTGTTATGAGTTTTTCAGCAATAGAGACAGGAAGATCACGCCGGTCAATAAAACTTTCTTTTATCAGATCATCATCCTTATAAAGGGTCAGGATCGCCGCCGCTGTATCTTCTGAAATCACAGCCCCGTCATTGGCTGCCATTTCCGCAACGGCATGATGATCGCCGAAACGTACAATAGCGCGCGTAATAGGATCGCTGAGTGTTTTGCGTTTCGCGACGGCCATAATTTTCGCGGCGGCTTTTGATTTTAGAACCGCAATTAGGTCACTATCGTTAAATACAGGCGAGTTCTCGATGAGAGGAACGGCAACGCTGTCTATGTCAGCCGCAAGTTTTAGTGCAATATTACGCGGCAGGTTAGGCGAGTTTTTAAGCGTAACCGATAGAGCGCGCCGAACAATGTCCGCGACGTCATGCACCATGTAATTCAGAATTTTATAGGCAAATTCGCGCTCGTCATCATTAAGCTTACTATCGCGAAATGTCCGACAAATACGCTGTGCCGCTACCGCGCGAATATCCTTTTTTGGGTGCCGGATAAGCAAACGGACATCTTCGGCCTTAACAGCTTTGATGGGCGGATTGGAAAATATATTCTTAGCGTTAGCCTGCATGTGCGCAAGCTACGACTTTATGGTAAATAGGAGGTTACCAAGCTATTCGACAGATTTGGGAGGATGGTACCGCCTCTTGGTCTCGAACCAAGGACCTCCGGTTCCACAAACCGGCGCTCTAACCAACTGAGCTAAGGCGGCATTTCTAAT
>CAZHPV010000050.1:0-19939 GCA_964534845.1 uncultured Caulobacterales bacterium
GATTAGAGCTTATGGCCCGTCCAAAATATTCAGATGAAGCTGTTTCTGATCGGATAGACATGATCCTCACGGCGGCTTTGACTATACTCGAATCTGAGGGGTCTATTGAAGCCGTAACCTTACGCAAGACCGCGAAATTATTGGGACAAAGCTATACAGCGCTCTACCGTTATTTTAACAATAAGGCAGACCTTGTTGTTGCCCTGCGCACACGGGCCTACCGGCGTATGGAAGAAACGCTTTTGGCATCTCAAGAGGATCAACAATCTTCACTCGAGAACCTTCATGCACTCACACAGGCCTATATTGACCGCGGTTTAAAACGCCCAGCCCTTTACCGTCTCATGTTTTTTGAATTTGAAGACGAAGAAAACAGCCAATATTTTGACGCGCTGATTGACGCCAAACGCGACTGTTTGAATGTCTGCACACAAGTCGTCACCGAGGCGCAAGAGGATGGTAGTTTAAGGCGCAATATCGACCCTTTAACAGGGGCTCATATTTTTTGGACCAATGCCCATGGTCTGGTCTCGCTTGAAATTGGCAACCAATTGGTTATGGGCCGCAAAATCAATATATTGCGAGATGTCATTATTCAAAATGTTTTAATCGGCCTCAATAATATGAAAACGGGTTTATGATATGCTGAACCGTAAAACGACAATACCCCTGCCCCGTGATATTCCTTTCGAGTTTCCAGACGACATTGATCCCCACTGGATTTACGGCGACCCTGAAATGTCCTGCATGGTCAATGGGTCCTCGCTCGTTATGCCTTATCTAGAACCTTTTTTGGTCAAATCCATCAGGGACTGCGCCGCCCATATTGATGAGCCTTTGCTAAAGAATGAGATCAAAGGCTTTGCCGATCAGGAAGTCTATCATTTCAAAACCCACCGCCGCTTTAATGAAATCCTGAAAAGCAAGGGCTATCCCGAGCTTGCTGAGCATGAGCAAAAAATGAAGGCCGCCTATCTCAAATTGAGCCATAAATCACTACAAAAGCGCATGGCGTATACGGCCGGTTTTGAAGCCATGACGATGGGAATAACGAAATGGGTGATTGAGGACCGTGTTAAATTATTTGCGGGCGCGGATACCCGTGTCGCCTCTTTTGCCATTTGGCATATGGTAGAAGAAACCGAACATAAATGCGTAGCTTTTGACGCCTATCAAGCCGTCTTCGGGAGCGGATTAAAGGCCTATTGGCACCGAATGTTAGGTGTGTTTCACGGCTCACTCCATGTTCTGATTTTGTCGCGCGCGGGCTATCATATTATGCTTAAAAAGGACGGGCTCTGGAAAAGTCCAAAGTCCCGCTGGCGGTTATGGCGGCGTATATGCTGGTTTACAATGGCAGCCGGGCCGTACCTTATCAGAGCGGCGCTACCGGGTCATAATCCGCGCCAAGAAAAAGACCCGCAATGGGTGCTAGATTGGTTGGAGGGCTATAATAAAAGCGACACCACTCGTGCACCTCTGATTGATACGCATCATCCGGATATGCCGGTGCCATTTCACTAAGGAATAGAGGGGACATCATGGACATTAATCCAACAATTCGGCGGGAGCAGATAAAGCTCATAGGACACGGCGCACTTCTTATTTTTATCGGCGGGGTTTTAGGTTTCGGCTTCGTATTTTTCTTGATTGGGAAAATCGCGCTTTGGCCAATACCGTGGGAAATAAATTATCAAATGCCCGGAACATATGATGCTTGGCGCATGGCGCATATGGAAGGCATTGTAAACGGGTTGGCCTTATGGATGGTCGCCGCTATTCTACCTCTCTTTCCCTTTACTGAAAAAGGCAAAAAGCGCATTGCCTTCTGGATGACTATCGTCGGCTGGACAATTGTTGTGGCCTCCTCTCTTGATCCGTTCTTTGAAAATAGTCGCGGTCTGGAATTTGGCGGGCCGGCAACCAACCAAATCGCCTTTTTTCTTTTTTATGTGGGTGTTGTCGCGGTCATGGTTGTTATGGCGGCCATTGCGTGGCGCTGCTTTAGACCCACGGCCAAAGACAAGTAAGCCTGACATTTTGGGTTCAAGGCATTTCACGCCCGCCGTGCAATCTTGGCTCTCTATAGAGGTTTTTATGCGTAGTGCGCGATAACCAAAAATTGCGTTTATACCTAGCATCAGCTCGCAAAATACCGCCTTACCAAACATCCCGCGCAATAAAAGTCGCGGGGCAGGTAAAACTGGAATATGAGGAATTGCTTTTCTCAATTTTGGCACCTATAGCAAAACGATGTTAGCAGAATTTGGGCATTTCGCGCTTATCTTAGCACTTTTCACGGCGGGCGCACAGGGAACATTATCTTTATGGGGCGCCGCAAAGGGCCAAG
Organism: uncultured Caulobacterales bacterium; assembly: GCA_964534845.1. Taxonomy (GTDB): domain Bacteria; phylum Pseudomonadota; class Alphaproteobacteria; order Caulobacterales; family Maricaulaceae; genus CALCKU01. The sequence goes on from CAZHPV010000050.1 coordinate 2,351, forward strand.
CGCAGTTTATGGCGTTTGGAGACCGTGCCGCTATCGCGCAATTTTTCTTGACGACCCTGTCTTTCATCGCCCTTACAGGCGTCTTTATTCAATCAGATTTCAGTGTCAAACTCGCCGCCACACATTCACATTCCTTAAAGCCGTTCATTTACAAAATATCGGGTGTATGGGGAAACCATGAAGGCTCTATACTGCTATGGACTCTGATGTTGGCCCTATACGGCGCGCTCATTCCGCCCTTTGGAAAACATCTACCGCCCACTCTTAAAGCCCGAGCTATCGGCGTGCAGGGGCTTCTGGGTTTCGGTTTTTTGGCGTTCATTTTATTTACTTCGAACCCCTTTGAACGGCTCGACCCCGCCCCCATTGACGGGCTGGGGTTAAACCCGTTACTCCAAGACCCCGGTCTGGCCATACACCCACCCCTCTTATATCTCGGCTATGTGGGCTTTTCAGTCGCTTTCGCCTTTTCCATCGCCGCCCTCCTAGAAGGTAAGGTAGATGCCATCTGGGCGCGCTGGGTGCGCCCTTGGGTCATCCTTGCCTGGAGCTTTTTGACCCTTGGTATAACAATGGGCTCTGTCTGGGCCTATTACGAGTTAGGATGGGGCGGATGGTGGATGTGGGACCCCGTTGAAAATGTCAGCTTCATGCCCTGGCTTTTGGGAACCGCCCTCCTGCATTCGATAATGGTTCTTGGCACACGGCACCAACTCGCCTCGTGGACAATCCTACTGGGGATAAGCGCTTTCTCCCTCAGCCTTATCGGTACATTTGTTGTGCGTTCCGGTGTTCTAGTTTCAGTTCATGCCTTTGCCGTAGACCCCGCGCGGGGCGTCTTCATCTTGGCTCTGCTTATAGCGGCAACGGGCGGAGCCCTTACCCTTTATGCTATGCGGGCGAAAACCTTGAAAGGCCCTGGAGGCTTCTCTCTGCTGTCAAGGCAAGGCGGACTGGTCCTCAACAATATGCTCCTTATCACGGCGACGGCCACCGTATTTCTAGGCACATTTTATCCACTTTTCATGGACGGCGTAACGGGCGAAAAAATCACTGTTGCCAAACCGTATTTTGACCTCACATTTGCGCCTATCATGTTGATCCTGATTTTATTTATGGGCGCAGCCCCGTTGTTAAAGTGGCAAGGAGAGAGCTGGCAGGGTTTGAAAAAACTGGGCGTTACAAGTCTTATCCTGGCAGGCCTCATCATAGCAGGCTCTGTTATTCTCGGAAAATCCTTTCTAGGCGGTATAGGTCTGTTTTTTGCCGCCTATCTCGCCACCGGCACTCTTTTGGCGCTTTATCGTCGTACCCAGAAATTTAAGGCTTTTCGCCAACAGCCTGCGTCGACCTATGGCTTTTTCTTTGCCCATTTGGGCGTCGCTATTTTTACAATCGGTGCTGTTGCCATGTCGGTCTGGGCGCAAGAAGATGCGGGCCGGATTAAAATAGGCGAGACAATTACAAGCGCGGGATATGAGTTTACACTCGAAAAAGTCGCACCCGGAGTGCGAGAAAATTATCAATTTCTTGCAGCCGATATCAATATTCATAAAAATGGAAAATACATCACATCTCTTAGTACGGAACAAAGATTTTACCCGGTGCGCGAAATGATAACCACTGAAGCCGGATTTCATTTCACAGCCGGGGCGACGCTTTTTGCCGCTATCGGTGAAGGGGACGAAACTCGTGGTTGGAAAATTCGGGCCAATTATCACCCTCTCGTAACATGGATTTGGTTTGGCGCATTCTTAATGGCGCTGGCTGGGTTTATTTCCTTATGTGACGCAAGGTTGCGGTTCTCTCCACATGCAGACGAAGCCATGCAAAAGGCACCAACGTGATCCGCGCCTTAGCCCCCCTGCTCGTTTTTCTAGTGATCGGCTTGGCCTTTGCGATTGGCCTAACTAAAGACCCTAGCAAGCTTCCCTCTGAATTAATTGATCGCCCATTTCCAGACTTTGCCCTCAGTAATTTATATGATCCTGAGCAGATATTGACCGAGGATATTATCAAAAACCGGGTCTCGTTAATCAATGTGTTTGGCTCTTGGTGTGTTGCTTGTGATGTCGAACATCCGCTTTTAATGCGCCTTGCCGAGCAAGATAGCGTCAATATCATTGGTATTGATTGGAGGGATGACCGCGAGAAAGGCAAGGCGTGGCTGGCGCGGCGCGGCGATCCATATAACACAATCATTTTTGACAATGAAAGCCTTCTGGCAATCAAGCTCGGCATTACGGGTGCACCCGAAACCTTTGTTACAGATAAGCTGGGCAATATACGTTATAAACATATCGGCATTATTACGTCCGATATTTGGACACAAAAACTACAGCCTATTATCAGAAAGCTCGAAACAGAATGACGCGGTTTTTCATAGCACTTATTCTCCTATTGAGTTTAGCATTGCCCGGCAGTGCACAAATTTCTAATGACGCTCTTGAAGCGCAAACTCGTGAAATAGGCCAATCCTTGCGGTGTGTGGTCTGTCAGAACCAGAGCATAAACGACTCGGATGCGCCCTTGGCTAGCGATATGCGAAACCTTATCAAGCAAAAATTGAAAGAGGGTAATTCTCAAGATGAAATCATAGCCTATATGCGTGATAAATATGGTGATTATGTTTTACTAAAACCGCCGGTTCAAACGAATACACTTATCCTGTGGCTGGGACCATTTTTATTGTTAGCTTTAATCTTTATATGGTTTGCGCGACATGTTCGAAACCATGCCTCTGAGGTGCAAGACCCAACCGAGTAAAATATCGCTTGCTTGGCAAATAAATCTTAGCTACGGTTTATAAAATTTAAAGTTCAGGGGGGCGCTTATGAACACTATTAAAGATAAAGACTTGGCTGCATTTATGGCGGGCGTGGTAAAACGAAACCCGGGAGAGCCGGAGTTCCATCAGGCCGTTCAAGAAGTCGCAATGGATATTGTTCCTTATATCAAGGACAATGAAACTATCAAAAAAATGCAAATATTGGAACGGATGACAGAACCGGACCGCATTGTTTCTTTCCGAGTTACTTGGGAGGATGATGAGGGCAATATCCGGGTTAATCGGGGATATCGCGTCCAACAAAATAATGCGATTGGTCCGTATAAAGGCGGGATAAGATTTCATCCAACCGTCACGCAAAGTGTTTTGAAATTCCTGGCCTTTGAACAGGTGTTTAAAAACTCTCTGACAGGTCTTCCATTAGGCGGCGGTAAAGGCGGCGCAAATTTTAATCCTAAAGGTAAGTCTGACCGCGAAATCATGCGTTTCTGTCAGGCTTTCATGACTGAGCTTACAAAATATCTTGGACCCAATACGGATGTTCCCGCGGGCGATATCGGTGTTGGCGGTCGCGAGGTGGGCTATATGTTCGGACAATATAAACGCTTAACGGACCGATTTGAAGGTGTCCTGACGGGTAAGGGTATTGAGTTTGGCGGAAGCAAAGTGCGGCCTGAAGCCACAGGTTACGGCGTCGTGTATATGATGGAGGCCATGCTTGCGGAGAAAAAGGACACTCTGAAGAATAAGAAATGTCTTGTTTCGGGGTCTGGCAATGTCGCGCAATTCTGCGCCGAAAAACTTCTGGAATTGGGTGCGCAGGTCATGACAATGTCTGATAGCGGCGGGACAGTTTACAAAGAAAAAGGCTTTAGCGCGAAGGACTTGGACGCGCTCATGGAATTCAAGTCCAAAGGTGGCCGCTTGTCAGATTTTAGCGCTCAAATTAATGCTGAATATCACGAAGGTAAGCGCCCTTGGTTCATAGATTGTGATCTCGCATTCCCTTGTGCTACGCAAAATGAAATCGAGGCAGAAGACGCCCGCGATTTGGTTAAAAACAAATGCCAAGGCATTTCGGAGGGCGCAAATATGCCTAGCGACCCTGAAGCCATTGACATCATTCGTGAGGCTGGCATTATCCATGCGCCTTCAAAAGCAGCGAATGCTGGCGGCGTGGCGGTCTCGGGTTTGGAAATGAGTCAGAATAGTCTCCGCATGAGTTGGAGTCGTGAAGAAGTCGATACACATCTTAAAAAGATCATTGTCAATATTCACGAACAATGTGCCCTTAAAGGTCGCGACAAAACCGGAAAAATAGACTATTTCAAAGGGGCAAATATCGCCGGCTTTGATAAGGTCGCCAATGCAATGCTAGCTTATGGTGCAATGTAACTTTTAGAGATGAGTGTGTAAAAGATGATGTGGTTTTTATTTGGCGTATTATTTTTAGCCACACTCTTATTTCTAATAGCCCCCTTATATAAAAAGCGTACTGACAATCAGGATTCAGAAAACCAAGGTCCAACGACCATGGTTGCAATGGTCCTCTTTTCCGCTCTGATATTTGGCTCATTGGGTGTGTACTCGCTTATCGGACGTTCCGACCTTGCCCAACGTCCAAAGGCACAGCCAGCTGTTTTATCTCCGCAGCAGGCCTTATCACAAAACGCTACCCCCCAGCACGATAATGAAATGTCTATCGAACAACTTGTCGGGGGACTAGAAGAGAAATTAAAAGAAAACCCAAACAATCCTCAAGGGTGGGTATTGTACGCTCGTAGCCTCATGACTTTGCAACGCTATGACGAGGCTTTTACGGCCTATGAGCGTGTATTGAGCCTGACAGAGAACAACCCCAATATTGTCGAGGAGTTGCGTAGCGCAAAGGAATTCGCTGCACAGCAAATTGCCGGGGCAACCCGTCAATCTCAAGACGTACAATCACAGACTAGCGGCCCGACACAGGAAGATATAGCGGCCGCCTCCCAAATGACCCAAAGTGACCGCGATGCAATGATACAAGGTATGGTTGACGGTCTATCGGCCAAGCTTGTAGAAGATCCCAACGACCCTAATCAATGGGTAAGGCTCCTGCGTGCCCGCGCCGTTTTAAAGCAAGGTGAGCAAGCCCAGATTGAAATTGCGCGGATGAAAAACACCTTTGCTGAACAACCGCAAACAATCACGCGGATATTACAATCATCGGGTTGGGATAAGTAATCACGAGAGATTTAACCGACTTACCGCCAGCGGCGCTTTTATTTAGATTCACCCATAATATCAGCATGGGGTCCGTCATGATAATTATGACATGTTAGACAATTTGTCGGGAATGTGCCTACCGCAAAATCTCCGCCTGCTTTGTAACTTTCTTCGCCGATATGACAGCTTCGACACTTTTCAATTTTCGGCAGTAAGACGTCGGATGACTGCTTGGAAGTTTTCGCCGCATGACAATCTTCGCAAGTCAGATTACCAATATCATGGGCAGCGTGATCAAAGCTGGATTTTTTATAAAAATTATCACTCACAGAGATCGGCTGCACTGAAAAATCCAATTCATCAATAACGCCGTCAATATTAGCAACGGGGCGATTGATAACGTGGCAGTCAAAACAAGCTCCGCCTTTAGAGAAGACAGCATTGACCTTAGCCGCTGTTCTCTCATCGGCCTGTTTAAAGGCCAATTCGCGCAAGTTCAAACTACGTAGTTTCGCAGCACGACCGGGCCTGCGGCGGGTTTCTGAATTCATTTCGGCATCCCGAATATTTCCCAACGCCTTAGCCTGATAAAAATCCCGCATCGCGGCAATAACTTCTTTGGGCTGGCCGTGACGTAGCGTGCGTTGATAACCTTCATCATCCTCAAATACAATAGAATGGCACATCGCGCAGTTTTTCGTCATGCTAACAGGTTCAAACAAGGCCCCGCCCGTTTCCTCTGTATGGCAATTTGAACATGTCACACCCTCCGCGAAGTTAAATCGAGGGTCAAGCTGGCTTGCCATACGGGCGACTGCGCCTGTCTTATCAAGATGTAAATCATGGGGAAACTTTAGACCCGAAAACTCCCGCGGATTAAGCGCTAAAGAAACACGTTTTGTGACAGGATTGACCGTGCTTGGCGTCACGATGACCGTAGGACGAAATTCAGGGTGGTTCGACCCAAAATCGGATACATCAATTAATTCGGTTTCTGGCAGTGAGGCTTTTAAACTTTCATGGCAATTCGCACAGAGCGCCTGACTGTCCGGCAAAATATGGGCGCGGCTATTATGTTCGACATGACAAGAACCACAACGGTCAACATCACGACCAAAAGCTTCGCTGACCTGATTTAAGCGTGCAGAAAACGCACCGACTTCCGGCTTTACCTTGTCCATAAGAGGGCCTTTTGCGTGGTCGCGCAGGTCTGTGTGGCAATCTATACAGGCACTATCTTTAACGGCTTCGAACGGTTTTTCATGACAGGTTTTACACTCATGTTTCAAATTTGAATGCATAAGAGAAATTTTGCCCGTATTCCATGCCAGATCCGCCTGAACGGGTATGGCTTTGACAATCTGGCTCTCGGGGTTTTTTGACGCTAAAATAGGCAGCAACAAAAACAAACCAAAAATGATGAAGGCGAAAGTCCACGCCATAATCCTTTTACCCGGCAGAGCTCTTTGCAAGCCAAATACGGTTGCCGGATCGGCCGCTTCTATTTGAAAAGTCTCTTGCTCGACCTGTTCAACCGTGACGACAAGAACCGTATCATCTTCCGGAGGCTCAATGCGGATAAGGTAAGATCCTATATTAATCAGACTGCCCTGCCCGAGCGAGCCAACAAGACCTGTTCGCATACGGCCATCAATCTGGGCGCTCTGACCCTGTAAAATATCCAATACGGGCTGGCCGTCCTTGTTCACGCGCAGGCGGGCATGATTTAAAGCCACATCTAGCGCGGAGAGTTGCAAATCACACTTAACGTCGCGGCCAATGGTTAGAGAATCCTGATCATATAGTCTTTCACGCACGCTTTCGCGTCCGGTCGGACTACGTTTCAAATTTCTTACTTTAATGCTCATTGTCAGTCTAACTATAATAAAAAACAGAAATGATATGAACGCTCAGGGCCGCCAAAAGCGCAAATGTCATCGGGATATGAATATAAAGCCACACTTGTAGCAGAGCCATGATCCGAATATGTTTACGAATACGCAAAAGAAGAGCCCTTTTTCGTTCCAGTACGGAAATAAGATCAAGAACAGGAAGACGCATTTCATCATCGGCCTGTCGCACTTCCGCTCCAAAATAGTTTAGGGCTTTGGCCGTCATACATCGTTTATCCGTTCCGGAAATACGTTTGAATATCGAGCCGCCCAGATTGGTTTTCTCAACAGACATCAAAACAGTTTCGATATATTGGTCTTGCAAGGGCTGGGCTGTCGAAATAAGACGTCGATCAAGATTTGCCAATTCTTCTAACATTTGCGCCTTCCCCATTTCCGCCCGATTGGCACTCATTTGTCGGGGTAAACGGACATAGAAATAAATTCCAAAAATACCAGAGATTATAACCAGCATCATCAAGGCATAAGCCAATGTGTGTACATTCCAGCCAAACTGGAAACCCGTATGCAATGTGGCAATTACGATTAAAGACAAACCCAGATAAATATGAGCTGAAGTCCAGGCTTTAAGGCTCCAATGGCCTTGTGTGATGACGCGTTTACGCAGGCCTAACAGGGTAAGCCAGACGATTAGAACCGCCCCGATCGTACCGAGCGTATAGCCATACCATGTCCCCCCGTTTCGCACGGGCTCGAAATCTGCCCATATATATCCAAACAGGCTTATGATGCACAGAACCAAAGCTATTTTCAGAAATAGAAAGTTTTTATGCGTCAAAAAACTTGAATGTTCCGGCGCGGAATTTTTACGATTTTTTGCCCCCACCCCGCTCTATCCTTTCGACTTAGCCATATTCAGGTAACCTTCGGGAGATACGCGAATAGCGGCCCCTGTCGGGCAGGCTCGTACACAGGCCGCTCCCCCTGTAATACCTTTACACATATCACATTTCACGGCGGTTTTCGGCGCATCGCTCTTTGTTTTGTTTTTGGCTTTTTTAGACTTATTCTGTCCGGGCGGTTGCCCTATCCCAAACAGAACCCATGAGGCTTTCAAACGCGGTTTTTTCTCCGGTATTTGTTCCATCTGGATAACACCATAAGGACAATAGCGTTGACAATTCCCGCAACCAATACAGGTCTCATCAATAAAGACCTCCCCGTCCGGGGCGCGTTGAATAGCATTAGGAGGACAATCAGACATACAATGTGGATGTTCGCAATGGCGACAACTCGTTGGGACATGGATATTGGCAAAGGTTGTACCAGCCTCACGATTGAGTCTCGAAATGCCATCATGGCTTTCAGCGCAAGCCACTTCACAATTATCACACCCCACACAGAGGCTTTCATCTATCAATAAAGCATCCGTCGCCTCGCCAAGCCCTTGCTCTATGAGGAAATTTGCTCTCGCACCGTAAAGATCTGCAACCGATTCAAATCCACTTTTCTGGCCTTCAATATAAGAATTCATCGCCCGGCGATCTGCAAATTCATCCATCACTTTATTTGCCAATGTCGGGTTCGCTTTTAATAAAGACTGAAAAAGCTCACCTTTTAACTTGATGACCTCAGACTTGACCGCAGCTTTTACAGTCGCAGTCCTATTACCATCTTCAAAGAGCGCCATTTCGCCAACATAACTCCCCGCAGGCACATAGGAGAGAAACACCGACTTATCAGCAATCATTTTTTCGACGGTTAGTGACCCTGATCTCGTAACAAAGATATCGGTATCATCAGCGCCCTCTTCAATTAAAACATCCCCGGCATTAATGGTTTGGATCTCGGCACTTTCCAAAATTTCCTTCAGATCATCCCGCTTCACACCGGACCCTAAAATCTGCAAAAGCTGGCGTTCAACCGCAATAAGGTCAATCCGGGTTTTGACCGCCGGAACAACAGAAATGAGCTTACGGGCGGAATTTCGGGGCGTTTCAATAAGAATGCATGGCTCGGCAGCAAGTATAGTGGCATTTCTACGGCGCCCCGAGATCAAACCCGCTTCCCCAAAAATTTGGCACTCCTCAATCGTAACAACCTTTTGCGGATCATTCGGGTCGATTTGGACGTGAACTGAGCCCTTCGCAATAGAATAAAGTGATGAGCCGACATCATTACGGGTAAAAACGACATCGCCCGCCTTTAAAGAATGCACTTCAGAATCCAGCATGAATTCACGCATTTGTAAGGGGGTGAGATCGCGGAATATCTCAACCTGTGTACGTATAAATTCAAGCCAAGCTGAAACATCGTCGCCATTTTCCAGCGCTGCAAACTTTTCTGCAAGTAAAGGTTCATCAGCCGGTTTTAAATCCTTATTGCCGCGAATATGTTCAACAACATCATAGCCTTGGTTCATACAATGTTTGATCAAGGGATAGCCTGCCAAAGCCCCAACAACATACAGACCCTCTGTCGTGCTTTCAAAAGTAGAAGAAAGCGTTGGAAAGGCTTCCCGGCTATCGGATGAGAATTCAACACCACAACTTTCGACAAACTCCCGGGGTGGCTTTGAGCCAACCCGTGCAATCACCCTGTCACAAGGCAAACGATCGGAGCCGTCCTTGACGTCTATATTAATCCAGCCTGGCTCAACCGACGCTGTCGACGCCAAGGTGATGACATCCATCCGTCCGTCTTCTTTCGCGCTCATTAGGGACTTAACGTTTGCACCCTTGGCGCGCGGAAAATCCGGTCCGCGTTGTAAAAGTGTAACGCGGTTTGAGAGATCAGGATTCGCAATAAGGCCCAAAGCATTTTCAATGCCCGCATCCCCGCCGCCAATGACAATAATATCCTCATTAAAATAGGCGTCGGGATCATCAAGTGTATATTGAATAAATGGCAAATCACCACCGGGGACTCTTAATGTATTCGGATTGCCTTGCGTGCCAATACCCAAAATGACATGGGCAGCCTTGATTTTCTTACCATCGACCAGAGTAAGTTCAAAATCACCTTTTTTACCTGTGACTGCGGTAACCTCTGCGTCAAAAAGAACATTTATATTACCAGCCTCGGTCTGTTCTTCCCAACGTCCGAGAATCTCTTCGCGACTACCGGCATCAAAATCAATATCACTGCGCAACACCAATTGATTCGGCGTCGCCATAATATGTTTGCCCTTTTGGTACTTGAATATCGTATCGGAAAGATGGTCCGTTTTTTCCAGCAAAACATGGGACATACCAAGGGCAGCCGCATGACTCGCCGCACTCAGACCGGCCGGTCCTGACCCTACAATAGCAACATCATATATATCTGCCAATTTTGCGCGCCCCCTGCAAATGTCAAACAATTGTTTCTATTGTTGACAACCAACCATAAAAAATTAAATTGCAACATGCAAGTATCAACGCATGAAATAAGGGACGGGGCGCAAAATTTTTGAAAACAAACGATATGTATGGCAGCTATTAGCGCCATTTATAGCGCTAATGCTAGTAAGCCTGTGCGACGGGACCGCATTCGCGAATGAGCCATCCAAAGGCGGCGACCAGACACCATATACCGATGGTAACGAACATCTGGGTGTAATAGGGTGTTACGGTTCCACTTGCCATTCTCGTCAAGAAGCAACAGGTGTTATTGTTCGACAAAATGAAATCCTGACATGGCAAGACGAAACCTCGTCAACGGGAACACATTTAAGAGCTTACAAAGTCCTTAAAAGTGAACGCTCCAGAACCATAACGCAACGACTTGGACTCGGTAATGCCTGGGAAGAAGATAGCTGTCTAGGCTGTCATGCCGATAATATTCCAGCCTCACTACGAGGTAATAACTTTCAAATCGAGGACGGCGTGGGGTGCGAATCCTGTCACGGCGGCGCGACGAATTGGCTAACCCAACATTATGCGGTCGGGGCCAATCATGATAAGAATGTTGCCTTAGGGCTCTACCCTTTGGAAGATGCGCAAACCAGCGTGAAAATTTGTTTGTCATGCCATTTAGGAAGTGCTGCGGAAAACCAATTTGTAACCCATCGTTTCATGGCGGCGGGGCATCCCAGAATTTCGTTTGAACTCGATTTGTTTATTGCTTTACAGAGACATCATGATGAAGATGTAGACTATACGAACCGTAAAAAGGTTCAAACAGGGGCGCAACGCTGGGCGATAGGCCAAGCCGAATCGCTTATCAGATTGCTCACCTTGTTCGAAAATCCGAGTCTCAATAGTGACGGCATGTTTCCAGAATTGGTCTTTTTTGATTGTCTGGCCTGTCACCGCCCTATCTCTGACGACCCGGATTGGCGCCCGAATGTCCGACCAAACCCCGGTCGCCCTGCAGCGCCCGGCTTAGTTAAATTTAACGATGCCAATATGCTAATGCTACTGGGTACCACTCTGCAAATTGCGCCCGAATTAGCTCCCCAACTCTCAAGCCAGATCAAAGAGTTTCATGCATCATTGGCTGGAGGACCCATCACCACCGCCAAAGCCAGCGATGCCCTAAAAGCCACAACGCGGACGTTAATAAAGCGTATCCGCCAAACTGATTTCACCGCAGAACAAACCCTGGCGATTTTGGATAACATCCTCACCGAAACTTTATCCAAGCGCTATACGGACTATGTCGCAGCAGAGCAGGCCATTATGGCGGTCGATACATTATTATCGTCTATGATAGCCGCTAAACAGGCCGTGCCCGCAGATGTCTTATCCATGCGTGAGCAAATTAATATTGGATATGATGCTGTTGAAGACCCTAATGCCTATCAACAAGACACGCTCTCAACGGCTTTAATCGCAATCCAAACCAGGTTGGGCACCTTAAAATGAATATAAAAGGGGCTGCAAAAAAGATTTATTTTTCTTCACTTATCCTCGGGCTTACCGCCTGTGGCGGTGGTGGTGGCAGTTCAACAAGTGCCCCCGAGATTGCCCCTGCGCCCATACCGCCGCCAGCAATGTCGGGCGCATTGTTTTCAGTGCCAGCCCCTGAATTTTTAACAATACAGAATGTTGAACAAATTATTGCCCAAGGCGTGGCAGAGGCGCAGGCGCAAAATGTAAATGCCGTTTTTGCTGTTGTTGACAGACCCGGAAATGTTCTAGCCGTCTTTAATATGAACGGCGCACCCGCCACGACGGTTTTACAAAGTGGGCAAACTACAAATACTGGCTTGCAAGGTGTGGAAGTACCCGCCACGCTGGCCGCTATTTCAAAAGCAATAACAGGGGCTTATCTATCCAGTGCTGGGAATGCCTTCTCGACACGCACAGCGAGTATGATTGTTCAGGAACATTTTCCACCCTCGCAAAATACTGTCGGTCTGGAAAGCGGACCTTTATTTGGTGTCCAATTTTCGCAACTCCCCTGCTCGGATTTTTCTGAGCGTTTTGGAACGACCATTGGGCCTAAACGGGCTCCGCTGGGGCTGGCAGCCGATCCGGGCGGTTTTCCGCTCTATAAAAACGGGATTGTTGTTGGCGGAATCGGTGTATCCGCCGACAATATTTACGGATTTGATCCGGAGGTCACAGATATTGACAGTTCTGTTGAGGAGTTAATTGCTATTGCCGCTATGGCCAATTTCAGTGCCCCGCAATCCATACGCGCAGATCGCATTTCTGTCGATGGCACAACATTAAGATTTACAGATATGGATGAAAGCGACCTCCTAGCTGGTGCAGGACAAGCCAACGCCTTCGCAAGCCTGCTAGGAACAAGCGGAGCCTTAAGCGCGGTTACTGGCTATAATACGGCAAACATTATCGCTGGTCAGGCCTATGGCACGGAAAGCTCGGGCATTCGCGCGGCTACAAATTCTGAATACAGCAATCCGGATGTCTTTGTCATGACAGACGGCAATGGCGTCAACCGGTTCCCACCAAGGGCGGGTGCGGACGGCGTTGACGTCACAACACCTTTGACACAAACAGAGGTCCAAGCGCTTCTTGAAGAGGCCTTTGACATCATGTCGGATGCGCGCGCGCAAATTCGCCAGCCCCTAGAATCCCGTGCACAAGTCACAATTTCGGTTGTTGATACCCACGGGACGATTTTAGGCATGGTGCGATCGCCGGATGCGCCAATTTTCGGCAGTGATGTATCGTTACAAAAAGCTCGAACAGCAACATTTTTCTCAAATGCCGTGGCCGCAAATGATTTATTAGGCACTCTGCAAAACCCCGCCCTTGCGGGGCCAAATATACTGGACCCACGTGTCAATGACCGCGTGCAAACCGTGCGGGATTTCTTATCCGACCCTAATGCCCTAACCGGTGCGGTCGCCTTTGCGGACCGTTCAGGCGGAAATCTGTCGCGCCCCTTCTTTCCTGATGGCGAGGTCGGCACCCTTAACGGCCCTTTATCGGAACCTATTGAAAACTTTAGCCCTTTTGCGACAGGTCTGCAGGAAAACCTTATATTTGGAAATGTAGCACAGCATGTAGGTTTTGTGGCATCCATGGGGGCACCCTCAAGCGATACACGTCAACGCTGTACATTTATACCCGATGCCACATTAGGGCAAAACCGCTTACAAAATGGCATTCAGATTTTTCCGGGCTCCGTGCCGGTTTACAGAGATAATGAATTGATCGGTGGCATAGGCGTTTCCGGAGACGGCATTGATCAGGACGATATGATTGCCTTTTTAGGCTTACATAATGCCGGTATCAGGCTGGGCACAATTAATAATGCGCCAGAAGCTATCCGCGCAGATAATATCACAGTAGAAGTCAATGGTGATGATATTCGTCTGCGCTATGTCAGCTGTCCCTTCGCGCCCTTTTTATCAACAAATGAACAAAATCCATGTGCGGGAAAATGATGAATATTCGGGCGCTCATTATATCCTTGCTTTTCGTAACGCCGACCGTTTTTGCAACCTCCATAGCTAAAGCTAATGAAGGCCAAGAGGACATACAGGCAGAAACCGAAGGACAAGAACCGGAACGGGCACGACGTATTCCTGGCCGCCAAAAACAACTTCCCGAAAGAGAACGCCCGTTCGATCCGAGTCAGGTTTCCCCGCCGATCGAAGCGGTATTTCCTCGCGGCGATATTCCTGTGCCAGACAGATGGCGTATAATTGAAAATCTCGGTGTTAAGGAGGATCTGTGGAATCCCTATACGCAGAATACGCTAAAAGGAGACCGTCCGCTCAAAGGCACAAAGGACTGGTTCTTCGTTGGCACAGCCATTTCCGATACCATTATAGAACCGCGTACATTTCCTATTCCGGTTGGGGTTCAAACCACTGAAAACATTTCCAATGACCTTTTTGGAGATACAGATAGTTTTGTTTTTGCTCAAACTTTTATTGCCAGTGCCGCCCTGATCAAGGGCAATACTACATTTAAGCCACAAGATCTGGAGTACCGCCTCACCGCCGCCTTTAATATAAACCATGTCACAGTGCCGGAGAGACGCATCCTGTTTGTGGAACCGTCCAGAGGCATTAAACGCACAGACGTTTTTCTAGGCATACAAGAAGCCTTTATAGACTATCATATACGAAATGTGTCTGATCGTTACGATTTTGATTCTGTCAGGGTCGGCATTCAGCCCTTTTCGTCTGATTTTAGAGGGTTTTTATTCCAAGATGTTCAACCGGGGATAAGGTTTTTTGGCAATCGCGACAATAATCGCTACCAATATAATCTCGCGGCTTTTGCCCGTCTGGAAAAAGATACCAATTCCGGCCTTAACGCCGTTTTGCGCACTCCGCGACACGACATAATCCTTCTGGCAAATCTTTACAGGCAGGATTTCCCTTCCCCGGGCTTAACGTCACAGGTCACCGCAATCTATAATGGCAATAGAGAAGCTAACCGGACGGAAATAGATACAAATGGCTTCCCCGTCCGGCCCGCCTTAATCGGTAATTTACGGGGTCGTGATTATGATGTCGGATATTTCGGCTATAATGTGGACGGACGTTTTGGTCGGGTGAATCTTACCGGATCACTGTATTATGCTTTGGGGCAAGACCGAGATAATATTTTCACCGGACAGTCCGCAACGATTAGCGCAGGCTTTGGAGCCGCCGAAATATCCTATGACTATGACTGGATGCGCTTTAGATTATCAGGTCTTTATGCCACGGGCGATAGTGACCCTTTTGACAATAAGGAAACTGGCTTTGACGCTATTTTTGAAAACCCCCAATTTGCCGGAGCTGACACAAGTTACTGGATCAGGCAAAATATTCCCTTCATTGGCGGAGGACGCGCCATTGGTCTATCGGGGCGAAACGGCATATTAAATTCTCTGCGCTCTTCTAAAGAACAAGGCCAAAGTAATTTCAACAATCCTGGAACCATTTTGTTGGGCGCTGGTGCCGATTTTGATATTACGCCACAAACGCGACTTTCTCTAAATGCCAATGCGCTGAAATTTGAAGATACGTCTGTTCTGGAAGCCTTACGCGTGCAGGGCGATATTGATAATGACATCGGCTTCGATCTTTCCGCGTCAGCCATTTACCGCCCGCTATTTTCACAAAATATCGTTTTGCGGGCATCTATAGCCAGCCTTGAACCCGGCGGGGGATTTGACGATCTTTTTACGAATAACCAAGGGCAAGACCGCTATCTCTCTGCCTTACTAAACGCGACGTTGACCTATTAATGCAAATAACTGTGTACACATATCGTCTGATTTTTATTAGCATCGCCCTGCTCTTTCTGGGCTATATAGGACTTGGGCAAACTGTATCCGCTGCGGGCGACAAAGAAAAACCACAAGACATTACCTATGTCACAGCTCCGCCTGCACCTCGTACGCAAACCAAGGCTGACATGGCTGCAAAGTCTTTTGGCTGCATCACCTGTCATACCAACTCGGATGCAAAGACTATGCATAAACAGCCCGCTATACAGCTTGGCTGCACCGATTGTCACGGCGGAGACGCTACTATACAGGCCCCCCTCTTATTAAAACAAAAGACGCCTGAATATGCCAAACTACGTGAAAAAGCACATGTCTTGCCGCGCTATCCGGACACATGGCACTATCCACACTCAGCCAATCCGAAACGGAGCTACACACTCCTCAATAAAGAAGCACCAGAATATATCCGCTTTGTAAATCCGTCTGATTACCGGGTGGCCCGCGAAGCCTGCGGTGCCTGTCACTTAACGCAAATTGTTCAGGCAGAGCGCTCTCTTATGGCGACGGGTACAATGCTTTGGGGCGGAGCTGCCTATAATAACGGGATATTACCCAATAAAGTTTATAATGTTGGGGAGGCCTATACGCGTGAAGGCAAACCTGCCCTACTGACCTCACCGGGGGCGGAAAACGGTTTGACCCAAGCCCAGCGCGACGCTGGTATTCTAAAGGAAGTCGTGCCGCTTCCAGCATGGAACGTGATTCCACCGGCCGATGTTTTCCGTGTGTTCGAACGCGGCGGGCGGAATGTCTTAACGCAATTCCCCGAAATCGGACTGCCTAACGCTGCCGGACTTATTCAGCGCTTAGAAGAACCCGGCCGCCCCGATATTCGCCAATCAAATCGCGGGCCGGGCACTGGCTTGCGGGTCGCAATTCCGGTTCTAAATATCCACAAGACCCGCTTAAATGACCCCTTTACGTGGTTTATGGGTACGAATGATCAGCCCGGCGATTACCGGAATTCGGGATGCGCTTCCTGCCATGTTGTTTATGCCAATGACAGACAGCCGCGTCATAGCTCAATATATGCGAAATATGGCCGAGACGGGAAAAGTTTCACCAACGACCCGACTATCCCGAAGGATGAAAGTGGCCACCCCATCAAACATGAATTCACCCGCGCTATTCCCACGTCACAATGTATGAATTGTCATATGCACCAGCCCAATATCTTCTTGAACTCATTTTTGGGCTATACAATGTGGGATTACGAATCTGATGCTCCGCATATGTGGCCGGAGAAACAAAAATACCCCACTATTGAAGAACAGCACAAAATTCTCGAACGCAATCCCGAAGGCGCCGCTGTCAGAGGGTTATGGGGTGATAAGGAATTTTCGCGGGAAGTATTTGAGCTTAATGATGATCTCAATGATACACAATTCGCCGATTATCACGGGCATGGATGGAATTTCCGTGCGATCTTCAAGCGTGACCGCAAAGGAAATTTACTCGATAAAGACGGTAATATTGTCGCCAATGACGACCCTGAAAAATTCCGCAAAAATGGCGAAAGCAAGTTCGCCGAAATTGGCACAAATCCCGGTAAGTCCGTACACCTCATGTCCATACATGCCCAAAAAGGTATGCAATGCGTTGATTGCCACTACTCCCAAGATAGCCACGGCAACGGGTTTATCCATGGTGAGGTCGCCAATGCTGTTGAAATCAGATGCAAGGATTGTCACGGCACAGCGGACAAATTTCCCAACCTCTATACATCAGGGCCAGCTGCACGACCCGGCGGTATGGATATGGCCCTTATTCGAAATCCAGACGGTAAAAGACGGTTTGAATGGCAAAAGAAATCTGGCCGGGATATCCTCATCCAACGCTCTGTCCTTGATCCTGATCTCGAATGGGAAGTCAGCCTTGTCAAAGACAGTGTCGATAAAACTCACCCCAATTATAATGTAAAATCTGCGCGCGCAAAAACGATCGCCAAAGACAATAAAAGCTGGGGTGATACGAGCAATAAAGATAATCTCGCCCATAATGATGAAGAGATGGAGTGTTATACATGTCATCTATCCTGGACGACATCTTGCGGGG
>CAZHPV010000051.1:0-17926 GCA_964534845.1 uncultured Caulobacterales bacterium
GGGCATTTCTAAATTTTTGGAATTGCTCGTCAAATTCTGCTAAGGCTTCAGAAATCATATAAGCGTCGTCATGCGTATATTCGCTATCATAGATTTGCTCAAGGCTCCTCCTGCCGTCTTCAAGATAAACCTTCTTATAAGTGCTCCAGAGGTCGGCTGGCATTTTTAGGAGAACCCGGAAACCCGGACTTTCCTGACCACTCCCATTACCCAATAATAGCCGTATTTCCTGATAATCTTTTGGCGACATCGTTTCGAGTAATACAAGCTGACGTGTCATCATTTCTTGGCATATATGCACGCGGCGAAAAAGCGTGAGTGCTTTCATACTATGCCTGGCTAACATTTTGTCATTAATGTCGAGTAGAGTGGATGCCATAAGCTTCATCCACAATTCTTCAACTTGATGCACAATCATGAATTGAAGTTCGTCTGGATTGCAAACGTCATCTGGCTCTTTTTGACAGGCTAAAAGCCGTTCAGTATTTAAGTAAACCTCATAGTCTAGCCGACCATTTCCGCGCATCATCTCTTGATAGTATTGTCTATCCATGTCTGTCTTCCCTTAGTTACATATTACGTAAATTTGGAAAGAGAGTGCTAAGCGTGACCAGTAAGCCAGCGGCGCAAAACATGCTGCGCAAGTTCGAGTTGGACGACCATATTCATATGGTTTATTTATACACGTATCACTTAAGATTGCAACGGTGGTTTGATGGCAAGCACGAGTGTCTTTTTTTTGGCGTTTAAGGACACTCACGTCAGTGTCTTATTTTGGGCGAGTTTAGGACGCTCATTTATAGGGTTGAACAATGGCCATCACTAGCCATTGCTCAATAGGGCTTTTAAATAAAATTAGTCGAGTTGTGTGACCATAGTCTCGCGAGACTTGCGCACTTTTGGCATATTCAATAACCAGTCACCTGTTGGGTCACGATAGCCCAAAGGTAAAAGGACAACCGAGCGCAGGCCACGTTCTTTAAGGCTTAGTATTTCGTCTACTTTACTTGGGTCAAACCCTTCCATGGGCGTGCAATCAACTTCCTGCTCGGCAGCAGCTACCATAGCAATTCCAAGTGCAATATAAGCCTGACGGGCAGCATGAGCATAATTGACTTCAGCGTCACGCGGCACATAATTCGCTTTTAAGTTTCCATAATATTGACCGATCAAAGGTAAGTCGCCCCGCTTTTCAACGTTCAGCTTCGCGACCTCATCAATACGGGCTTCTGTGTAATTATCCCAAGCAGCAAACACTAAAAGATGCGAGCCGTCCGTAATCGGCGACTGATTACTTGCGACTTTGCAGATTTCATTCCGGAGTGCGGGATTTGTGACCACGAGAAGTTCAAAGGGCTGTGTACCGCTTGATGTTGGCGACAAGCGGATTGCTTCGATGATGGTATCAACTTTCTCTTGTGGTACCGACTTCGCGGGGTCCATTTTTTTGGTAGCATAACGCCAATTCAGTTGTTCTAGCAGGGTCTTGTTCGTCATTTTATCGTCCTATTGTTTACACTTAAATAATCAGGTATATTTTTGTTACCGACTATGTATTTGAAACCTAGTTCTTTCGCAAGAAGGCACATGTATGAACCTCGGTCACACAAAGGGAACCGACATGTTAGAAACTAAAGAATGCCCTGATTGCAAACGTATCAACGAGGTTCTGACGCGCGTCGGCGACCGTTGGAGTGTACTCGTAATTATATCACTTTCCGAATACGGAACGCTGCGCTTCAATGAACTGAAACGAAACCTAGGCATTTCGCAACGTATGCTCAGTCTGACATTAAAGAAGCTAGAGCGAGACGGTCTAGTGCATAGAACCTATCACCCAACGATCCCTCCCAAAGTCGAATATAAGCTGACACAGATGGGTAAGTCGTTTCGTGAACCCGTAAGCGCAATAGGGTCTTGGGCGCTCGATAATCTTACTAAAATAGACAAGGCACGTGAAAAATATGATGCTAATGTAGGAAGTTAACTGCGAGCAACCTGAAACGCTGAGTGTCTTATTTTGGGCGTTTAAGGACACTGAGAAAAAGCAACAAAAAATCCCAAAACCGGACATTAGCAAGAGGCTTAGTTCGAGCGATTTAAGACACTAACGAACAAGCATCTTCCAATCATCTCGCCATTGGCAACACAGTTACGAGGTCAATCGTGAATTTCAAATATCACATCTATTTCGACGGCCGCGTTCCTTGGTAAAGATGGGCTGCCGACGGCGAACCTGGCGTGTGTGCCGGCCTCTCCAAATACCTCGACCATCAGGTCAGAGCACCCATTTATAATTTGTGGAATTTTACCTTCACTATTTTCAGGCATGCTGCAAACGAAACCACCGAGCTTTACAACCCGAGTTACACGAGAAAGGTCACCGCCACAGGCGGCTTTCATTTGAGCTATTAGCCGTATCCCGCAATGTCTTGCTGCATGTTGTCCAGTCTCCAAATCAAGCCCCTCGCCTAATCGTCCAGTGATCATGACGCCGTCAGACCCAACCGATGTTTGCCCCGCTATGAAGACTTGATTGCCCGTACGCACGAAAGATACATAATTAGCGGCGGGGGCAGAAGCTGACGGCAAAACAATATCTAGATCTTTTAAACGTTTTTCGATTTCATTCATGTATTAGCCTCATTTATAAGTTCATATTCTTGGGCGGGTATTCTGGTATCAATAAGAACGGCAGCAGATATCTGACCCAACAGGTTAACCGTCGTTCGCATCATGTCGGGGATGCGGTCTATCCCAAGCATAAATGCAAGCCCTGCCACAGGGACGCCAATTGCATCCAGAGCGGGGGCCATTGTGACAACGCTAGAGGATGGCACAGGAGCGACTGTCAAAGAGACAAGAAATGTTGCGAGTACCACAGCTCCCGCGGCGCCCAAGGCAACAGGCACATTGTAAATATGAGCGAGAAATACTATAGCCGCTCCCTGAAATAGGGCACTACCTGGCCTATACATGGAGGCCCCTAATGGAATGAGAAGGTCTGCCACGGTTTCGGACACACCAAGGTTTTTCTGCGTTTCTTCCAATGACACCGGAATAGCCGCTGCCGTGCTTGTCGTGGAAAAAGCGACGGACATCGCACCTAAAGTTCCTTTAAAAAAGCTAGAAGGCCCCATTTTTGCTATGAGTAAAAGCAAGGGGAGGAAGACGAATAAAATCAAGATAGCAAGTCCAATGAATACACTGACAATGAATATAGCAAGGCTTTGAATTAAGCCCCACCCGAGCAAAGCTGTGGCCGGAGCAATCAATCCGAAAATACCGATGGGAGCCGTGAAAAGAATCCACCACACAAGCTTTATCAAAGCTTCACTGACGTCCTCAGCAGCGGTAATCATACGTTCACGTCGTTCTTGTGCCAAAGTGCCTGCTGCTGCCGCGACTAAGGCCGTAAAAACAATCAAGGGCAATATTGCGCCGCTAGAGGCCGCTGCAAAAGGATTGGCTGGTACAAGGCTAACGAGGAAATCTGTGATACCCGGTAAGTCCGGCACTGTTGCCGCTTCTACTTCGGGCATGTTTAGTTCTGGGGCGAAGCGCAACCCCAAAGCCATAACAGTCATGCCAATAATAATGGCTGGAATCAGGGTAATCCAATAAAACGCCATGGTCATACCACCAATTTTACCGAGCTTTCGAGGATCACCGAGGCGAGCAACGCTCGCGAAAATTACGGAGACAACTAATGGGATAACGACCATTTTTATGGCGTTGATGAATATCTTTCCAAGAGGGGCAGATTCCCGCGCGATAGCATGCAATATGGGGTTTCCTGTTATGGCGGCGCCTAGCCCAACAGCAAGGCCAAGGAAAAGTCCCAGAGCGATAATTTTATTGAGCATGATTCTCCTTTTTATGGGCGGCGCAACGCTTAACGACTTGTCCTGGCAGACCTATTTGAGCCTCTCCGCTAATAATAGCGGCGATCCCATTGACGTAAAGATACGAGACGCCTTCAGAAAGTTCAGTCGGATTTTGAAAATCAGCTTTAGGCCCGAAGCTATCAGGATCTATAATAGCGATATCAGCTTTGTAACCGATCTTTAAATAGCCGCGCGAACATATATTGAAATTATCCGCGACAAGTCCGCTACTGCGATAAAAAAAAGTATGCTCTGGCATGATGGATTTATCAACCACATAATCAAGGTATTTTTTAGGATAGCTTGCATATTTTCTCGGATGTCCCGTGCTTCCGTCTGAACTTGTCATCACCCAGTCTTGAGACATGAAGTTTTCTATGTCAGCCATGTTCATATTAAACGAAGCAATACGCGCATCACCTCCTCGAGCAATTTTCAAGGCCATATGAACAGGGTCCATTGAATATTTTTTGGCGAGTTGCCCTAATGTTTGATTTTGCCAATCAGGATTGTTTTGCGTGATTAGAACCGCTTCCGCTCCGCCGCGCTTGCGAAGGTTTTCTTTAGTTTCTTCGAGAATTCTCTCTCGAAGCAGTGGGTCATCAAGGCGCGCCATGTAATCCTCAGCACCTCCTGCCTTAACCCAACGCGGCAGAAGCGCATTTGAAATACGAGTACCAGAGGCCTGCCACGGGTATTGATCTGCCGTGACTTTGAGGCCTTCCGCTCGGGCCGCTTCAATTTTAGCAATGAGATCGTCACTCTTACCCCATACATCCACACCTAGCGCTTTTATATGAGCGATGTTTGCAGGAATATTAGCTTCACGGGCAATTTCTATGACTTCGTCAACAGCAGCTTCCAAACCGATATTATAGCTGGCTTCATCTCGAATATGACTGTCATAAACGCCGCCATGTTCCGCCGCCGATTGTGCGAGGGCGATAACTTCGCCGGTATCTGAGAAACTTCCAGGGGCATAAAATAAGCCTGTTGACAGACCCAGTGCGCCAGCTTCCATCCCCTCTGATATGACAGACTTCATTTCTGTTAGCTCTGCATTCGTAGGTGCCCGCTTTTCACCGCCCATAACCGATTTACGCAGGGCTCCATGGCCAATAAACAGAGCGGTGTTTGTCCCAATGCCAGACGTTTTCAAGTGAAGCATCTGCGCCGCGATATCTGGCTCACCAAATCCATCATTGCCATTTATAACTGTTGTGACGCCCTGGAATTGGTAATTTCTGTTCTCTCGAATTTCCGCATCTGTATGAGTTAGTTCAGAAAGACTGTGGGTGTGAGGGTCGATGAAACCAGGAATGACGTATAGCCCTGACGCGTCCACCTTCTTAAGTGCCTTGAATGAATCTTTTGGCTTGCCGACATAGATAATTTCCTCACCTTTTATAGCCACGCTCAAACTCTGGGCTGGTGTATCATCACCTATAAAAACGGAGCCATTCTCGATCAATATATCGGCTTCAATGGGCGTCTGACAGGCTGAAAGTCCAACAATAAGGCTAGTAGTTAGTGCGGCATTTTTGAAACTCACTGTCCCGTCTCATGTTTGAGCAGCAATGACATCATTTCTTGGGCAAAGACCCTTGCAGATACATCAATGGTACCTCTGGGCGTTTCATCGCCGACCTCATAAGTAATCGCGGAAATCCCATATGTGTCATATATATAGTTTTTTGAGATGGGTTTTCCTGAGTTATGCCGAGCTTCCCGCGTAAATGGATACACCTTATCATCCAACCTATCATCAACGGCTGCAAGCCAATCCCTCGCAAACATAGGCGGTTTTGTAGGTTCATCATCGGCTTGAGTGTAAAGCAGGTTGCTCCACGTGGAATGAAAATCGAGGAAAAATGCTATCTCATCCTGTCCCGTTTCAAATCGCTTAAAGGCGTCCCGTACGGCCCGTGTTTCAGGTTGAGAGAAAGGACCCCAATCGCGGTTTAAATCCATACCGCCATCATTAAAGCGCCAGTGTCCGGCCTTCACCCCATCCGGGTTCATCATCGGGACAATAAGCACATTAAAATGTTTCAAAAACCGTTTCGAAAGCTCGCTCTCATTTAAAACCTCTTCCGAAAAGGGGATAAGCGCTAGGGCACCGGTGACTTCTGGGGGGTGCTGGCGTCCAACCCAGGCGACATAGGGTTTTTTGAGATCAGGTTCCGTTTGCACCTCTAACATGCGGAGCGGGTGTCCATTGCGGGATTTTCCAATAATGGTTTGCGTGACATAAGCACGATCAGCGATTTTATCCGTCCAAGCATCATGAGCTTTCGGCGTGAAAATCTCCTGTGCCGATATATAAAAAGGGCGGTTATCCATTTCCATGCGGAAGATGAACTTTGCAGGCCGCGGATTCGGGGTATTAGTTTCCGGTAAAGTATTCCACGTCACGCCATCATAGCTGAGTTTAGGGCGATATCTATGGGTACCATTTTCATAAGCTAGCTCAAAATTAATATGACCTGTCTGCTTTGGGTCGACACGAAATCCATACCACGGGCTGTTATTTATTGTCTCCCCTTGAGGATCAGTTGCCTTTTCAGGTTGAAGAGTCAGACGAAATCGACTTTCCGAAAGCACATCACACTCATTTATGCGTGCTGTGGAATGATCTACTCTGATTTCAGCTACAGCACTTTCGCAGAGAAGCTCAGAGCTTACCTTTGTCAGCCCGCTCGGAGATTCGGTCTTGGGCTCAGTGGACACACAAGAAACCAGAGCGAGTGCTGTGCAAATAAGAATAGCGTTAAAACTAAGCCGCATTATGATTTCCCCTAACCGGTCCTATATTTTTATGCTTATGCCCGATTATATTGGCTATCTTCATCGCACTTCCAGCAGCAAAAGTATAGCCAAGCGAGCCGTGCCCTAGATTTAGATACAGGCCTTCTACTTTGCTTTCTCCAATGATAGGAACGCCAGAGGGTATCATGGGTCGTGCGCCCGTCCATTTTTCTATAGGCCCGTCAAAGTCGGCCACATCGGGCCAGGTCTCGCGCGCGATCTGTAGAAGTAAATCCAGCCTGCGGTCATTATTTTCAAAACGTTGATTGACGTCAACAAAGCCCGCTATGCGAAATTTATCACCCAAATTTGCGTAGACAATTTTATTTTGAAGATCCGTAACGCTGATGCAGGGAGAACTTTCTTTGGACCTTAACGTCAGGCTGTAACCCTGGATAGGATAGATAGGCAGAGTAATGTCCAGCGGCTTTAAAAGTGGTAGCGCGTCATTTCCGAGGCAAATAATGAACTTGTCTGCCAAGTGTTGTTTTTTATCAGTTTCAATTGCTGATACTCGTCCGTTTCTTGAGATGAGTTTTGATACCTTTTCCCCAAAACAATATTGAACACCAAATTTTTCTTCAGCTGAGGTCTTCAAAGCTTTGCAGTAATCAACCGTATTTAGCGCATAATCTGTCATGGAATAAATACCGCCCAAAATAGGTCTAGCCCAGGCCTTCAGACTCGGTTCAAGTTCAAGGCAACTTTCGGGCCCAACAAAGCCTACTTCTTTTTTCATAGTGTTATATTCCGCGCGGGTTTGAGAAAGAATCAGCTTCCCGCGTCCTGTTGGCATAAATCTTTCCGGCATATCTTTTTCGAAACTTTCAAGTGCGTCTCTGGAAAGGTCGGCTAAGGCCTGACGCTCCAATCGATTAGACTTATAAAGGCTTGGGGAACAGTTTTTCAAAAAGCACAATCCCCAGCGAAAATAATGTAAATCAGGTCTAAATTTTAACTGCAAAGCTTTATCTAAGCCCAAGAGGTAACTCGGCATTTTTTTCAGTGTTGATGGGCTAGCGAGTGGATCGACATAGCTGTATGAAAGCTGCGCTCCATTTGCCTGACTAGCCCCAGTCGCAACATCCTTGCCCTTATCGATTACGATGATTTCATGTCCCAAGCGCGCGAGAGCGTAGGCGGTCGAAACCCCTATTACACCTGCACCTAAGACACAAATTCTCATGGTTTTCCTTATTGGTTTTTGGCAAAGTTATATTGTCTTCTGAAATTTCAGAACTGAATTTACAGACGATAATTACCTGAAATTTTGCTTTTAGATTTTAAAAATTGTGACGAATGCTGCCGTACCAGTAACGGCCTCTATTGGAATGCAATCCAGTGAAATAACCGCGCGCAAATTCATCAGCAATCGGAGGGAGTTCGTTGCCTATATTGCGAATACCAAGCCTAACACGTGTATTGTCTCCGCCAAAAGCCCCGTCAAATGTATAATCAGCATATACACTCACGGTATTAAAAGATGAAATAGGGAGAACATTTCCGTCTGCGTCTTGAGTTGAGGTGTCAACCACATCACCTACATGACGAAGGAACACGCCAGCCCCCCAAGGCCCCTTGTCCCAAACAACGGAACCAGAGTACCGCAAATCTGGATTGCCATTTTGCTTGATTAGGTCTTCTTGCCCGACCACATCCACGAGAGGATTTATGATGCCTGCATCCAGTGCGGCCTGCAATTCAAGACCCTCTTCGGATGGATCTTGGAAAAACTCTATGATATGTGCGACGTTACCTCGAACTCTAAAATCACCTAACTTATCGGTTTCAAAATTCACTTGCGCCCCAAAATCTATCCCTTCTGAAGTGCGAGGGTTCAGGTTTCTAAAGTCTTGACGGACTTCGAGAATTTCTCCCGCCCCTGACGGGTCCAAGCCAGCTGCTACGAAAATTGCCGCTGTGTCTGCATCTGGCGCAGCTCTGACAACATTAGGGTTAAAACTGCCTTCGAGACGTCTTAAGTAATCCAGCGAAATTTCATTTTGATCGGAAAACAAACCGACAAGCTGATTTTGTTCAATCCTCCACCAATCAGCTGTAAAAATAATATTTCGCGTAGGTTCAAAAGTAGCGCCAAATGAATAGTTATTGCTGGTTTCAGGACTTAGGTCTGGGCCGCCGCCTCTCACGCCTTCAGTTGAAACGTTGTCACAAGGGTCATCAACAGTAAAAGCCGGATCCCCATTTGCCCGCTGAATCGCTTCACATAATATCCAGTCTTCACGGCCCGTGTTTACACGCCTTATATTTGTGGCATTAATTTGCTCAAGATTTGGCGCGCGGAAGCCTTCAGAATAAGCGCCGCGAATTTGGAACTGTTCGAATAAATGCCAAGAGGCTGCAATTTTCGGGCTGAGTTCGCTTCCCGCATCGGAATAATCTTCGCCTCTAAGCGCTAATTGCAGATCAAAAGCATGAACCAACGGGATATCCATTTCAGGACTAATCACAGGAACAGCTAGCTCTACGAAAGCTGAGAACACATCCCTATCACCATTTGTATCGGGCGTTGGACTTGACCCTAGTACATCCGATAGATTGGTAATCCCTGTTACACTGTCCGTGAAGGTAATTGTACCGTCCAACCTATCATCCCTATCATCTTCATAAGTTTCATTACGCCATTCCACCCCAACTGCAGCCCCTAGATCTCCAGCAGGAAGTGTAAAGAGTGCCGGGTTAGAGAACTTAGCATCAGCCAAGGTCAATTTGGTCGTTCCATCACGCGAAACGTCTACAGTGAATCCATCAATAGTGGCTTGATCATTGGCAAAATTTGGTAGATTTGTATTGTCAACATTGCCGCCAGCAAAAGGGTTATAAGCCGTGGCATCGGTACGTCCAAGTGCCTCTTGAAATAGTGTGTTACTTATACGGTTAGTTGTATCGTCCGTTCTGGCTTCAGAGTGCAAAAATGCCGACTCCCAATCCCAATTGGCCCAATTTCCTCTTAATCCACCTAAAACTCGGAAACTTTCATTCTCTACATTTATAAATCGCTGCCCGGCATCAATAGGTCGGAAATCAACAATACGTATATCTTGTCCAAAAGGGTTAAAGAAGCCGGATTCAGGTATTACAATTCGATTACTTGAAAGCAAAGCAGCCGCTTCGCGAGCACGGTCAGTTTCTGCTCGATAATATGACGCTTCCCCAAAGAAATCGATGCCGTTATCGAATGAATGATTGAAAAAGCCTAACAAATTATAGCGATCCAATTCACTACCGATATCTCGAAAATTTGCCCGGTCAAGGCGAAGATCCGTGTCAATTGTACCACCATTATCAATACAGACTGCGCCAGGTAAGTCGACTAAACATCCAGCAAAACTATCTGGTTGGACGTGAAAATCATCATCGCCCACCCCTGGAATTGTAGGCTCTCCCGCAAGAGTTTCAAACTCACCAAATTGTGTTTGCGTAGACGTGTTTCGAAGCTGAGTGTCTCCCTCAAAAGGTGTGCCTTCAAAGAAAACACGTAAATCTTCGGTCGATGAATTTCGTAAATCAGATGCCGGAACACCACTCCTAAATAGCGCATTACCAAAAACAGAAAAATTGGTCTTGCCTTGGTTAAAGTTTTTTCCCCATTTGAACGTTCCACTGAGTTCGTCAAGGCTCGTTTCACCAGATGCGCCATATTGTAAATTCACCTGAAGACCGTCATAATCATCATCTAAAATCGTATTAATGACCCCCGCGACAGCATCTGTACCATATACGGCCGAGGCACCATCACGCAACACTTCTACGCGACTGATACCAGACACGGGCAAAGAATTTGAATTTACAGAAACTACAGGTGTTTGATTCACGGCTTGAGTTCCTGGGTGATTAACAAGACGTCTCCCATTAAGCAGAACGAGTGTATTCCCATCTCCTACGCCGCGTAAATTAACAGACCCCACATCTCCTCGTGCACCGTTGACACCTGTAAAGTTTGCCTCCCGAAAGGTAACGTCGCCTAGCTGCGGAATAGAAGCCAATAACTCATCACCACTGACAGCGCCCGTCACTTCAATATCAATGGTGTCCAAAAGCGTCACTGGCAAAATACCCGCAATATCAGAGCCTTTAATCTGCGTTCCTACGACAATAATTTCGTCATCTTCCGCGTCTTGCGCATATGCTGTTGCTCCCATATCGATTAAGGCCGTTGAGAGTAATAATTGCGATACAATAGAATGATACTTCATAAAAATCCCCTTTTATTATCGTTCTAAAGTGAACGATTCTGAGGACTTCATCAAATTCTTATGATTTCTCCATCTATAGCCTTAGTCTATATAATGCTGAGTAGTAGCAAATCAATTTACAAGATCTTTGTAGGCTTTTTTGACTCTGAATTTATCCATTGCAGTCTTTAATTCTGTCATGAAGATGGAATGCGTCTTTAGTCCCGAAACATTTAACCGTGTTATGACATCTACATTAATAGCGATGGAAGGCGAAATTTTTCGCATCTGCAAGCCCGATAAATCCCCAGATAATGCTGTAATAGCATCAATAATGGCTATTCCAGCACTTTGTTTAACAAGGCGTTTTGCCAAATGATAAGTTTCCACAACTATATGACTATCTATGGGCTTATCAAACGCATCTTCAAGCCGTCGATTTAGAATTTGTCCCAGAACACTTTTTCCATTCAGAGTTATCAATGGTAAATTTTGCATAGCAGCAATATTTAGAACTTTACTATCGGGTAGGTTCATGCCTTCGGGCGCAACACATACAAACCCTGTTTGCCCAATTCGATGCGTTTCAATTCCCGGGTAGCTCGGAGCATCAAAGACTAGTCCAATATCTATCGTTTCATTCAGTAATGACTTAGCGACTTCGTTTGCATGCAAGGTCTCAGTTTCGATTGTGATATTGTTATGGTTTTTTGAAAATGCCGCTAAAGCCATTGGACCAACCTCAAGGCCAAATGCAGGTGTCATGGCGAATCTCAAATGTTGACCTTTGGTATTTTTCAATAGATTTGTGAAACGATTTAACTCGCTAAGTTGCTCAAAAAGAGGTTCAATTTTCTCAAACAACTTTACCCCATTCTCACTGGGAATAAGCCGGCCCGAAACGCGGTCGAATAACTCGAAGCCAAGTTGATCTTCAGCATGTTTAAGAACTTTACTCACAGTTGGTTGAGACACGTTAAGCGCCCGTGCTCCACCGCTAACCGACCCTGTAACGTATACTGCGTGAAAAACTTCAATATGCCGTAACTTCATAAACACATAGTTTCATTTCAATATGCAAGTCGTCAATGCAAATGTCCAAATAACACATCTAGCTCTAATAATGGGTGTCCTAATTTGGCGTTTTAAGACATTAATCACCCACCTATGCCCTCATGTGACGTTCCGACAGGAATGATCTCAACGTCATCCAATTTCACTCCTGCTTGTGCATTTTCAATTTTCAACATGATACGCGATTCATTGCCTTTCCAGCTGGGTGCATCGAAATCAAAGTGAATAGGTGTCCAGCCTTCGCCTGCCGCCTTGAATGATCCTAGCGTTTGGAGCGGTGCCGTTTCTAGGGCTGCATATCTGTTCATACCTTTGGGGCGATACTGGATTGACGCTGTGATCGACGCGCCTTTTGATGCCTTGATATATCCTTGCCAGCGCATTTTATCAGCTGGGTAAACTTTCATGAATGTCTTAAGACCAAATGTTACCGGTAGATCTGCATTGATGGGGGTGAGCTCCAAAGCGGCGTGCCCTGTGCGGGCGTCCTTCGTGGGTTCGAACGTGGCGTTTTCCGCCGTCCATGTGCGCTCTGAAGTTTCGAAGCTGGTATAGCTTTCAAAATCACCTACATAAAGAATGTCACCATTTCCGGATGGTTTGATTGCCGGTTCCGCCTGCCGGCTATCGATCACGGCGTGACCGCCGGAGCGACTGACAATGGTGTTTCTGTCGCCCGACAAACGCGTGACCCGATCGAGAATATAACGGCGTGTCGCGTTGGTGGCCGGAAGAGGTTTATAGCCTTTGACGTGCAGCGGGATAACTTCGGCGCGGTAGAACTCATCCCTGTCCATCCACACATTGACCGCTGATGCGGCATGGGTGGAGTTGAAAAATTGGTCAAACGCGAAATTGCCGAGGGAATAGGCAATCAACTTTCCTTTATAGAGCTCGAACCCTTGTGTGACGTGGGGATGGTGGGCAATGACCAAGTCCGCGCCTTGGTCGATGGCGAGTTTCAACCTCGTTTCCGTGGATTGGCTGGGGCCCTCACTATATTCGCGCGACCCATGATATTGCACGACATCGATTTGGTTGGGTTTCCCCCCGGCTTTTAATGAGTTTTGGATGTTTTCATTGGAGCCATAAGCCGCGCCGCCCTTGGTGGACTCTGCGACTTGGCTGGGTGTCACACGTCCTTTCCAACCAACAAAACCCCATGCAGAAACCTGCACCCCATCTAAATCGGCAATATTCGGTTCAAGTGCCACTGCCTCATTTGGCCCAGCACCCGAAAACCCCAGATTAGACTCTTCCAAAACTTGAAGTGTCGTATCCAGTCCGCTTTCTAAATAGTCATATGTATGATTGTTACCGAGAGATACGTAGTCGACACCCATCCACTCCAAGGCTTTGACGATGTCGGGGTGGGTATAAAAGACTACGTTCTTGGAGGCAGATTCAGCTGGTTCCTTTTTAGCAAGAATGGTTTCAAGATTTATAGCGCCGTAATCTGCGGTTTCAAAATAGGGTTTCATTTCAGACAAAATTGACCTCATGTCTTTAAGGCGAGTTGCGTTGTGAATGAGCCGCTCTTCATTCCAACGAGGTTCAAGATAACGTCGCCCCATCATGGTATCGCCGCCAAACGTCAAAAGCCGCCGGCCCGCTTTTTCCTTCACGAGCGTGATGGCCGGCACGGATAGTGTTCCGTCCTCTGAGGCCAATTCAACTTGCGAGAATGTGTGAACGCTATCGTATAGCCCTGGCCCCGACAGCTTCACGCGAAAGATATCTTCATCGGCAACAGATATTGCGAACCTTCCGTTTGGTCCGATGCTTTGCTTCACACCATTCACTTCGATCATTGAACCATTGGGAAGGCCTGATTGGTCAGCAAGTGACACAAGTCCGGTTAGCAAATGATTATCCGCCCCACTATTATTTAAGGGTTGTGTATTATGAACACACGAAGACAGTAAAATCGAAGTAAATATTCCAGAATACAAAAGTGAGGCTTTTAACATATCATATTCTTTCATCGGGTGAGCACGTTCTCCGATTACCTATGCTTTGCCCCCAAGCCGACTTCAATCAAATAATATGTTTCGACCATAAAGGTTCATTGGACGCAATACTTTGACCAATCAGTCATGAGTTTACGTCGTTTCTCTAGTGCATTTCGTCGTCTATATGCTTGTTCTACCTTATTTCCAATTTTATGTGATAGCGCAGCTTCAGCCACTTCACGAGAATACTCCGTCTTATCACCACACCAATCCCTGAACGATGACCGAAAACCATGTACCGTTGCATCTTGAATGCCCATCCTTCTCATCAACATGTTCATCGACATATTGCTTAGAGGTCGCCCTCTCTTTCCTCCTGGAAATATATATTTTGAATCTCTCATCTCTGAAGCACGTTTCAAAATGGCTAAAACCTCATCCGATAGAGGTACAATGTGCTCGACCTTGGATTTCATTCTGTGATCAGGGATTGTCCACGTCCTCTCATTTAGATTGATTTCGTCCCATGACGCTCCCAAGGTTTCGTTAGATCGCGCAGCTGTATGAATTGTGAATTCCAACGCTAAGGCAGATGCACCAACTTGCTGAACGAGAGCCTTCATAAAGTTATTAATTTTTTCGTAGGGCATAGATGCAAAATTACCCTTCTTCG
Organism: uncultured Caulobacterales bacterium; assembly: GCA_964534845.1. GTDB lineage: Bacteria > Pseudomonadota > Alphaproteobacteria > Caulobacterales > Maricaulaceae > CALCKU01. The sequence goes on from CAZHPV010000051.1 coordinate 14,591, forward strand.
AAGAATCTCTTTTTGGCAAGATATCTTTAAGATGCCCCTTCCAACGCGCAGGGTTTTCACCCTGCCTCCAACCATGAGCGGTAGCATGGTCAAGAAATCTCTCTATTCTTGACCTTAACCTACGAGCAGTTTCCTCCTTGGTAGTCCAAATGGGTTTAAGCACCCGAAGTACATCTTTCGTCTCTACTTGATCAACGGCGATAGAGCGTATGGGTTTACAATAGTGAGAAACAGTCCTCTGCCATTGCTGTCTATGTTTTTCGCTGGACCAATCCACCTTCAAGTTTTCGACGAGATGGTCGGCAACAACTCCGAATGATTTGGTCGTCCGTTGCAATTCCCCCTCTTCCCTCAACCGCTCTTGAATTGGATCTTTCCCTTCAGCTACTAATTCCCGAGAAAGTTGAGCTTTGATTCGGGCCTGGGCCAGCCCTACTCACGGAAAACTTCCAAGTCCCATCTCACGCCGCTTCCCATTGGTAACCCACATGTATACCCATTTTTTTGCGTTGGTTTTTGATGTAACTAAGTATAAGCCAGCACCATCGCTTAATCGTCCAGGCACTTTGTTGGAAACAACTTTTCTTACGGTTAGTTTATGAATAGCGGGCATTGTTTCTTAGTTTCAATTAGCACTTGAGCAATCAACAGGACTTATCCAGTCCCATTTCTGGTCCCACTCTTAACATAGATTGGCATGAAATAGCAATATACGACATGAGACAAAAATGCGTCTAAGTTATTGTTTTACATGGTATATTTTGAACATTATAAAACATCATGAAACAGCAGTTCGACGGAGGGTGGTGCCTCCAGAACTTTTGTTACTTTCTCAAATCAGACTATAAGTGCTAATATTAGAGGCTTAGGGCGCCGCATTTACGGGAGAGGTAGCAATATGAGGGTATTGTGTGAAAAGCTTTTCAACGACCGCATTGACCTTCGCCTCGATTTTCGCCGCTTCATGTTCGCCCTCACCTGTCGCATGGGCTTCCCAAACAACAGCATTTGATTGACGGTCTATCAGATCAATCAACATATTCCCTTTACGGAAATCTTCAGCAACGATCGTTTTGCGCGGTATTGACGAGGTATAGCCGTAATAATTTCTATATCCATAGCCATAACTATAACCCGTATATCTGTTTCTATATCCGCCGCCATAACTACTTCTACCGTATCCGCCATATCCGCTATATCCAAGTCCGTAGCCCCGACCATATCCAGCACCGTAGCCACCATAACCAAGGCCAGATGTAATCTGTCTGTCATAGGTGATTTTCTCTTTATACTGGACTTCATCTTTCAAAGAAAACTGGATCGCCACCAACATGTCGGCCGTATCCTTAGTGGTAACTTCCTGGTAATTACGCGCATCCAGTTGTTTACGCACGGCAGCTTCAACAACTACACGTGAGAAAGGCTTTGGCGGCGCCACTTTGTTTTCTCCGGGTGGCACGTCAAGAACGTAATACGTTTGAAAAGCTGGGAAATTTGCGCTTTCACTGATTGCCGTATCGACCTTAACATCGCTGGCGAGTGAATTTGGCGTGGTTTCGCAAGCTGCTACTAAGAACGCCATGATACCAATCGCGGTAGCCTGAACACTTTTACGGCCTAAAGTTTTAGTAATCATGATTGCACCTTTTTTATGTAAATATAAATCTGAGAATAACATAAATGAACTTTAAAAGATAGATAAGCCTAGCTCCATGCAGAGCTTTGCCTATAATAAGGGGATGAAGACTTACATGTAACCGACATGCAGCCTCAAACTGACATAGCGCTAATTTTGCTTGCGAGTGGTTTATCCCGTCGGTTTGGCCATGATGATAAATTGCTCGCCCCGCTCGGCGGAAAACCCTTATTGTCCTATTCAGCGGCGCTTACCATGCCGAATTATAACCCCTATCGCTTAGCCGTCATTGATGCAGAAATAAAAGCTCGGGAAGACATAGTCCAGAGTCAGGGTTGGGATATAATACGCAACCCAAATCCGATGGACGGCCAAGCTGCTTCACTGGCTCTGGCAATAAAACATTTACAGGCTTTGGCGCATATTCGAGCCTGTATAATCATTTTGGCCGATATGCCCTTTGTAAGTGAGGTGCATTTAGAGGCGATGGTGAGCCGGGCATCTGATCCGATTTCGGCAGTTATATCGCGTTATCAAGGCACTCTTTGCCCGCCAACTTTATTTAAACGGGATAGTTTTGAGGCGCTCGCAGCTTTGAGCGGGGATAAAGGCGCAAAATCAGTTTTGCGAACATTGGAACATGTTTCCATCATCGACCTACCCGACTTAGTAGGAGTGGATATAGATAGCCCCAACGATCTTTTACGCTCCCAGAGACTTATGACAGAGAGAGGCCGTATCATAGACCTGCAGAAGAAACATAAGGTGAAGGGTAAATCATAAAATGCCTTGGGCTCTCATTGGATTTTTCTTTATTACAGCTATGCTTTATGCCGCTGTCGGTTTTGGCGGCGGATCAACCTATAGCGCCCTGCTCGTTCTAAGCGGTACGGATTACCGCATTCTGCCGACATTAGCTTTGAGTTGTAATATTCTGGTTGTCACGGGTGGACTTTGGCGTTTTAGGAACACTGGCTATTTAGATATAAGGCGCATGATACCCTTTCTGGTGACCTCAATCCCAGCTGCATGGTTTGGTGGGCGCCTTCTTGTATCAGAAACCCTTTTTGTAGGCCTATTGGGATTTACCTTACTATTATCAGGCGCGCGTCTGATGATACAGAAACTCCCAGCAGAGCCTCTCCATGCCAAACCAAACGATCCTATCATATTTGCCCCCTTTATGGGGGGCGTGATTGGTCTTCTTGCGGGGATTGTTGGTATTGGGGGCGGTATTTTTCTCGCCCCTATATTATATTTTTTAAAATGGGGGTCGGCGCGTCAGATCGCAGCGGCTTGTAGCCTGTTTATTTTTACAAATTCGGTTGCGGGTCTGTCAGGTCAACTCACAAAGCTCGGCTCAACTGAGTTTATAGTGCCCCTGCTCACCTATTGGCCGCTTTTGCCTGCCGTTTTTATTGGTGGGCAAATTGGATCTTACCTTGCGAGTAAAGGCCTTCACCCTATCTGGATTAAACGCCTTACCTCCGTTCTCATTCTTTATGTTGCGATACGATTGCTCTATCGATGGACGGCGATCGTCTTATAATTGAAAGGATCATTAAGACGGACTTATACGGAATGCTTGATGCAATTAATAAAAGGCAATAAAATCATATATTTACAGCGTTTTGTTGATGGCAGACCCAGCAGGACTCGAACCTGCAACCTGCCGCTTAGAAGGCGGCTGCTCTATCCAG
>CAZHPV010000052.1:0-17759 GCA_964534845.1 uncultured Caulobacterales bacterium
TTATCGTGACTGCCACATTTCTGGATGAAAAAGGTATTGATCTCCAGCAACCACCGCCACCACCGCCGGACCAACCGGACGCGCCCCCAAAACCTGCTATTACAATTTATGTAGATGGTAAGGATAGATGTGCTGTGGATGGACGTGGGACAGAATGTGACCGCGTGACTTTGGCGGTCGAGCGTATTCTTGCAGATAAGCCGGGTGCTAATATCATCCTGAGAATTAGTAAGGAAGCCCGTCATAATGTCCTCGTTACGCTCAAGGATGAGCTGGACACAGCGGGTCTGCAAACCAAGATTGAGATTGTGTAGCGTTTGCGCTGCACAGAATTGTTGAAAATTAAATAAAATTGTGATAAGGTAACATTATGGGTAGACGTAGTCGCACAGTTATCGAGGAAGAAGCTACCGAGTTAAATATGACTCCCATGTTGGATGTTGTTTTTATTCTGCTGATCTTTTTCATCGTGACGTCCGTTTTTGTAAAAACGCCCGGCATTGAGCCCCAAAAGCCAGAGGCCCAAACAGGCGAAAAATGGGATCCGACGATTATTATCGCGGTAAATCCCAGTGATGAAATTTGGATTGATAAGCGGCCTTACGCAATTAATGAAGTGCGTCCGATATTATTGTCCATGCGGGATGAAAACCCGAAGGCGCAAGGTGAAATTATCGGTGATAAGGGCGCCTCTGTCGGAACCGTCATGGAAGTGCAGGGCCTGATGCAGGACCTCGGCATCCAGACGCGAGTCGGAACAAAGTAGGAGACTATTATGGGAACTATATTGAGATGGGTTTTCGGTATTCCTCTAGCCGCATTTGTGACATTTGCACTTTTTGTCTTGATGATGGTGTTGATTGCCGGGGAATTTAAGCCTCAGGAAAAGCTGGAGAATGCCTCTTTCGAGATTAATCCAACGGTAGAGGATATTAAGGTCGTAACGCGTGAAACTAAGATCGATAAGGTCAAAAAGGTCGTGACTCCACCGCCGCCGCCGCAAATTGAGCGCCAGCAGGCCGCCAAGCCTACAGAAGCAATCGCCTCTCTTGAGGGCGCTATTCCAGAGTTTGAGCCGCCAAAGATTGATCGTCAGAATTTCAAGATACAAGTGTCTGATCGTGATGCGCAGCCACTTGTCCGTATCCCGCCTATTATGCCGCCGCGCGCAGAAAAGTCGGGCCACTGTAAGGTGCGTTTTGATGTGAGTCCGGAAGGTCAGCCTTTTAATGTTGTGGCACCGTTCTGTACGCAGAGACTGTTTGAACGTGCCTCAATTAAATCAGTTCAAAAGTGGAAGTATAATCCTAAAATTGTTGATGGTCGTAGCGTTGCGCGGTCTGGTGTGGAAAGTAAAATTACCTTCCGTCTGACTGATGAGCGCGGGAAGATAATTCCTGAATAAGGTCTGGCTTAAGCCCAGTCTAAATGTTTGTGGCCCGTTTTTGCGGGCCCCCAAAAATAAACCGGACACGCGTCCGAAAACTAAAATTGGAGTTAGAGTAGTGATTATAAAAACGCCATTATCCCTAAAGCGACTTCTCGCAGGTTCGGCTTTGGCTTTGAGTGTTATAGGCACAGTCTCTGTGGCTTTTGCGCCGTCTACAGCTTATGCTCAGTCGGAAGGCCGCCAGTTTTCTTCTGCTGCTGGACAAGTTGTGAATGACGCCCTGCAGTTTATTAATAGTAATCAGCACAGCGCCGCCTTAGGAAAATTAAATGAAGCTTTATCGCTACCAGAATTAAACGCCTATGAGCGGGGTACGATTTATCAGATGCAAGGCGCGTCTTATTACGAGCTTAACCAATACGGGCCGGCGGTTTCTGCCTTTGAAAACGCCATTAATTCAGGCGGCTTGCTGCCCAATGAGGCCGATAGTTTGCGGGTCAATATCGCCCAGCTTTTAATTGCCAATGGACAATATGCTGACGGCGCGCAACGCCTTGAAAATTATCTGAACCGGGGCGGACAACAAAAACCGCAATATGTCGAAATGCTAACACAGGCATGGGTGCAATCGGATAATTATTCCCGGGCTCTACCTTGGGCGGAGAAGTGGTTTAATAATGCTAATCCCAAAGAGCGTAAGCATTTTGATTTGTTAAACTTCCTTTACAATAATCTGGGTCAACCCGGTCGTCAGGCTGATATCGTCAGACAGATGATTAATCGCTGGCCGGAAGATAAAAGCTTGTGGGATGCTTGGGCCTCTATGTTGGCCAATGGCGGTCGTGAGCAGGAAGCCTTTGAAGTCAATAAAATGCTTTATTTGGGCGGGGCTTTGAACTCGGAAGATGATCTGCTTAAAATTGTGCAATATTACAGTTTTTACGATATGCCCTTTCAGGCCGCTAATATTCTAGAGCAGGAAATGAATTCCGGCCGGATCAGACAAACGCCGGACAAGCTCGTACAATTGTCGGATTTGTTCCGTCAGGCCCGCGAATATAAACGCGCTATTCCTATTCTAGAAAACGCAGCGTCGCAGTCAGGTCAGAACAAGCTATATGCCGATCTGGGCGAGGCGCTTTATAATGAGGGGCAATGTGAACGCGCCGAAACAGCTTTTAAAGAGGCGATTAACCGCGGATTTGATGCGGGTAAAGCCTGGATGCTGATCGGGACATGTCGCTATGAAAGCTCGCAAAAAGAAGAGCGTCCTGTTTGTAAGACAACTACGAAAGAATCGCGCAAAACTATACCACGTGCGTTAAAACGCGACTCGGCTGTTCAGGCCTTTAACAATGTGCCGTCCGCCTCCCGCGAAGGCCGTAATGCCAAAAAATGGGTGTCCTTTATCAGGGCAGAAGGCCAAGCTGTTGAAGACCGGTGCCAGTTTGAAATCGATACTGAGCGCGAATTGTGTTTTATCAAAATCAAGCAAGCCTATGACGCCGAAATTTTTACAGGCGGCTTTAAACTTGAGGACACGGCTTGCTCCAAGTTTAAAGAAAAATATGATTCTATCTTCCGCGTTAAAGTCGGTGATGATGACGGCTAGCCCGCTCTCACAGATATGATATTTTTAACCCCGGCCTTAGGCTGGGGTTTTTTGTTACAGATGCGCGGTTTCTTTTTGTTTTGAATAATCGCTTATTGCTGAGCCTGTAAGAACACGGCTTGTCTAAATATAGGTCTATAAACTTTCCCCTGAATTTATCTAAAATGTTATAAAGTTGCATTTTGTTAATTGTTATGTTATACTATAATAATACAACAGCTAAATAGGAGGAAAAAATGAAATTATTGCATTATATCGGAAGCTCGGGCGGGGCACTCTTTGTGACATGTGGTTTGGGCCTTGTTATGGCGTCCATGATCGCGGTTGAGTTTAGAGCACAGGAAAAATTAAAAACGGCATCTTTTGAGATTAACCCCCAAATAGAGGACATTAAGCTCATCACACGCAAAACCAAGCTTGATAAGGTCAAAAAGGTCGTGACCCCGCCGCCGCCTCCCCAAATCGAGCGTCAACCCGCCGCTAAGCCGACAGAAAAAATAGCGACCTTAGACGGTGCGATTCCTAAGTTTAATCCGCCAAAAATTACAGGTAGAATTTTCAAAATCGCCATATCTGATGCTGACGCTCAACCCCTTGTGCGTATTCCGCCCATTATGCCGCCGAGGGCAGAGAGATCAGGCCACTGTAAAGTGCGTTTTGATGTGAGCCCAGAAGGTCAACCCTTTAATATTGTCTCTACTTATTGCACGCAGAGCCTGTTTGAGCGCGCCTCAATTAAATCCGTCCAGAAATGGAAGTATAAACCCAAGACTGTGGAGGGTCGCAGCGTCGCGCGGTCTGGTGTGGAAAGTAAAATTACCTTCCGCCTGACCGATGAGCGCGGAAAACTTATTCCTGAATAGGATTTAGAGACCCGCATTCATTGCGGGTGCCGTGTCCGGGGCGCGGTTTAATTGCAAATTCATCAGGGGAGGTTTTGATGACATTACGAACGTCTATTTCATTCACGCGTTTAACGTCCGCGGCCATTATTGGCCTATGCTTTTCCGAGTTTAACTCAGCTTTTTTAATATCACCCGCCTTTGCACAAACGTCAGAGGGCCGCCAGTTTTCGCCGGCTGCCGGTGAGATCGTGAATGCCGCTCTGGCACTCATTAATGATAATCAGCACAGTGCGGCTTTGACTAAATTGGATGAGGCTTTATCTCTGCCAGACCTCAACGCCTATGAGCACGGTACGATTTACCAGATGCAAGGCACGTCCTATTACGAGCTTGGCCAATACGGGCCAGCGGTTTCAGCCTTTGAAAACGCCATTAGGTCAGGCGGCTTATTGGCTAATGAGGCCGATAGTTTACGGGTCAATATCGCCCAGCTTTTAATTGCCAATGGGCAATATGCTGAGGGGGCCGAGCGCCCTGAAAGCTATCTTAAACGGGGCGGGCAGGAAAAGCCGCAATATGTTGAAATGCTTGCGCAGGCTTGGGTGCAATCGGGGCATTACTCACGCGCTCTGCCTTGGGCGGAAAAATGGTTTAATGATGCCAATCCCAAAGAGCGTAAACATTTTGATTTGCTGAATTTTATTTATCATAATCTGGGCCAAGCCGGGCCTCAGGCCGATATCGTCAAGCAAATGATTAATCGTTGGCCGGAAGATCGTACTTTATGGGATGCATGGATATCTTTGCTAATCCAAAGTGGCCAAGAAGAAGAGGCTTTCGAAGTTAACGTCATGCTCAATCAGCGCGGGGCGTTAACGAGGGAAGATGAATTGCTCAAACTTGTGCAATATTACAGTTATTACGGTATACCTTACCAAGCGGCAAATATTCTGGAGCAGGAAATGAATGCCGGCCGGGTTAACGAGACGCCGGAAACTTTGGAGCAGCTCTCCAATCTCTTTCGGCAGGCGCGAGAGTATAAACGTGCTATTCCGATTTTAGAAAAAGCCGCATTGCAGTCGGGCGAAGGAAAGCTTTACGCCGATCTGGGTGAGGCGCTATATAATGAAGGCGAGTGCGCACGCGCCGAAACGGCCTTTATGGAAGCGATTAACCGCGGATTTGATACGGGTAAAGCTTGGATGCTAATCGGGACGTGTCGTTATGAAAGCTCGCAAAAAGAAAAGCGCCCTGTTTGTAAGACAACAACGAAAGAGGGACGCAAAACCGCGCCGCGCGCGATAAAGCGGGCCTCGGCTGTTCAGGCCTTTAACAATGTACCGTCCGCCTCCCGCGAAGGCCGTAACGCCAAAAAGTGGGTGTCCTTTATCCAAGCAGAAGGTCAGGCGGTAGAAGATCGGTGCCAGTTTGAAATCAATGTGGAGCGTGATTGGTGTTTTATACAAATCAGACATGCCTATGACGCGACTGTCTTTCAAGGCGGATTTAAACTGGAGGATCAAAAATGCGCCAAGTTCAAGGATGAATATGATTCCATTTACCGTGTTAAAGTCGGGGAGGCTGATGGCTAGGACGCCTTATATAATACGGCGAGGGCGCGTATATGTGTGTGGCCTAGTGAATATGGTCTCACACTTATACTGAATTCCAGTTAGCCTTGAGGTGCTGTTGGTTAAGATTTTCACTTTACCCGTCTTGGTTTTGGCTTGATTTTTTACCATAAAATTGACAGCATGGAATGACAGTTAACGCAGGAGCGCATTATGGACCTTACCCGAAGCCAAACGATTAAGAGTGTTGCCTTTTTGCTGCTATTGGCAGCGATCTCACAACCGATCTACACATATTTGTATCAACAAGCGCCCGAGGTAAACCGGCAATTCCTTTGGGGATTGGAGGGGCTCTTATTCGTGCTTATGGCGGCTTTTGCAGGATCGGCTTTGGTGTTGGCCAAGCGCTATACGTTGGGTTTTGCCGCGATTGCCTTTAGTGCCTTGCTGAATGTTTTACAAGTGGGCGTTGGCTTGACGCAGTTCGGCCCTTTTCGGGAGGCTGCGGCCACAAATCCTGAGCTTGGCGGTGTGGCCTTTTCCGTCGTTGCGTTTTCCTTTTTCTCTTATAATGCGGCGAAAATATTGCTGGGCTTGGCGGCCATAGTTTTCGGTATGGGCAAGATGGGCGAGGGCAGTAAAGCTCTGGGCGGTGCGACGGTCTTGCTGGGCGCAGTGGCGTTTATTACCAATAGCTTGGTTATGATGTTTGGAATAGACGGCTTTATGCCAAGACATCTCGCGGGTGGCTCAGGTGTATTGGCGACTTTGCTTCTGGCTATATGCCTGTTTAGTCTTAGCCGTGACGATTAATAATAGTTGCGCTGTGGACGGGCTTGTAACCTAATCCCCCGCGCAAACACTCACGGCAAAGGCATATTCTAGCGCCGTTTCCTTTAGACTATCATAGCGTCCAGACTCGCCTTGATGACCTGCCTCCATATTGGTTTTTAGCAATATAGGCCCGTCTCCCGTCTGGTGATCGCGTAAGCGCGCTGCCCATTTCGCAGGCTCCCAATATGTCACCCGTGGATCTGTCAGGCCTGCAGTGATGAGCATGGGGGGATAGTCTTGGGATTTGACTTGGTCATAGGGTGAGTAGCTCTCAATACGTTTATAGGCGTGTAAATCGGTAATGGGATTGCCCCATTCCGGCCATTCCGGCGGAGTGAGAGGAAGGCTCTCATCACTCATTGTATTAAGCACGTCTACAAAGGGAACAGCTGCGATAATTCCGCCAAATAATTCCGGGGCTTGATTAACGGCGGCTCCGACAAGTAAGCCACCAGCAGAACCTCCATGGGCAACGAGGCGGCCTTTTCGCGTATAGTCCATCGCACATAGGGCCCGGCCGACATCAACGAAATCATTAAAGCTGTTTGTTTTCTTCTCAAGCTTGCCGTCAAGATACCATTGATAGCCCTTAGACATACCCCCGCGAATATGGGCTATGGCATAGATAAAGCCGCGGTCTACGAGCGAGAGAATAGTCGTGCGAAAGCCTGCGGGTATGGTTATGCCGTAGGAGCCATAACCGTAAAGCAAAAGTGGCGCTTTGCCATTTCGCTGCGTTGTTTTGTGATATAGCAGGGTTACAGGAATGAGCGCGCCGTCCCGGGCCGAAATATTTAAGCGCTCAGTGATATAATCCGCGCTTTCATGCCCGCTCGGTATGGTTTGCGTTTTACGTAATATACGCTCACGCGTCTCCATATTGTAATCAAAGACCTGTCTGGGTGTAGTCGGGGACGCATAGCTAAAGCGCAACCACGGCGTCTCATATTCATAACCACCCATCAAACCTAATCCGAAGGCCGGCTCATCAAAGCTAATGGAATGTTCCGACTGGTCGCGCATATCGCGAATGATAATACGCGGCAGGGCATTTTCCCGAACCAACCGTACAAGAAAGTGCTTATAGCTTTCCATTCCGACAATAAATGTACCGGGCTTGTGGGGAATATAAGTGTCCCAGTTTTCATTTTGCCCGGCAGTCTCATGCGGTGTGTGTTGACCTAAAGACGGTGTCGGGCAGGCCATGATTTGAAAATCGGTCGCGCCGCCTGCATTTGTGTGAATGTAAACTCTACCGCCTTGCTCATGTAGGCTATATTCGCGCCCGTCTTGGCGCGCCGAAAAGCAGTAAGGTTCCGTATCGGGGGCGTCAGCCGGAATGAGCCAGAGTTCCGAGGTGGTGTGATTATGGGCGCTGATAATAATAAACGCCCCAGAATCGCTTTCATCGATTGAAACAAAAAAGCCTGGATCATTTTCCTCATACCGTAATGTCGCTTTAGCGCTAGGGTCATGAATGTTTTTGGAAAAAACTGCATAAGGTCTTTGGTTTTCATCCCGCTCAACCCAGAAAAGCGTTGCATTATCGCGGGCCCATTGCAAACCGCCCGCGCTCTTATCAATACCAGTTTTTCGCGCCTCGCCTTCCATGGGTTTAAGGAACACGTCAAAGGTTTCAGAGCCTTTGCGGTCAAGGCTATAAACCAGCCATTTATGATCCGGGCTATGGGCAAGAGCGCCGAGATTGAAAAACCCTTTTTCTTGCGCGGCAAGCGCGTCCGCATCCAATATATCCACGGCTTTGCCGATGGTTGCCCGTGTCTGGCTATCTATTCTGATCTGGCGGTAGACACCGTGTTGATCGCCCTCGCGGTAGCTATGGTAATAGGCCTGATCGCCGTCCGGGCTGGGGACGCTGCTATCAATGGCGGGTTGGCGGTTTTTCATCTCCTCGAATATAGCGGTCTTTAAGGGCGTAAGGTTTTCGAGCACAGCTTCCGTATAGGCATTTTCGCTTTCCAAATGCATCCGGATTTCTGGGTTCAGTTGTTCGGGGTCGCGCATCACGCTTTGCCAGTTTTCATCTTTTAGCCAAGCATATTCGTCTGTGCGGCTTATCCCGAGTTGCGTTAGGGTGAGCGGCTTTTTTTGACTTTCTGGCGGCGTAGCGGGTCTTAGCTTTGGGGTAATTTTTTTCGGGGAGGCCATATGTCGTCCATTTTAAAAACAGTCTTCTTTTAGTAGGAATGCAGATTGGGACAAGGGTGAAAAAACAGGGTTTTGACCGATTTTGGACGAATATGTCAGCGTTTGCGACGATTAAAAAAATGTGCGCCTGTTTTGATTTGGTTAATGAATTTTAGAGAGGATAATGCTCGCGTGAATTTTTTACGCAGGTTCTTTTTGGAAAAGATGGCTTATGAATGCACAACAGGCATTAGATTTGTCCCAGACAGACGCCGTTAGTGATGCAAAAATGCCGCCGGCTGTGCGCCGTCAACTGGCCAAGCGTTTATCTGATGTGATTTGCATACCTGCCAGCCAACTTACCCCGCAAGAACGACATATGGCGGGTGACGTATTGGTAGAACTACTGCGCGATGCAGATATTGACCTGCGCGAAAGTGTTGCCAAGCGTCTGGTTATGTTAAACGAGGCGCCGCGTACAATTTTGGTTATTCTCGCTAAAGATAAGATCGAAGTTGCCAAACATGTGTTGGAAAACAGTAAAGGCCTAACCGATTCCGATCTGATACAAATTTCCAAGAAAGTCTCCAGTGAGCACCGTAAAGTGATTGCGATGCGTCGTAAGGTATCGGATGCTGTCTCGGACGTTATTGTCGAATTTCTGGAAGAAGAGGTTGTCGAAAAGCTTTTGTTCAATAAAGGGGCGTCTTTTTCCGAAACGGCGTTGCAACGTATTTTGACGATTTCGCGTTCGCATCAGCCCTATGTTGATCTCCTTATTAAGAGAGAAGAATTGCGCCCTTCACATGGCCTGACAATGTTTTGGTGGGCAAATGAGGAAAATAGACGGAAGATTTTGCACCGGTTTGCGGTTACGCGAAATGTATTGCAGGAAAGTTGTGCCGACCTTTATCCTAAGGCCGCCGCGGATGGGTGGGCGGACCCGGGCGTGCGTAAAGCTCTGCAATTTATTGAGCGCCGTCAACGCAACCGTGCAGCGATTGCCCGCAGCAAGTTTGAGGGACTAGAAGAAGCGATTGCCAAGATGGAAGTCGACGGCATTACGCGAGACTATATTGAGGAGATTTCATATATGGCCGGGATTAAACCCGCCACAGGTGCGCAAATCCTCACAGATAAAGGCGGAGAGGGCGTCGCTATTTTATGTAAGGCCCCCGGAATTAAACGTGATAATTTAAGGCGTATGTGGAAAGGTCTAAAGCGGCCTCTAATGGATACGGACGGAAATGACCATCCTGATTTTGCCCGCGTCTTGCGTACTTATGATTCCGTCTCGACGGATAAAGCGCAAACGGTTTTACGCTATTGGAATTGGTCACTAACATCTTCGTTGAATGCTGAAGTCTTGCGCCATATTAAGCAGGGTATTATTCCAAAAGAAGAAGAATATGGCGCGGCGGCTATTACGGCAGCGCTCGTATTTGGTAATCGCCAGTAGTAAAGTCCGCTTTTGGTACTTTGGGATAAATATTCCCCAAAATTCACGCAAAATATATTGTAAAATCTCTTAAAAAACCCCACTAAGCCTTGGTTCGTCCCCCTAACAAGGTTAATAAGGACGATATGCGGCACGACTCGCAAGGTGGAGAGAGATTTTGATACGGTATAGTTTAGTCCTAACCTTAGCATTGGGTGTGTTCTGGATAGGACTATCGGGCTATTTTAAGCCGCTTTTGTTAACGCTTGGCGGGATATCTATTGCTCTGGTCATTCTTCTTTGTGGCCGTATGAAAATTCTGGACTCCGAGACGGCGCCTTATCTTTTTGTTCCAAAAACGCTCATTTACCTGTCGTGGCTTTTTAAAGAAATCGTCAAGGCGAATGTCGCCGTTGTAAAAGCCGTACTCAACCCTGATCTTGAAGTCACACCGACTTTGGTGCGCATACCGGTCAAGCATAAAACTGATATAGGCCGCTCAATGTTTGCAAATTCAATCACGCTGACACCCGGCACTGTTAGCGTTGAATTTGATGGGGATGAACTTGTCGTCCATGCTCTTTTAAAAGAAATGGCATCTGTTGATGGTTTTACCGAAATGGCTGAGCAGTCTGGCTGGTCAATCGGAGATAATATTATCCATAACACTCTCGATAATAAGAAGGCTTAGCCATGGAAAATGTATTAGCCTATTTTAATCTGGCTGCGGCCTTTTTTATTCTGATAAGCATGGCCTTGATGTTGGGGCGTCTTTTTCTGGGGCCAACGCTTTACGATAGACTATTAGCCGTTAATTCCTTTGGAACGAAAACGGTTTTGTTCTTATGTATATTCTGCTTTGTCATTGACCGCCCTGACGGTGTTGATATTGCCATCCTGTATTCGTTGATGAATTTCATTGCGACGATTGCCGTGCTGAAATTCTTTAGCTACCGCGCGCTTGATGTACCCCTTAATACAGTGACCAAAGCCAATAGTCGTGGAGAGCCGTCATGATTATTATGGCAGCAGACGTGGCTGTGGCTCACGGCGGGCTAGATCTGATTGCAATGCTGCGAGGCGTGATCTCGATCATATCGATTACGGCCGGCCTGTTCTTTGTCCTTGCAGGGACTTTGGGTGTTTTGCGCTTGCCTGATTTTTATACACGGTTACATGCGGCCGGCATGACCGATACACTCGGCGTGGAACTTATATTACTGGGTTTAATCGTTCAGTCCGGGTTTACCCAGTTAAGTCTGAAATTACTTATGGTGTCTTTCTTTTTACTCCTGACAAGTCCGACGGCGACGCATGCGGTGGCTAACGCTGCCTATCGATCAAATTTGAAACCTGTCCTGGGCCGTTATAAGGCGGCCAGTCCCGAAGACATTACCAATAAAGGGGACAGCTAATGCCTTCTTCTTTGATACTTGATATCGGTCTTATCACCATTTTGGTGGGTGTAGCCTTTATGATTGTGCGCATGCGCTCTCTCTTTGCTATTGTCATGCTGCAAGGCGTTTACAGCCTTATCTCAGCAGCGTGGTTTGTGTCTTTGGATGCCGTAGACGTTGCCTTTACCGAGGCGGCTGTTGGTGCGGGTGTTTCAACCGTTTTAATGCTGGCAGCCATGCTGCTGTCAGATCGTCAGTCCAAGCCTGTTCCGCTTTCGCGCCAATGGGGCGCTCTGGGCGTTGTGGTGATTGCAGGCATGGCCATGTTTTACGCAATTGGCGATATGCCCGCCTATGGTGATCCACACTCTCCGGCCAATAGCTATGTTGGGATTGATTATATCGAGATGACAGCCAAGGATATTCATATCCCTAATGTTGTGACAGCGGTTTTGGCCAGCTATCGGGGGTTTGATACTTTTGGCGAAACCGTGGTGATTTTCGCTGCAGGTATTGGTGTGCTTTTACTTCTTGGCCTAAATGGTAATGCCGGTAAGGGGTCCGGGGGGAGCTCAGGCCCTTGGCGCGCCTCGCCTAACGGTGTTAATCTGTCGCGCGCCGTGTCTCCGGCTGCGATTACAATAGAGGAGGCGCAAGCCGCAAATTCTGGTCAGTCTCAAGCGTTACCGAAGGGGCGGGGTTCTTCCAAAGATGCCGTGAAAAAACCCGCGGTGAAGAAAGCTCAGGCCAAGAAAGCGGTCGCCAAAAAACCAGCTTCTAAAAAGGCGGGGAAACAAACCCGCAAAAAACGCTCTACAGGAGGGACAAAATGAACCCGCACCTGATTTTACGTATTGTATCTAAGTTTTTAATACCGCTCATCGCGCTCTTTGCCTTTTATGTGCAGTTTCATGGTGATTTTGGTCCGGGCGGTGGGTTTCAGGCTGGGGTTATACTTGCGGCCTCCGTAATTTTATATGCGCTCATATTCGGCCTTGAAGCAGCCAAAAAGGCTGTCCCGCCAGCCATGGTCCGTATTTTGATGACAATTGGGGTTTTGCTTTACGGAGGGACCGGTGTGGTGACATGGTTCTTGGGGGACGAGTTTTTAAATTATGGGGCGCTTAATCATCATGATCCCGCCCACGGCCAACATTGGGGTATTTTGGCTGTCGAGCTTGGCGTGCTGGTTACAGTAACAAGTGTTATGGTCGCGATATTTTACGCTTTTGGCAGTCGCGCCCCCGAGATTTCGGACGAGGATTGGTAATGTTTTCAGCCATATTTGAAAATTATAATTATGCGGTCGTTATCATCCTTATGATGACGGGGCTTTATGTTGTGTTCTCCTCGCGTAATCTTATCAAAAAGCTCGTGGGGTTAAGTGTATTCCAAACCTCTGTATTTCTGCTCTATATTACGATCAGTAAGGTTGCTGGCGGGCAACCGCCCATTCTCGTTGATGACGGGCATGCCGCCTTATCCGAGCCGGTCAGGCTTGCCGCAGCGAATGCGGCCGCTGCTGTCGGGGGGCATGGTAGTCATGCCAGTGATGTCGCTTATTCAAATCCGCTGCCGCATGTCCTTATCCTAACAGCGATTGTGGTCGGGGTTGCGACATTGGCTATTGGCTTGGCGCTTGTCGTGCGTATTGGTGAAGTTTACGGCTCGATTGAAGAAGATGAAATAACGGCCTTGGATTACCAGTTTAATCTGGAAGGCACGGAAGACCCGGATGCGGGCGACGCGATTGCGCAAAGGGCGGGAGCATAATGGATATTTTGTCTCTTTATCCGTCCTGGATTTTAACCCACGGGGCGGCGCTCATCGTGGTTTTACCACTGCTAGCCGGTGCGATTGTCGCAATCCTGCCTTCGCAAAGACTGGCATGGGCCACGACTTTCCTTGTGGCGCTTATTTGTACCGTGGTTGGATTTGCGATTGTCTTGCAAATATTTGGCGGCCAGACGATTAATTATAGCCTTGGCGGATGGGACCCGCCGCATGGGATTGCCTATGTGGTTGACGGCTTGAACGCTCCGGTTTTGTTATTGATAAGTGCTATCGCCCTTATTGTAACCCTTTTTGGTGCGCCCGCTGTAAAGGCCGAGGTTGAACCCAAGAAACGGGCACCGTTCTACGCTGCTTTTCTTGTATGTATGGCCGGACTTTTGGGGATGGTCGTAACGGGCGACGCCTTTAATGTTTTTGTCTTTCTGGAAGTGTCATCTATTTCGACTTATACACTTGTCGCCATGGGGTCCAGCCGAGACAGGCGCGCCCTCTCAGCGGCTTATAATTATCTCATTATGGGATCAATCGGGGCGACGTTTTTCGTTATCGGCCTTGGATTTCTTTATATGGAAACCGGCACGCTCAATATAGCGGATATGGGCCGAATTTTGCGTGATCTGGACGGGGGTAGTCGGGTCTCTCAGGTTGCCTTTAGTTTTATCATTGTCGGATTGGGGCTTAAGCTTGCTATGTTTCCTTTGCATACATGGCTGCCTGGTGCCTATGCGCATTCGCCGTCGCTCATCACAGTGTTTTTGGCCTCGACAGCAACGAAAGCCGCGCTCTACCTTATGCTGCGCTTTACCTTCACTGTCTTTGATATCGGGTTTGATTATGTCTTGCTTGTTGTAACCTATGTACTGGCCGGGCTTGGTATTTTGGGTATGTTGCTGGGATCGCTTCAAGCCATATTCCAAACGGATGTGCGCCGTACCTTGGCGTTTTCATCTGTGGCTCAAGTCGGATATATGCTGCTGGGTATTGGTCTGGCGACGAGCGCAGGTCTGGCGGCGGGCTATCTGCACTTGCTCAATCACGCCATTATAAAAGGGGCGCTCTTTATGGCGCTTGGCGCATTTTGGTATCGCTTCGGTATTACGCGAACATCGGACTTTAATGGTCTGGCCAAGACTATGCCCTGGACTATGGGCGCATTTACATTGGGCGGCCTGTCCTTGATCGGTGTACCCTTTACCGCTGGATTTGTATCTAAATGGCGTCTGGTAGAGGCCGTTGCGGAAAATGGCTGGTGGTGGGCTGTCGGTGTGATTGTCGTAAGCTCTGTGCTCGCTATCATATATATAGGACGTCTGGTTCTGGCGGCCTATTTCCAAGCCCCACCGGAGATTAATGGTAAAGTCGTTGCAAAAAATGAAGCGCCCTTAATAATGCTGCTCCCAATGTGGGGACTCGGTATTTTGTCGGTTATAATCGGGATCAATGCCGACCTTATGGTCCAAGCTGCTGAAGGGGCCGCCAACGTGCTGAAGCCTATATTGATAGGAGCTGGCGGATGACATATACATCTGAACTTGCCCTTGCGCTGACATTGATAATCCCGCTTATCGCGGCGGGACTGATTTATTTTAGCCGAAAGAACGAAAATATACGCGAAGCTATCACGCTGATAGCGGCGGTTGCGCTCATTTTTAATGTTGTGAATCTTTTGGTCGTGGTTTCGAGCGGTGGTCGGCCTGAGCTATCCTTGGGAACTTTTGCAGGTGATTTCGCTCTAACCCTTAAATTGGAACCGCTCGGCGCGATTTTTGCGATGATTGCCAGTTCGCTTTGGTTGCTCAATTCTCTTTTTGCCATTGGCTATATGCGGGGCAATAAAGAAAAAAACCAGACGCGGTTTTATGCTTTCGTCGCGATAGCCATCTCTGCGGCTATGGGTATAGCGGCGGCGGGTAATCTGATTACACTATTTATTTTCTACGAGGCCCTAACCTTATCGACATTTCCTTTGGTCACTCATAAGGGCGATGCGAAAGCCAAACGCGGGGGCACAATATATATACTCATCTTGATGGGAACATCTCTCGCTTTATTATTGCCAGCCATAATTGGTACGCAGGTTTTGGCGGGTACAACCGAATTTAGAGTGGGCGGTATCTTCCCGGAAGGTACGCCTTTACTGGCCACATCAATATTACTGTTCTTGTTTGCCTTTGGTATTGGCAAGGCCGCCCTAATGCCCGTTCATCCTTGGCTGCCCAATGCTATGGTAGCGCCGACGCCAGTCTCGGCTCTCTTGCATGCTGTGGCGGTCGTAAAAGCGGGTGTGTTCTCTATTCTCAAAATTGTTGTTTTCACCTTCGGACCCTCTGTAACGGCGGCCACCCCCATGAGTACGGTTTTGTCATGGATTGCCGCCATATCAATAGTCTTGGCCTCCGTAATTGCCTTGCGCCAAGATAATTTAAAGGCGCGTTTGGCCTATTCGACAGTTAGTCAATTATCTTATGTTACGCTCGGCGCCATGCTTGCCGCACCGGCTGCGATTATCGGTGCGGGTCTACAAATCGTCATGCACGCTTGGGGCAAGATAACGCTCTTTATGTGCGCGGGCGCAATTTATACGGTCGCCCACCGAACCAATATTAGTCAGCTAGACGGATTAGGCCGGACAATGCCATTTGTATTTGGAGCCTTTTTGGTCGGCGCTTTATCCATTATTGGCGTGCCGCCTATGGGTGGCTCTTGGCCAAAATTTTTCCTAATGGTAGGAGCATTGGACAGTGGAAAGGCTATATTAATGGCCGCCTTGATATTATCCTCGGTCTTAAACGTTATCTATCTAACGCCCATTGCAATTCGCGGCTTTTTAAAGCCCCCGCTAAACCCGCAAGATGACGCCCATATTGCTGAGCTACGCAAAAGTCATCGCTGGGTTATTATCCCGCCAGTTATAACAGCGCTGGGCGCTTTTGTGTTGTTTTTCTTCTCCGGTCCGATCATCGAATTTTTAATTCCGGTGATGCCGGTTGGGTCATTCTAAGTGAGATCGCATTATGGCTAAAACTTCTCAAAGCAAGCAGACCTCAAAAAAAGGTACAGACGCAAAGTCGCAATCTATTGAGCTATCTGAGGCTGAAATCAAAGAACGCTCTGAGTCCCACCCGCTCTCAGTGCCGTTTTTGTGGCTCGGGCGTAAATCCGTGCAAGATAATTTCATTTACATTCCGCTTGCCGGCCTCATTATAACCATTGCTCTTGGACTGGTCTTTCCTCCAAAGCACGCCGCCCCGTGGGACTTTTTTGCATCATGGGCCGTCATTGGTTTTGTCGCCTATAGCTTTGTTGTTTTAAGCGCAGAGCCTTTATTTAAATTCCTTTCGCGCCCGGAAGATTATTACGGCCCGGGAGAGTATTTTAACGAAGGGCAAGACGATGTTTGAGGCGCTTCTCCAAATTAATCCCGGCTTTTATTTTATTCTTGCCGGTCTGATTGCGGCCGTAATGCCATCAAATATGGTGCGAAAGGCTTTACTGGTTTTCACCCCGCTTTTTGCAGGTTTTATGATTTTTCAGATTTACGGCACGCAAGTCGTGATCGGTGGAAAGCTCGCTGTAGGGCCTCAAGAGCTGGTGACATTGCGAATAGACCGTTTAAGCATGGTCTGGGGCTATATTTTCTGCTTTGCGGGCATATTAAACGGCATTTACGGTCTACATGAGAAATGTAAAATTACGGATAGTTCGGCGCTTATCTATATGGGGGCGGCGCTGTGCGGGGTCTTTGCGGGCGATCTTCTAACCTTATTTATATTCTGGGAACTTGCCGCGATTTCTTCCGTCATGCTGGTTTGGAAGGGCGGGGAACACTCCTTTAACGCGGGTGTGCGCTATCTGGCAATTCATGTTCTCTCCGGGGTATTACTCTTGGCCGGGGCCGTGATTTACGGCCGGGCCAATGGTGGAGACTTTAGTTTTGGACATATCGGCCTCGATGCGCCAGGCGGTAAATTACTTCTCATAGCCATGGGTATAAAATGCGGATTTCCTTTACTCCATAACTGGATACAGGATGCCTATCCTAAAGCCAGCATAACCGGCACGGTCATTCTGTCCGCCTTTACGACAAAACTGGCTTTATATGCTTTGGCGCGCGGTTTCGCGGGGACCGATATTCTGATTTATATCGGTGCTGTCATGACGGTCTTTCCCGTGTTTTTCGCAGTCATTGAAAATGATCTGCGGCGCGTCTTATCCTATAGTTTAAATAACCAGCTGGGTTTTATGGTTTGCGGAATTGGTATCGGTACACCCTTGGCCCTAAACGGCGTGGCGGGACACGTTGTCGCCGATATTATCTTTAAAGGCCTGTTATTCATGAGCATGGGCGCGGTTATGCTTCGCACAGGCACGGCCAAAGCCTCAGAGCTTGGTGGTCTGTTTAGGTCCATGCCGTACACCACACTGTTTTGCCTGATAGGGGCAGGGTCGATCGCTGCTTTCCCTTTGCTTTCAGCTTTCGTAACGAAATCCATGATTATTTCCGCGGCTCTTTACCACGCGGAACATACTCACCTTATCCAAGATTGGGTTGTTTTGGGGATGTTGTTATTTGCGTCCGCAGGTGTGATGGAACATTCGGGCATTAAAGTACCGTATTTCACCTTCTTTGCACATGATAATGGAAAGCGTGTCGAGGAAGCACCTTGGAATATGTTATTGGCTATGGGGCTGGCCTCACTGTTCTGTATTTTCCTTGCATTCCCATGGGG
>CAZHPV010000053.1:0-17611 GCA_964534845.1 uncultured Caulobacterales bacterium
GTTTTATAACCTGATGAAAATACGATCTATCTTACGAGGGTGCGGGGCTTTCCTTCCAAAAAAAATTGTAACAAACCTTGAGCTCTCGGAACGTGTAGACACATCTGACACATGGATAAGAGAGCGCACGGGCATTGAGCAACGTCACATTGCCGGTGAAAATGAAACCACCTCTGATCTGGGCTACAAAGCCGCCCTATCTGCTCTCGATGATGCTGGGATTTCAGCTCAAGACATAGACTTGATTATTGTCGCGACAACAACGCCGGATTATACGTTTCCGTCAACCGCCACAATCATACAAGAGAAATTAGAAATTCGCCACGGAGCTGCCTTTGATGTGCAGGCCGTATGCAGCGGATTTATCTATGCCTTGCAAGTCGCTGATTCTATGATCCGCAGCCATAACGCGAAAAATGTTCTGGTTATCGGAGCTGAAACCTTTTCGCGCATTCTGGATTGGGAAGACCGTTCTACCTGTGTTTTGTTTGGTGATGGTGCGGGTGCATTTGTCCTGTCCGGTCAGGACATTCAAAACGGCGAGGCCGATCAAATAGGGATTTTGCATAGCTTTATACGTTCAGATGGTCGGTTTAGGGAAATGCTCTATGTCGATGGTGGTCCGTCTAAAACCCAAACGGTTGGTCATGTGCGCATGCTTGGCAATCAAGTGTTTAGACATGCGGTGCGGGACATAGCCAAAGCCATGAAAGAATGCGCTCAAAACGCGAATATTGATATTAAAGATATAGATTGGTTTGTGCCGCATCAGGCTAATCAACGTATCCTAAATGGTGTAGCCAAACAGCTTGGTCTTGACCCTTCACGGGTTATTTCGACGGTTGCAAAACATGCCAATACCTCAGCGGCCTCTGTGCCTTTGGCTTATTATGTCGCCAGTCGAGACAAACGGATTAAGGCAGGCGATCTTGTTATGTTAGAGGCCTTTGGCGGTGGATTTACGTGGGGTGCTGCTTTGTTAAGGGTCTGACCCTTTGATTTTATTATACTTTGTGCTATAGGCCACTTGAAAGTTTCTTAGTTTCGGTTAGGGCGCAATTAAGAACAGGAAACTGAGAGGACTGTAGAATGAATGTGGGAACGGTTACGCGGGCGGATTTAGCTGAAGCATTATATAAAGAAATAGGGTTATCGCGCTCAGAAAGCGCGGTTCTTGTTGAATCTGTTTTTGATAATATTATTGGCGCTCTCCTAAAAGGCGAAAATGTAAAGCTTGCCGGGTTTGGAACTTTTTCTTTGCGGGATAAGAAAGAACGGGTTGGACGCAATTTAAAAACCGGTCAAGCGGTTCCGATTTCTTCCCGGCGCGTGCTTGTATTTAAAGCCTCTCAGGTGTTGCGAGAACGTATCGATTCGTCACTTAGTCGTTAAAAGTATATACTTGTGACAGTAAAGCGATTCGGTGTCGGATTGTTTTGGTCGAGATTTTTATGCAAAAAACAACACGGGCCTTTAGAACGATAAGCGAAGCGGGAAGCGAATTGGAGCTTCAACCCCATGTATTGCGGTTTTGGGAGTCCAAGTTTTCGGATATTAAACCCATCAAACGCGGGGGAGGTCGGCGGTTTTATCGTCCCGAAGATATCGAGTTTTTACGCGGCATTAAAATATTGCTGCATGACGAAAAACATCCAATAAAAGACGTACAAAAGCTTATCCGGTTAAAAGGCCCGCAACGCGTTATCGATTTAGGGCGTTCAGTCGAACGCGCTGTAAACGAAAAAGATATATCGGAGACGGTACTTATACCGAAACGTATTGTAAACTCTCGGCCTCCGAAACGGGCCCGCACAGCAACCACAGGTGAAGTATCACCTGATGATGTTATCACTGGTAATGACAGAGTATTGCCCTTTAACAGTGTCGACCACGCTGAAGAAAACATTACCCAACCGATCGAGGAACCCATAGTCAGGGTTGTCGCTGATAATTCTGAGAGAGATAGTGAAATATCGGATAGAACGGGACCGGTGAGGTCCCTTAGGCCGCAACGCAACGCCGCTAAAGAGTCTGAATTGGAAGCCGCTTTAGCTAGACTCAAATCCTTGCGTGAACGCTGGGATGATTTTATGGCGCGAGCCTAAAAAACTCATCAATATTTATGGTTTCAACATTGCACGCTTGCCAATGCCCGCTTATAAGCCATGTAAATTGTCGGAGCGTAGCGCAGTCTGGTAGCGCACTAAGCTGGGGGCTTAGGGGTCGTAGGTTCAAATCCTATCGCTCCGACCATTTATCCTAAAGACTAGTTTTGCCTAGAACGTAGTGGCGCAAGCTTAGTTTGTGGTTGAACTTCCTAATAACACATCTCGTTGAAAATATGTCACAGGACATTTCGACTTATTTATCCTATAAATTTTCACATGTCTTCTCAAACGACATCTTCCACACCCTATGGCTTTATCCAGAACTGGTTGTGTTTCATGACGCTATTAGTCATAGCGATGATTGTTCTTGGCGGAGCTACCCGGCTTACAAATTCGGGCCTGTCGATAACGGAGTGGCGACCAATTTCTGGAGCACTTCCGCCTCTAAATCAATCAGCATGGCTCAGTGAGTTTGAAAAATACAAACAAATTCCCGAATTTTTAGCAGAACATCCCGATATGGATCTTGGCGGATTTAAGTTCATTTATTTTATGGAATGGTCACATAGGCAGTTCGGGCGACTTATTGGGCTAGCCTATGCCTTACCGTTTTTTGTCCTTTTATTGAGGCGGCGCCTGCCGGGTGGGAAGACAAAGTATTTCGCGGCAATTTTGCTATTAATTGGTTTGCAAGGCGCTATTGGGTGGTGGATGGTCGCAAGCGGGCTTGTCAATGATCGTGTGGATGTCAGCGCCTATCGTCTTGCAACACATCTGGGTTTAGCGTTTATTATTCTGGGGATGCTGTTTTGGCTCTGGCGAGAGAGTGTAAAAAATTGGCCTAGAAATCGCACCTTGAGTACACCACTTTTCAAGCCAAGCGTGGCTTTGTGCCTTCTTGTTTACATCCAGATTATAGCAGGGGCTTTTGTTGCCGGCACACATTCAGGGAAAACATATAATAGCTGGCCACTTATGGATGGCGGATTTGTGCCGGGTGGCTATGGTATTATATCACCTTTTTGGCGAAACCTGTTTGAAAATCCAGCTGCCATACAGTTCAACCATCGCATGCTGGCGTATCTGATTTTCGGCCTAGCTATTTGGATGGATTTTAAATCGCGAAAATTACACGTCTCAGCCAAGGTTAGAACAGGCCTGCAAATAGTTTTAGGCCTTATAGTCTGGCAAATTTTTTTAGGGGTATGGACATTATTAAAAGTCGCACCGTTGAACCTTTCCCTCTTACATCAATTTTCGAGTATCCTTGTTTTTCTGGCGAGCTTATCCCTGCTGCGCAGGATAACCAGCCTTCCAAATTAGACATAGGAGATGTTATTGGCTTGGCGAGTTTAGCGTCCTTTTGACATAGTCAAGGGACATAAGAACTATGCGACCATTGCCGGATTGAGGATCACTTACCAATAAAGCGCCGGAATTCAACGCTCCGCCCAATTTTGCTTGTGTTACAGCTGAAAACCCAGGGAGGCTAACGCCTTTAATACTCAAACCGTTAGTAATCGTAATGGGGTGAGTTGACGCGCCCTCATGGTAAAACAGTCTGGAGTCTTCTGTCTTTGCCGCGGGCTTATCTAAAACGAAGAAAGAGGGGGTAGGGGACAAGCCTAAGACCGTGAAGTCTAAAAAGGGTGTTCCCACTTCTAATTTCGTCCAGCTTTGGTTCGCCTCGTCATATAGGCGTAATATTTTTTTTGAACTCTCTGATAAAACAAGATTTTTACTCCCCGAAACAGCGCAAACATCTGTAACTTTAGGCGCATTTTTAGTTGGATTTGCTGACCCTATCGTTTCGAGACTTACAGCCGTATCATTATTTACTCTGATTTTTAACTTGGCCAGTGTTCCGTCAACCCCCAATGCCCAGAGAATATCGCCGCCCTCATCTAGGTCCAGCGGGGCGCTATCATGACAAAAACTTGCGAGTTTTTTCGCAGAGCTCGAAATAGCCACGCGGTTAAAATTGCCTTCATCATCGCTCTCGATGAATGCTTCTAAATCCCCATCATCGGTTAGAGCTAAAAATAAACCGGCTTCCTGACGCCGTGAAAACCCGAATACATCGACATAATCACCTTTTATTACCGGTTGTGTTTTTAAAGAGGACGTTACGGCCCTATGTAAATTTCCATCAATATCCACCATGATGATTTGACTAAACCAACTCGCAATAAGATTGGGAACAAAACTGGCTGCAGTGATAGGGGCAGGCGTTTCGAAAGCCGTCGTTGCCTTTAGGTTAAGGCCCGGTATTTGGCCGGGTGCCGCGCCTGTTTCACGGGCACTGGACTGTGAGTCCGCTTGTAACGCGGGTCCGTCTCCCGATGAACAGGCGGCCATTAACGGTACGGCAAGGGCACAAACAAATGTCGTTTTCCACTGTCTTTGGGCGCTACGACCTTGCTTAAAAACATTTTGGTGGGGCATAAAAAATTCCTCGCGGCTATACCTAACCTGATCAGTTACGTTGGTCGCCTAAAAAATCTGTTATATTGAAAGAAAACCTACGGAAAAGGCGGTAAAATAATACCTCATGTTTAAATTATTGTTTTTATTAGATAATAATATAAAGCTTGAGAATAAAATTGGTTGACGCTTAAGGTTAAAGCCATTAGGTAACCGCATTCTTCACTAATGCCTCTTTTATGGGCATGTCATAGAGGCAAAAATGAAACAAACACAATTCTTAAAGACGGCAGACGTCGAAAAGAAGTGGATATTAATCGATGCAGAGGGCGTCATTGTCGGTCGTTTGGCAAGCTTTATTGCTATGCGTCTACGCGGCAAACATCTTCCGACTTATACTCCACATATTGATCACGGTGATAATGTTGTCGTTATCAATGCTGATAAAGTCGTATTCACAGGTAAAAAGCGTAGCGATAAAGTCTATTACTGGCATACTGGCTATCCCGGAGGGCTCAAAGAACGCACAGCTGATAAAATTTTGGATGGTCGTTTTCCGGACCGAGTCTTGCGCAAAGCCGTTCAGCGCATGCTTCCCAAGGAAAGCCCGCTAGCCCGCAAACAGCTTTCTAATTTACGGGTTTATGCAGGATCTGATCATCCACATGACGCCCAGAACCCTGAGGTCATTGATTTTAAATCGCTCAGCCCGAAAAATGTGAAGGGGGCCTAACATGGCGGATACGAATACACTCGAAGACTTGAAAAATGTTATGGAAGGCACTCCAGCCGGAACCACTGAAGACGGTTCTGAGGCGGTCGCTCAAGCCCCGCTTCCCGAGCCTAAAATTGACGAACATGGTCGTTCATATGCGACAGGTAAGCGTAAGAACTCCATTGCCCGTGTCTGGATAAAACCCGGCAACGGCAAAATCACTGTCAATGGACGTGATCAGCAGGTTTATTTTGCGAGGCCTGTATTGCGCCTGATTATTGCTCAGGCGTTCCAAGTTACTGACCGCGTTGATTCTTATGACGTTATGGCGACAGTCAAAGGCGGCGGACTATCTGGTCAAGCCGGTGCAGTGCGTCACGGGATTTCCAAAGCATTGACCTATTACGAACCTGCTTTGCGCAGACCTTTAAAAGCCGCTGGCTTTATGACTCGCGACTCGCGTGTGGTTGAACGTAAAAAATACGGTAAAGCGAAAGCGCGTAAGAGCTTCCAGTTCTCTAAACGTTAAAGAAAACGACATATTATGTGTCTATCTTAAGGCGTTCTGGAGAATCAGGACGCCTTTTTTGTTGAAAAAATTAGGCAAAGATACGGATTTGATTATGAAAAATGTCGCAATTCTAGGGGCTTCAGGCTATACGGGCGCAGAGGCGGTCCGTTTGATAGCGGGTCACCCAAAGCTGACAATCAAAGCTTTGACGGGTCATAGCCGTGCCGGTCAGGCCTATGGTGATATTTATCCCAATTTTGCCCCCTTAAACCTGCCTATGGTTATAAAGTGGGAAGATGTGGACTGGGCTGGTATCGATGTTGCCTTTGCTTGCTTGCCTCACGGGGCCAGTCAGGACACAATCGCCAAAATCATTGATAAGGTTGATACAGTTATTGATCTATCAGCAGACTTTCGTCTCTGGGACCCCGACCTTTATGCCAACACTTATGGGCGTAGTCATGTCCACACAGAGCTCCTTAAAACGGCTATATACGGGCTTACCGAACTCAACAGAACGGAAATAAAGAACGCAAAACTTATTTCTTGCCCAGGGTGCTATCCTACAGCAAGTATTCTGGCGCTGCTGCCAGCTATTGAAAAGGGTTTAATCTCGCAAGACGATATCATTATTGATGCTAAGTCAGGCGTCACAGGCGCAGGACGTAAAACATCGGCTGGTTTGATTTACAGCGAGGTGTCTGACGGCGCTCATGCTTACAGTGTTGGTGTCCATAGACACGGGCCGGAGATAGACCAAATTTTAAGCCACGTCGCGAAATCCAAGATCGAGGTTTCATTTACCCCGCATCTTATCCCGATGAATAGGGGAATGATTGCAACATGTTATGTTTCCTTAAAAAAGGATCACACAGTTCAAGATTTAAGATCAGCTTATATTGCCCGCTATGAGGACGAACCTTTTATCCATGTTGAAACAGAAGGCGATGTCCCACAGACACGCCACATTCGCGCCAGTAATCATTGCCGTATTGGTATTTTTAATGACAGAAAGGCAGGACGTGCCATTATAATTTCGGTTATTGATAATCTGACAAAAGGGTCGTCCGGACAGGCATTGCAAAATTATAATGTTACACAGGGTTGGCCTGAAACATTAGGGTTGGATATTGCCCCGGTTTTCCCGTAAAGAGAGTATGGATTCTACCTCTATCTTCTGTGTAGCGAGTTCCAAGAAGGGTAAACAGACGAGATATGAAATTTTTGGACAGATTATTCTCTGCAAAAGCAAGATATAGTTGGCTCCTAGCTGCCATCATATTTTTGCCTGCATGCGCAACCGTTCAAATCCCGAATATTGACTTCAAACGCTTGCCAGAATTTATTCAGGAAACAAGAGATATCAGTGACTACCCAAAAGTTTCTGATGTGCCCCAAGCGCCCACAGAAATCAGATCGTCTGAGGAATGGGATACCGCTGCAAAATCCTTGCTAAATTTACGAGATGCTAACTCTCCGGATATAGACACACTTGGAAACGGAAATTTATCCGATTCGGGCTTGGATATTGATGCCTTAAAAGCGCAAGTTCGTGCCTACAAGCTTGATGATCCACAATAACGGTTTCTATGACCAATAAAAACACGAATCCCCATGACCAGCCAGCGGAATTTTACCGTATTAAAAGATTGCCGCCCTACGTCTTCGCTGAGGTTAATAAATTAAAGGCCGAATTACGTGCTGAGGGCGCTGATATTATTGATTTTGGTTTTGGCAATCCGGACTTACCAACACCCAAACACGTCATTGATAAACTCATAGAAACTGTTCAAAAACCAAAGACGACAGGGTACTCTGTTTCGCGCGGCATAATGGGTCTACGGCAAGCCTGTGCGCGCTATTATCAACGCCGATTTGACGTAAATCTCGACCCAAAAGACGAGATTATAGCGACATTGGGCTCAAAGGAAGGGTTTGCGAACCTCGCACAAGCCATAACGACCCCGGGTGATATCATATACGCCCCAGATCCGTCTTATCCATTGCATGCGTATGGCTTTGTTATTGCTGGCGCAAAAATTCAGGGCATTCCTGCAATTACGGCCCAAGAATATCTCACAGGCGTCAAGGAAGCTTTGTTGAAATCAGACAAGCCCCCTATGGCGATTGTTGTTTGCTTTCCGTCTAACCCAACGGGTAAAATTGCCGACCTTGAATTTTACCGCGAGATTGTTTCGATAGCTAAAAAACACGATATTATATTGCTTTCGGATTTAGCCTATTCGGAAATTTATTTTACGATGCCGCCGCCTTCTATTTTTGAAGTTGAAGGCGCCAAGGACGTCGCTGTTGAGACAATTTCACTCTCAAAAACCTATTCGATGGCGGGATGGCGTATGGGGTTCGCTGTTGGATCAAAACGCTTAATTGGAGCCTTGGCCCGGGTTAAGTCCTATCTCGATTACGGTGCCTTTACGCCAATTCAGGTTGCGGCCTGTGCTGCTTTGGACGGCCCGCAGGATTGTGTCGAACATGCCCGCGCCATATACCGCGCCAGACGCGACGTATTGGTTGATAGCTTTGCTCGCGCGGGCTGGGATGTTCCGTCACCAGAAGCATCCATGTTTACATGGGCTCCGTTACCCAAAGGTTTTGGGCACCTCGGCTCGCTTGAGTTCTCAAAACGCATTATGAAGGAAGCCGATATTGCAGTTGCACCGGGTATTGGTTTTGGGAAAAACGGCGAAGGCTATGTACGAATAGCACTTGTCGAAAACGAGCAGCGTATTCGCCAAGCGGCACGAAATTTGAAACCATTTTTAGTTCAAGGACGTTCCTCGAATTCACGAGCATCCTAATTTTAGAAAGCAAGACAAGATTATGAGTAAATATAAAGGCTTTGACGCCACGCTCGCCCTCGAGGCGGCCTTGGCAACAGAACAAGCGGCCATTGCGGCCTCATATATGGTCGGGCGTGGTGATGAGAAAGCGGCTGATAAAGCCGCCGTAGATGCTTTGCGGACATATTTAAACTCTATGGATATTGACGGACGTGTCGTGATCGGTGAGGGGGAGCGTGACGAAGCGCCTATGTTATTTATTGGTGAAGAGGTAGGGACAAAGAAGGGCCCGTCTATTGATATTGCGCTCGATCCGTTAGAGGGCACCACATTGACAGCCAAAGCCATGCCAAATGCTTTAGCGGTTATGGCCTTTTCCCCTAAAGGCCAAATGTTATACGCCCCCGATGTTTATATGGATAAAATTGCTATTGGGCCGGGATATGCGCCGGGTTTAGTGGATCTGGATAAATCACCGGCCGATAATGCCAAAGCTTTAGCAAAAGCCAAAGGCGTGAAACTCGACCAGCTCACAGTATGCGTGCTGGACCGAGCTCGACATATGGACATTATCAACAGTCTTCGTGATGCCAAAGTCCGCGTCCTTTTAATTACGGACGGAGACGTACAGGGCGTAATTAATACAACGGACCCTGACACGCAGGTCGATATGTATATCGGGCAGGGCGGAGCGCCTGAAGGCGTTTTGGCGGCCGCGGCACTTCAATGTGTTGGAGGACAAATGCAAGGCCGGTTACATTTTAGAAATGATGATGAAGTCGCGCGTGCGAGACGAACCGGCATTGATGATCTTGATAAAAAATACGATCTCAATGGATTAGCCGCTGGCCCGACCATCTTCGCTGCAACTGGCGTAACATCCGGAAGCCTGCTTGACGGCGTCCGCATTAGAGACGGGCGCGTAAGCACAGAGACACTGGTTATGAACTCTGTTGACCGCTCGGTGCAACGCCTACGCTCTAACCGTCCTCTATAGTTCAAATGATCTATTGTGGTGTCTGATATCGCGATAGAAAAAAGAAAATCGGTCCGTAATCAATACTGGGTTGATAGGTGTGAGGACGAAAAACGGCTAAAAGCCCTTCAACAACAGGCAGGGCTAGATGCTTTAACGTCGCGCCTGCTGGCAGGCAGACACATCGAACCAGATGACGCTCCAGGCTTTTTAAAGCCTCGAATAAAAGACCAATTACCTGACCCGTCAATTATGCAGGATATGGACAAGGCGGTTGGGCTAATTATCGACGCTGTTATTGAAAAGAAATCCATCACGATTTTTGCAGATTATGATGTAGATGGAGGCACGTCAGCAGCCCAGCTTATACGTTGGGGCCGTGCTATGGGCTGCGAGTTTGACCTTTACGTCCCAGACAGAGTGGCCGAAGGATATGGCCCCTCTGCAGATGCCTTTTTCGCTTTAAAAGAAAAAGGCGCAGAACTCGTCATTACTGTAGATTGCGGCGCAGCAGCGGTTGAGGCCCTTGAAGCAGCCCGGGAGATAGATTTACCGATAATCGTCGTTGACCATCATTTAATGGAAGGCAAACTTCCCCATGCTGCAGCGATTATAAACCCCAATAGACCCGATGATGAAAGCGGTCTCGGGCATCTCGCGGCAGCCGGCGTTGTGTTTATGTTGCTCGTGGCCCTTAACCGCGAAGCCACTCGGAGAACATTAGAAAGCAGACCTAAGCTTATGAATTACCTAGGCTTAACGGCCCTAGGAACAGTGTGCGACGTCGTCAGTTTAACGGGTATAAACCGCGTTTTTGTCGCTCAAGGGATGAAGGTTTTATCCCAAGGCCATATAACAGGTATTACGGCACTGGCTGATATCGCCAATATTACGGGGGATTTTAATGTTTATCATGCTGGTTTTGTTTTCGGACCGCGCATAAATGCGGGCGGGCGGATCGGGCGAGCTGATATGGGAGCTGAGCTTCTCTCAACGGAAAATTCTCAACTGGCCTATGCCCATGCTGCGGAGCTTGACCGTGTTAACACGCAAAGAAAAGCCATGCAGGCGGATATACTCGATGAAGCTTTGCAAGAAGCCAGTTTTCGCAAGGATGATCCGGTGATTGTAGTGGATATGGACGGGTGGCATCCGGGCATTATAGGGATAGTCGCCGGGCGCCTGAAAGAACAATATTCAAAACCTGCTATCGTGATCGGCGTAAATGAAGATGGATTGGGTAAAGGCTCAGGACGATCTATCAAGGGCGTAAATCTTGGCGACGCCATTGTCAGGGCAAAACAGGACGGGTTATTACAAAGTGGGGGCGGGCATGCCATGGCGGGCGGCCTATCTATTGCGCGCGATAATATTAGGATGTTTCGCGACTATATTTGCGAACACTTAGAAGAAGATGTGAAGCGTGCGCGCGAAAATATGGCTCTCAATATTGATAGCTGGCTTACCGTACCGGCCGTTCAATCTGACCTGATGGATATTATTGCGAGCGTGGGGCCTTACGGTGCTGGCAATCCCGCCCCGGTCTTTGCCTTTGAGAATATGCGTATCGCCTACACCCAACGTCTAAGAGGCGGACATTTACGCTGCGCCTTTGAGGATATAGGGGGCGTGCGGCTTTCAGGCATATGTTTTCGAGCGGATGAGACAGGCCTCTCGGATATATTACTCGATCCCGCCGCGCCGCGCGTTAATATTGCTGGCCGACTTAAACGCAATGACTGGAAAGGCCGCTCCGGGATAGATTTCGAGCTAATTGATATTATCGCGCTTACCTAAGTGGTAAAAAGCTAAGTGAAATCCCGCCAAAATGATATTTTTTAAAAAACAGGCTTGAAAGGGAGGGCAAGCGCCTATATATCCGCTTTCGCTGCTAAGGCAAAGATGTTTACGCGGTCCCTTCGTCTATCGGTTAGGACGCCAGGTTTTCAACCTGGAAAGAGGGGTTCGATTCCCCTAGGGACTGCCAGACATCTCCGTCCTGATTTTCCTAATTTAATATGCTTTTAGATATTAGAAGTGCGGCGTTCTGTGCCCCGTTTTCACCTTCTATATCTTTGCCAATTTTCTTAGCCTTATCAATAATTGTTTGAGTGTTCATGAGGGCTTCTATTTTTTCTTTTGCGCGCCCGTAATTGTAGTTTTTAGCATCAAGCATAAAGCCTACGCCCAATCTCTCAATACGGGCCCCATTGTCCCATTGATCGCCAAGATGCGGTACAACTAGCTGAGGACGTCCAGCCATGAGCACTTGACCTGTTGTACCAATGCCGCCGTGATGAACAATGACTGAGCCGCGCGGAAAAACTTGGGAATGTGGAAGATAGGACCGGACAGCGATAGATTCGGATAACGGCAATTCAAGCTCTCTCCCTGTTAACAAAATGGCTCTTTGCGATAAGTCGAGCGTTAGTCTCTGGCTGAGTTCAAAAAAATCATTTGCAGCATGAACCGCCAAACTCCCCAAAGTGAATATGAGGGGAGGCGGTCCATTTTCTAAAAATGTCTCCAATTCGGTATCGAGTTTTTCTGGCGCACCGCTATCACTATCAAATACCGGAAACCCAGTAATGTGCGTATTGGTATAATAGTCTGGTTGCACTCCGCCAAGTACGTCTGAATACATAGAAACAATCACGCTAACTTTATCGGGATTTAAAAACGGCGCATATTGCGAGGGCCGCAAACCATGTGCCTGGCGTACTTTATTGATTTTTCTACCATATTTTGTGCGGGACATAAACTTAATAAGGTGTATCCAACTCTTATTCCAATTCACGCCTAGTTTTGTCGCTGGCGCTGTTTTTAAGACCCGCGCCTGCGGTGAATAAATAGGGTCATATGCACTAAGATTAAGTCCGGGTTGGAGGACACCCGCGATAAAGGGAATTGCGTGTTTTTCAGCAATAATATCTCCAGCAAAGGCAAAGGGTGAACCAAAAATTGCGTCCGCATTACGGCTGATTTTATCAAGTTTTTTTGCGCTATCGCCAAGAGCCGGAAGCACCACTTTTCCGAACATAAAATCGATATCTGCCATAAGACGCTGAACAAATAACGCCTCACTCATCCCCATGCGTTGACTGAGGTCGTCAAACCCAGGAAATACAGGGTAAGCTTCAAGCCCGGCGTTTTGAACTTTGCCCACATAGTTTTTAGGAATAGCCATTACCGGATTATGGCCTAAATCCTTGAGCGCTTTAGCTGTAGCAATAAATGGATGCAGGTCGCCTAAGGACCCGATTGTGGCTATTACAATCTTTTTTCCCATGCATTAAGCCTAGCCGTTTTATTGCTATTATTCCATCAATTTCAAACTAGGTGACGTAGCAGGCGAGCAAGTCATGAAATGGGGAATCAACGGGAGCCATGTAAAAACACTTGGCAATCCATTTTTCCTTAGCTATTGCGGTGCTTATGAAACGAATTCTCGCATCTGCTCTAATATTTTTTACGACACAGACGGCCTTGGCACAATCCGGTGATCCTAATCCTGTGGATTTCGGCCCTAAACAAGCCTTACAAATTATTTCTGATAGCGGCACGCATGATTTCAATGTCGAAGTCGCCAATACGCTGGAAAAACAACGTCATGGCTATATGTTCAAAGAATCCTTGCCCGGTGATGAGGGTATGTTATTTGCCTTTGAAAAGTTAGAAGTCCAGACCATCTGGATGAAAAATACGCCGATTCCACTTGATATTCTATTCGTGCGTCAAAACGGTAAAATATTAAAAATAGAACACTCCCACCAACCCTACACCTTACGTAGCGCCTCGTCAGAGGCGCCTGTAAAGGGCGTTATAGAGTTAATCGGTGGTCGTGCGCGGGAATTGGGTATCGAGCCTGGTGATCTCGTCAAGCATAGCTTTTTTGGTACGCAGTAAAAAATACATAAAACCCGCAAACGAGGCTTGCACTTTCGTGGGTATTCTATAAAACGCGTAAAAATCGTCGGGGCGTAGCGCAGCCTGGTAGCGCACCTGTTTTGGGAACAGGGGGTCGCAAGTTCGAATCTTGCCGCCCCGACCATTTTTCACCTTACCCATCCCGACGATTCCTGATGCAAAAAATGCAAAGTGTTCAGACATATGCTTCCGTTTATATTTTTCCACCTATTTTTTATTTTCAGAAAAAAGTGGTATAGTCGGGATGTGCGAAAGTTTATATCCCATCCTTTTATTTTGGCGAGCGTTCTGGTCGCATCTTGTGCCACAACAAGTCCCAAAAAATACAGCGTCAATAAGGCGGGTTATGCCACGGTTGAACGCGCACCCCATATGAAGCGCCCTAAAGACACACGGATAAAGGTTTCCCTTATGCCTACTGAGATTAGTGAGCCTTTAAATCGAAGCGCGTTCATAGAACGGCAAAAACAGTCTAATAAATACAGACAAGAGGCTTGGGACTTGGAAGACCGGCTGAAAAGAGAACAGTCTGGAAATTTTGTAGCTATGGATAAGGTGTGGGAGCCTGAATTTCACTACCGCGTCTTTTTTAAGGGCAATTCAAAACAGACATTGGCTGATTACACCTCTAATCCCGTTTTTAAAGCTGGTGATTACCCGACAAAGGCCGAATTAGACGCGCATGTTGACGATGTTGTAAAGCGCCTTTTAAAAAAAGATGCCTATATTGGGCATAGTATAGGGGAGCGTTACGGCAATATTGAAACCGGACTGACGCTGAATGAGTTCGGGAAGCTCGCGGGCCTGCAGGATTTACACGAAGACCCTTTTATAAAACTTGCTTTTATACGCCCCTTTGACCCGCCTGAGGCTATTGATCCACGCCTTGAAACCCAAATCCGCTATCTGTCGCGATCTAAGCAGTTAAACGCGTTTGTTTTAACAAGCCTGACGGTGGGTCGAATTGTACTCAGAGATGGATGTTTTTTCCTCGATAACAAAACGGGTGTGGACCCGTTAGTGCATTTTCACAAAGAAGTCGGCGTTACACTGGATACGCAAGGCTATATTGTCATCGTAAACAGGCTGTCAAACTCCAACGATGTCGCGAGAGTAGGTGAATGGGCTGGATGGGGTGACGGCATTCGTGACATGACAAAGCCTGAAATAGTTGAACCCTTGCAGGCGGCATGCGGAAAACATCCTATTGTTCGTATCGGCACGCCGAAATCGCGCTTTGGCGAGCGGCCTAAATTTCGACGATAATTGAGCTACGGATCAAAAATCGTTATGGCATGTAAGGATTTAGGCAAAATCTCATAGGAATAAGGAATATAAAATGGAGGCGAATCGGGTTGTTTCTTTATCGTTGCCGACCCGCCAAATCTACTGCTCTGAGTAAAATGGCGTCAAATATAGAGAAATCTCTCAATAACCCTGTGGATTTAAGGCACTTTGGTAAGTTTTTACTAACCATCCTTAGCTACGCTAACTTAGCAAAGAGGATTATTCCATGCAAAGCCAAGCTAAGCTGACTCAAGCGTCTCCCAAATCTCCTTCGCCGGGTAAGGTTTACAAAAAAATTGAAATTGGACGCGTCATTTCTGTCGGCTCGTCAATGGCGATGATTACCATAAATAAAATGGTTATCCGCAATAATTTATTACATATGGCGCAATTGGGCACGGTTCTGAAAATTAAAACTACTAATTCCATTGTGGTCGCTATGGTCTCATCTCTAAAAATTGGAGCCCAAGACGAGGAGGGTATGAATGATGGCTGTCTAGCCCGCCTCGACATTATGGGCGAGATCACCACAAATCCGACGACGAAAATGACGCGATTTTACCGTGGGGTGCGCTCCTTCCCTGTTTTGAATGAACCCGTTTATAATATGTCCGCCGAAGATCTTGAGCTTATATTCTCTACTAAGGGAGAGGCCGATATTGAGGTCGGACGGTTGCAACAGGATAACTCAATCATAGCCCGTGTGCGCATTGATGATCTGCTCTCGAAACATTTTGCCATTATCGGGTCTACCGGTTCTGGTAAATCATGCACAGTGGCTCTCGTAATGCAGGCTATTTTGAAAGAAAACCCATACGGCCATGTTGTTTTGTTTGACCCCCATAACGAATACTCCAAAAGCTTCGGTGATAAAGCGCATGTTATTCGAAATCAAAACCTTGATTTGCCTGTATGGATGTTCAATTTTGAAGAAACTGTTGAGTTATTTACCAGCGAAATTGAAGATCACGCCCGCGAAGAAATCGAAGTCCTTTCTGATATTCTTTTAAAATCCAAACAATTATTTGAACGCTCACGCGTCACTCAGGATGTCACCTCGCAAGTTAAATTGGAAGATATAGAAAAAGAACTCCACAGAGTTGCGGCGCATATTTCGCTAGATTCCCCTGTGCCTTACCGTATCCGCGATCTATTGAGATTGCTGGAGCACAATATGGGTAAATTAGAAAATAACTCAAACTTGGGCCCGTTTAAAAGGCTAAAAAGACGTATTGAAGCCCTTATGGCAGACCCGCGCTATGCGTTTGTATTTAAAAATCAGGCCGCTCCAGATACTATTGAAAATATTTGTGGGCATATTTTCCGTATTCCTGTCGCCGGCAAGCCCATCTCAATTCTTGATTTTTCCGGCATTCCCTCTGAGGCTTTAAACATTGTGGTTTCAGTTGTGAGTAGACTGGCGTTTGAATTGGCAATGTGGAGTGAAAGGTCTATTCCGATTTTATTGGTTTGCGAGGAAGCACACAGATATATCCCTGCGGACCCCAATATGGGTTTTAGATCAACACGGAGAGCTATTTCCCGTATCGCAAAAGAGGGGCGTAAATACGGCGTTAGCCTAGCTATAATATCGCAACGGCCTTCAGAACTTGAGCCTTCAACCCTTTCTCAGTGCTCGACTATTTTCTCTATGAGGTTAAGCAATGAACTTGATCAGCAATTCGTGAAAGCCGCCGTGCCCGATGGTGCCGAGCAGCTTTTATCATTCCTCCCGTCTCTTGGCACTGCTGAAACTATGATTTTTGGTGAAAGTGTAAACCTGCCTATGCGGGTCGTGCTCAACACGCTACAAGCTGAACTTCGCCCTCATAGCCAAAGTGCAAGTTTCTCGGAAAAATGGAAAGAAGGTGAGAAATCTCCTGATTATATGAAAACCGTATTTCATAATTGGCGCACGCGAAACTTTAACAAAGGTTCAGATCAGCAAGCCCAAACGCCGCAAAGGGCAGGGCACTCTGGCGCAATATCTCAACAACAATCCCGCCACCAACCTGCCGCCAATGGGCGCAAATATCAGGGCAATATGAACTCTCAAAATAATGCACCGCAACCTGCTGGATTTCGCGGTGAAAATGCACCGAGGCAATTGGATAAATACCGGGCGATGATTAACCGGGAACAAGCAAACACAACTCCCCAGAATATGGGAATGCAAGCTCGTAATATCGCGCAACAAGCAGTCAATAAAATGGACCAAGGCTTAACGTCTGGGAAAGTTCGTTCTCAATTGGATAAAATCCCCAAACCTCAATCCTTACAGGACGTAAAAGGCATATTAAGTACGGCCTTTCATAAGGGCTAAGCTTATAGTACCTGCCTGTCTGATAAGTCTATAAAACGATCGGCATTTCACTAAAGTGATTTACACGGGGCTATAAGAACGTTATTTGAGCGGTAGAACTCAGGAGTCGCGGCTATGTTTGCCAAAATTTATCAGCCTTCACCCTCTGCTATGACGTCAGGACGGGCCCATCGCGAACAATGGGTGCTGGAAGTGCCAAGAAAACTGGGAAAATCTATCATTGACCCCCTTACAGGTACGAAACGTTCCACAGATGTGAACACCCAAATTGAATTGAAATTCGACTCTCTGGAAGCTGCCATTGCTTATGCAAAGAAAAATAATATTGCCCACAGGGTCATAAAGCCCAAAACGGTAAAGCGGATTACCCGTAGTTATGGAGATAATTTCGCCTTTGATAGAAAATTACCGTGGACACATTAAAAATTTAATGGCTATTAGGCAGAGTTATAAATAAATAGACATTGATTAAGGATCCATAGCTCAACTGGATAGAGCAGCCGCCTTCTAAGCGGCAGGTTGCAGGTTCGAGTCCTGCT
>CAZHPV010000054.1:0-17551 GCA_964534845.1 uncultured Caulobacterales bacterium
ATCTTCAATAGGGCCAGGGGATATGGCGTTGACGCGTACGCCAGCTTGCCCCCATTCGAGTGCGAGGCATTTACAAAGCATATTGACGCCTGCTTTAGCGGCGCAGGCATGAGCTTGAAAAGGGCGGGGGTGTACGGCTTGTCTCGCCGTGATGGCAATTAAAGACGCACCGGGTTTAGTTAAATACTCCCAGCTTGCATGAAAAACATTATAAGTCCCAATGAGGTCAATATCGACAACTGTTTTAAACCCGTTTGCGGATAGTCCAACAATAGGGGATAAAAAATTACCTGCCGCGCCGGAGATAACACAATCAATATCACCAAATTCTTTATGGGCGGTTTTAAAGGCTTCAAGCACGCCGTCATAATCACGGACATCTTGCGCTATGCCGATAGCCTTAGCGCCCTTAGCCTCTATAGATTTAACCGCCACGTCTATTTTTTCCTGAGAGCGGGAGAGTATAATAATATTCGCCCCGAGATC
Source organism: uncultured Caulobacterales bacterium (assembly GCA_964534845.1). GTDB lineage: Bacteria > Pseudomonadota > Alphaproteobacteria > Caulobacterales > Maricaulaceae > CALCKU01. Next base: position 487 of record CAZHPV010000054.1, read on the forward strand.
GGCGTATTGTTGGGCAATGCCGAGATTAATCCCCGAAGATCCGCCTGCCACAAAAACCGTCTTGTGTTTTAGGAGGTCTTTGACAAAAGTTGCGCTCATATTGGTCTCCTTTGAGAGAGTTTTTATCTAAAGGTCTTGATAATTGGCTTTACGTTTTTCACGAAACGCGGCCACGCCTTCAACGAATTCGGAACTGCGCCCCGCATCGCGTTGTAGGTTTCTTTCTCGTGCTAATTGATCGGTAAAGCTTGAATCAAGGGCAGCCCACGCAGAACGGCGAATAAGTTTGAGTGATGTAGGCGGACCGTTTGCCAGCTTTTCAGCAAGGGTTTGCGTGGTCGCCGCGAGGTCGTCATCAGCAACAAGGCGGGTCACAAGCCCGTCTGCATAGGCTTTTGACGCAGGATAGCGTTCGCCCAATAGCATGAGTTCCATGGCCTTGACGCGCCCGATTGATTTGCTCAGTAGGTAAGCCGCCCCGCCATCTGGTACGAGACCAATATTGCAAAAAGACTGAAGGAAAAAAGCGCTTTCTCCCGCGACGATAATGTCACCCATAAGAGCCAATGCGCAGCCAAAACCTACGGCAGGGCCTTTCACAGACGTAATAAAAGGAATGGGCAGGTCCCGAATTTTCAAAAACATTGGATTGAATAGATATTCAAGCCTTATGCCCATATCTCTATAGGGGTCGCTTAAATCAACACTGCCGCCACCTGAAAGATTCGCCCCGGAACAAAATGCGCGCCCATTACCCGTTAGAACAATTGCCCGTGCAGACCTAACGCCGTCTTCAAGGGCGGCCATGATTTCTTGCCCCATATCCGCTGACATCGCGTTGAGAATTTTGGGTTGGTTGAGCCGAATATAGGCGACACCGTTCTTAATTTCGAACTCAATACATTTGAAATCGGTCATAAGCTTTCCATTTTTACGTCATTTATCTTGTAACTTTAACATATCTAACATATATTACTAAGTAATATAAGACGAGTCTTGTATTTAACGAAGTAAAATTGACAAATAAATCGATGGATCGTCTAAATGAGCGCTAATTTTGGTATAATTTCTATCGGGGCCTATATACCCCGGCGGCGCCTTCAACGTGCGGCGATTCATGCGGCAAATAGTTGGTTTGCACCAAATTTACGTGGATTGGCTAAGGGCGAAAAAGCCATTGTGAACTGGGATGAAGATGCGGTCACTATGGCTGTTGATGCGGCGAGGGATTGCTTGAGCGGACAGACAAAAGAGAATGTAAAGGCCTTATCTCTTGCGTCCACGACATTACCATTTGCCGATAGGTTAAATTCCGGAATTGTGAAAGAGGCGCTTAATCTGGGCGAAGACATGCAGGCCTTTGACCTTACAGGCAGCCAGCGTGCAGGGACGTCAGCCTTGATACAAGCGCTGGGTTCACAGAGCCCACAATTATGTCTGGCGGCTGATAACCGTAAAGCGAGAGCGGGCTCGGAAGGTGAAATGCTACAAGGCGACGCGGCAGCGGCTGTATTGGTGGGTGAGGGTAACCCGATAGCAACGCTGCGCGGCGCACATAGCATGACAATCGATTTTGTAGATCATTTTAGGTCCACAGGTGAAGATTTTGATTATGCTTGGGAAAAACGCTGGGTACGCGACGAAGGATTTCAAAATGTTTTAGGCGGAGCCGTTGCTCAGGCCATTGAAAAAATAGGTGTTAAAGCTGCAGATATAGACCACGTTTTAATAGCACTTCCCGGGAAGTCTTTACCGCCAAAATTTGTGAAAAGCCTTGGGTTTAATCCAGAAACTGTGGCGGATACATTATTTGCAAATGTGGGTTATGCGGGTGTAGCACATCCGTTTTTAATGCTCGCCGCAGCCTTAGAACGCGCCAAGCCAAATGAGACAATCTTGCTGGCCAGTTTTGGACAGGGGGCGGATGTCATGGTTTTTGAAACAACTAAGGCTATCACTCAAAAACGCGACGCGCTTGGTTTTTCAGGCGGTCTTGCAAATAAATCGCCGGACGAAAATTATTTACGCTATCTATTCCACCGGGGGCAGTTTGATCTCGAAAAAGGTATGCGGGCTGAATATGATGAGAAGCAACCCGGGACGGCGCTCTCGCGGGACCGTAAAGCTGTGTTGGGTCTTATTGGCGGGAAGTGCCGAGAAACGGGAACCGTGCAGTTTCCCAAAACTGATATTTCAGTTGCGCAAAATCACAGGGCCACCCGAACGCAGGATGATTACCCTCTGTCTGATAAGCTCGCGAAAATTACAACATTTACGGCTGATCGCCTGACATATTCCCCCGACCCGCCGACATATTACGGCATGATTGATTTTGAGGGCGGGGGCCGAATGATCTCGGAGTTTTCGGATGTAACGGAAGAAGACGTAAGTGTTGGCCGCGAAATGCGTATGGTCTTTCGTATAAAAGCCCGTGACGATATGCGTAAATTTACAAAATATTTCTGGAAAGCGACGCCGATACGCGACGCTAGAAAAAGCGAGGCAAATTAATGGCACGTGGAATTAAAGATAAAGTCGCTATTTTAGGTATGGGGTGTGCACGGTTTGGCGAAAGATGGGATAAAGATGCCGCCTCCTTAATGGTTGAAGCTTTTGAAGAGGCTTTAGAAGATGCCAAGATTGATGTGTCCGAATTAGATGCCGCTTGGTTGGGCGTTGGTTTTGATGCGCAAAATGTCGGACCGTCAGGTATCCCGGCTTCAATCGCTTTGCGTTTGCCCAATATCGGCGTGACAAAAGTTGAGAATTATTGCGCAAGCGGGACAGAGTCGTTCCGAGGTGCGGTTTATGCTGTGGCGTCTGGGGCTGCTGATATTGCACTCGCTATAGGCGTCGAAAAGCTCAAAGATACGGGTTATGGCGGCTTACCTGTTAGAACTCGCGGAACGCAGTGGGATATGATTGGAACCAATGGGTCCGCACCCGGTAACTTTGCGCAGCTTGCCTCAGCCTACCGTGAAAAACACGGCGTTTCGCCCGATGACCTTAAGCGCGCAATGGCGCATGTTTCAGTTAAGAGCCACGCAAATGGGGCAAAAAATCCAAAGGCGCATTTACGTAAACTGATTGATATTGAAACGGCGATGAAAGCTCCGATGATTGCAGAACCTTTGGGTCTGTTTGATTGTTGCGGCGTGTCTGACGGTGCGGCTTGCGCAATTGTCACCACGCCTGAAATTGCAAAAGCGTTGGGTAAAACAGACCTCGTTTTGGTCAAAGCCTTACAGCTTGCTACCTCAAATGGTTGGGAAATGCAGGGTGCAGGATGGGATGGTAGCTATATGCATACAACGCGTATGGCGGCCAAGAAAGCCTATGCTGAAGCGGGTATTACTGACCCTGAAAACGAAATTTCTTTGACGGAAGTACATGACTGTTTTTCCATTACGGAATTGGTCACAATGGAAGATCTGTTCATTTCTAAAGATGGTCAGGCTTGGAAAGATGTTCTGGACGGCAAATTTGATGCTGACGGAAAAATACCGTGTCAGATTGATGGTGGTTTAAAGTGTTTTGGACATCCAATTGGAGCCTCGGGGCTGCGGATGATTTATGAAAATTATTTGCAATTGCTTGGCCGCGCAGGTGATAGACAGCGCAAGGACCCGCCGAATTTGTGCTTGTCCCATAATCTTGGTGGAATGCCTTTCCAGAATGTCAGTTCGGTCGCCATTGTTGGATTAGAGAAGTGATAAAAAAAGGAGTAGATGCTGACGTTTTTGACGCTTTTTTAGAGCAGATTAAGCGCTATGTACGCGAACGCCTCGTGCCAGCTGAGGACGAAGCTATTGCGCATGATCGTGTACCTGACGACATACTCAAAGAAATGACAGAGATGGGATTGTTCGGCGTCACCATCCCAGAAGAATATGGCGGATCAGGTTTTAATATCAGCCAGTATATCGCTTTTATCCAAGAAATAAGCTGGGCGCTACCGGCCTTTAGGTCAATTATTTCAATGAATGTCGGTATGACCTCATCGGCGATATTGAATAGCGGAACTGAGGAACAAAAGTCTCATTGGCTTCCTAGATTAGCGGCAGGCGATGTTGCTTGTTTTGCTTTGACTGAACCGGATTCTGGTTCGGATGCGGCTGCGCTTACCACACGCGCTATTCGTGATGGTGATGATTATATTTTAAATGGCTCTAAACGTTATATTTCAAATGCGCCATTTGCCAAAATTGGGTTGATAATGGCCCGAACTGCGGCGGAAAATCTGCCAAAAAATGCACATGTCAGCGCCTTTATTATTCCTATGGATGCACCGGGGGTGACAGTTGGAAAACCTGACAAAAAGATGGGCCAGTCTGGCTCTCGGATAGCCGACGTAATTTTGGAAAATGTCCGTGTGCCAGCATCATCTTTACTCGGCGGTGTCGAGGGCAAAGGTTTTCAAGCGGCGATGCATTCTATCGATATTGGGCGTTTTTCGGTTGCGGCGGCCTCGACAGGTTACGCAAAACGTATGCTTGAATATGGTTTGGATTACGCAATGGAGCGTAAAGCTTTCGGTAATCCGATAGCAAATTTTCAATTGATTCAAGCCATGTTATCCGATTCCAAAGCAGAAATTTATGCTGCAGATTGTATGATAAAAGATGCGACTGCAAAGGCAGACAGGGGCGAAAAGACGATTATGGAAGCGGCTTGTACGAAAATGTTTGCCTCGGAAATGTGCGGACGTGTGGCTGACCGTGTGGTTCAAATTCTAGGCGGTGCGGGCTATTTACAAGAATACCAAGCCGAGCGTTTCTTCCGCGATAGCAGGCTTTACCGTATTTACGAAGGCACCACTCAAATCCAACAGCTTGTCATCGCAAAGCAGATGATACGGCAATATAACGGAACCTATTAGAGCGCTATGTATAATATTCTAAAGGGCCTCAGAGTCATCGAGGCGACATCATTTGTGGCGTCTCCCTCTGCGGGTCTGTATCTGGCTCAACTCGGGGCCGATGTTATTCGCGTCGATCATGTGGCGGGCGGGCCAGACTATAACCGTTGGCCTAAGGCCGATAATGGGTCCAGTTTTTATTGGGAAGGCCTTAATAAAGCGAAGAAGTCTGTCTCTCTAAATTTAAAGACAATTGAAGGCCGTGAAATCTTAAAAAAACTCGCGGCTTCGGGCGAAGAGACTGGCGGTATATTACTGACCAATTTTCCTGTCGGCGGGTTTCTCTCATATGAAAATATGAAGGAATTGCGCGAAGATATCATTGTGGCGCGTGTCATGGGGCAAGCGAATGGAGGCCCTGCTGTAGACTACACGGTAAACTGTGCGCTTGGCGTACCGAATATGACGGGGCCAGCCTCGTTAGGCGATGAACCTGTCAATCATGTCCTGCCAGCTTGGGACCTCCTCGCGGGGGCCTATACGGCCTTTGCGATCTTGGCTGCAGAACGGCGCAGACGCGAGACAGGTGAGGGCGCAGATGTTCGCATTCCGCTTTCTGATATTGGCGTGACGAGCCTTGCAAATTTAGGACAGATTGCTGAGGTTGTTTATACGAATGAAAACCGCGCACGTTACGGTAATGAAGTTTACGGTGCTTTTGGTAAAGACTTTGTCACGGCTGATGGAAAACGCTTGATTGTTATGGCGATATCGCCGCGCCAATGGTCTGGTCTTGTGAAAGTGTTGGGTATTGAAGCAGATATCGCGGCGATTGAAAAACAGCGTGATGTAAGTTTTGACTATGATGAAGGTGTCCGCTTTGAACACCGGGATGTTCTATACCCGCTTGTTACAGCCAAGATTGTTAAATGGGAGTCGGCAGCGCTTAAAGCGGCGCTTGATGAGGTCGGCGGATGTTGGGGGGAGTACCAAACTCTAAGAGACGCCGTAGATGATCCCGCGCTTGTTAAGGGCAATCCAGTCTTTACTGAAATGGAAAACCCCAGCGGCTTTACCTATCCGACACCGGGCTCGGTTGCGACGCTGGGGGGAGAAACACGCGGTGTTCCAAAAACAGCACCAACATTAGGGCAAAATTCAGAAGATGTGTTAGCGGACCTTTTAGGCATGAGCTCTGGTGAAATAGCGTCCCTCATTGATAACGGTATTGTAAAAGGGTCTGCATAGATGACTAAAGTTTGCACAGCAGCTCAAACATTAGAACAAGCAAAAAATGCATTAGAGGCCACAGCCACATATGTTGCGGCAGTTCGCGCGCAGGTTCAAAGCCGGGTTGTCGTTGATGGACGAGCCAAGTCGGATTTAATCAATCAGGAACAGCGCGCCGTACATGGTTATGCTTGGATTGATACGACCTATGAAGCGCTTAAGTCCGTCTTAGACTGGGCCATTGGCTTGCAAGGTCAAAACAGTCTTAAAGACGTTGACGTTCTAGCTCTTAATATTGCGTTTGGTGAATATTTATCCCAAATGATCGGCGGTATTCCGATGGGGCAAAATGAGTTTATCAGGCCGTCTGATTTATCTATGAAAGAAGAGGCGGCGATCTTAGCGGTTAACGGAGCTGTTGCGCATTTTATCCAAAATGGAAATACGGCCCAAACACGTCAAGCCTTGGCGACATTCATCGCGGATGGACAGGGTATAACTGAAACCTTTGATGATGACCTATTAAATGCCGTGCGAGAGCAATATCGCCGGTTTACGCAAGAGCGCATTGTTCCAAATGCGCATGAATGGCACCTGGCAAATGACCTCATTCCCGATGAGATTGTGGCTGAAATGGCCGAGCTGGGAACCTTTGGTGTTTGTATTCCCGAAGACTTCGGTGGATTGGGCCTAGGCAAGCTCTTCATGTGTATTGTCACGGAAGAATTAAGCCGAGGCTGGATTGGCGCGGGGTCATTAGGTACGCGGTCTGAAATCGCAGGTGAACTTATTCTTCTGGGCGGCACCTCAGAGCAAAAAGAGCAGTGGCTTCCAAAAATTGCTAGCGGCGAAGTGCTTCCGACCGCCGTTTTTACGGAACCTGATATTGGCTCTGATTTAGGGTCTTTAAAGACGCGCGCCACACAAATCAAAACAGGCGAGTGGGCTATATCTGGAGCCAAGACGTGGATTACACACGCGGCGCGTTCTGATCTTATGACTTTACTGGCACGGTCTAAACCGGACGAGGCGGGTTATGCGGGGCTCTCTATGTTTCTTGCGGCTAAGCCGCGCGGAAATGATAAAAACCTCTTTCCTGCCAAGGGTATGACCGGGTCAGAAATTGAGGTTTTGGGTTATCGGGGCATGCGTGAATATGAACTGGGGTTTGATGATTTTATAGTGTCCAAAGACGGCCTTTTGGGAGCCGAGCAAGGCCGTGGTTTTAAGCAGCTTATGAAGACCTTTGAAGGTGCGCGTATTCAAACCGCGGCCAGAGCCGTTGGCGTGGCTTGCCGCGCTATGGAACTTGCGATTGATTATGCGCAGTCGCGTAAGCAGTTCGGAAAAAGCATTATCGAGTTCCCGCGCGTATCTGACAAGATTGCGATGATGGCTGTTGATATCTTGCTCTCGCGTGAGCTGACATATTTTTCGGCCAGAGAGAAAGATAAAGGCCGGCGTTGTGATATTGAGGCGGGTATGGCAAAATTATTTGCGGCGCGCACGGCATGGGCGAATGCGGATGCAGCCTTGCAAATCCACGGCGGCAATGGTTATGCACTCGAATATGAAATTAGCCGCGTTCTATGTGACGCCCGTATCTTGAATATTTTCGAAGGCGCGGGAGAAATTCAAGCACAAGTCGTTGCAAAAGGTAAACTGGTGGCACGAAATTAATGACGGGTAGTTTCGACAATTGGATTGGTAAAACAGATGTTCAAAGGGATATCCTTACGCCTGCTCTTATTGACCGATATGCTGCTGTGATTGGTACAAAGTCCTTAGAGGTAAAAGCACCAGAAGGTTTGCATTGGTGCCTCTGTTTACCAGATGCCCCTATGGCGGAGCTTGGCGAAGATGGGCACCCTAAGACGGGTGGGTTTTTGCCGCCAAGCCCATTACCACGGCGTATGTGGGCCTCAAGTAAGGTCGAATTTCTAACGGCTTTAAAAGTCGGAGAAGCAATAGAGCGCCGCTCGAAGATTGCCTCTGTGAATGAAAAAACGGGACGGTCAGGGTCTCTATTGTTTGTGAATGTTGACCATGTGACATCATCTAATGATATCGCGGCCGTTAAAGAAACACAGACCATTGTGTATAGAGACGCGCCAAAAGAGAAAATGATTTTACCGCAAACAGGTATCGTTGACTTATCGGCGTGGGATATAACAGAAAGTCTTACGCCTAATAATGCTCTTCTATTCCGCTATTCTGCGCTGACATTTAACACCCACCGTATTCATTACGATCATGACTATGCAACACAGATCGAAGGCTATCCCGCGCTTGTGGTTCACGGCCCGCTTATGGCATCGCTTTTACTGCGTTTTGCGAATGAACAGGCATCGGGTCGTGCGTTACACACATTTGAGTTTAGAGGATTGGCACCTGCTTTTTGTAATCAAGAGCTGTTCCTTGTTGCCAATAATATAGAGAATGGGTTCGACCTTGCTGTAATAGGGGCAGATGGAAACAAACGTATGGCTGCAAAAGTCAGTTTCAGGATTTAGTTTGGTCTTGGTTTTGGACAGGCTTGCTATTGGTGGATGAATCAACAATATGAGACGTATATCTGTAAAGGCGGAAATGTTTAGTGGCTCAAAAAGATAAAATATTGGCAAGCGAATTTACGCCTGTGACGGTCAATCCGGTTAAAACAGGTGGAAAAATACGCGTGCCGAAAGTCGCAGAATTAGTGGCCGATACAATCCGCAACCGTATTTTAAATGGCGAGTTAAAAGAAGGCGACTCTCTTCCGCCCGAAGCGCAACTTTTGGAGGCCTTTGGAATATCCCGGCCAACATTGAGAGAAGCGTTTCGTGTTTTAGAAACAGAGAAATTACTCAGCGTTTCACGCGGCTCACGAACAGGCGCGACCGTGCATGAGCCTAAAATTGATGGTGTGGCGCGCTATGCGAGTTATGTCCTAAGGGCCAATAATACCACCATAGCAGATGTTTATGATGCACGTCTTGCCATTGAGCCTTTTATTGTGCGTCGATTAGCTGAGAAGAGCCCAAAGGAAACCGTTGAGAGATTACGCCAAGAAGCCAAACGTCTAGAGGTTCTAAATGAAGCGGAAAAACACGAAGAGGTTACAATTGGTCTGACTGAATTTCACCGTGTTCTTGTTGAAGTGGGGGGTAATAAGGCGCTCCATTTTCTTGTCGAACTTTTGAACGATATTATGAAAACCCATCAATTGCGACATTTGTCTTTGCGTCCCTTCACATCGGCGGAACAACGCAAACGCTCTCAAATAGGGATTAAGTCCTTCTTCCGTCTCGTGGAATATATTGAAAAAGGCGATGTCGATGCCGCCGAGGCCCATTGGCGATTGCATTTGGAAAAGACCAATAAGATTTGGGTGACAGATCCAAAGATGTTACCTGAAATCAGGTAAATACTTTTGCTTGGTTAAACAACGATAAATCTATCGTCGCTCGTATTGAGCAATTCAGGGCCATCCTTGCCAATTAAAACAAGGTCTTCAAGATGGGCCGTGCCGCCAAGACCATTATCCAAAACGGGCATATCTACGCTTAGAACCATATTTTCAACAAGTTCAATATCGTCCTTTTCCCAAAGTCCAAAGTCGTACTTACTGGGTTCATCTGTATGATTTAATCCAACGCTATGCGGGTTAATCGCAAAGCTTGCATCGACTTGCGTTTCTGCAAAAAGCATGGCTGATAAGGCGTATAAGTCCGAATATTTTCTTCCCGCCTTGAGTTCAGGCAATATCCGGTCCCAAACATGAGATAAAGCAGAAATAACTTTCTGCATTTCCTGCGTAGGCTCCCCGACACAAATCGTGCGGCCAAAGTCGCCGTGATAGCCTTGGAAATCACTCACACAGTCTATCATAAATGACCTGCCATCCTGTATTTCGCCCGGGATGAGCTCGGGGATAATCCCGTCAATTGCCATATAGACAGGCGTTGTGATTTTACTTCCGCAAGATTTTGAAAACTCAGAACGAATAGTGTGTAAACTGGCCCCGGCCCGGACCGCTTGAACCGCCTCACGAGCAGACCCTGCATTTGAAATTGCGGCGTAGCGTATGAGTTCAAGTTCTGCTGGTGTTTTTTGCAAACGAATTTTTTTAATCAAGCGTTCCCCATCTACAATACGCAAATCTAGTCCGCTTTTCGAAATTGTTTCCCGCAATTTAGGGTGATCGATTGCAATAGTTTTATTTTGCAAATTTGTCTCAAAGAGTTGTTTTATCAAAGCCCCCTCAACAGTTGCATAATGTTCTTTAAGTAAAACAGAATCTTTGTCTCGTCTCACTTTTACATGCGCAGACAGAGGGTGTTTTTCATGTAATTTAGGGAAAAAACCGTCGAAAACAGGGGCATTAATAATATCATTTATGTCCGTAAGTTTGGCAAAGCCCTCAGGGTCTGCGGGTAAAGAGAAGAGTTTGAAGTTTAATTGATCCGTTATGTCAGTATCAGCCGCTCCCCCGAGATAGACGTCATATCGGCCTGTTATAAAGGTTGGTCGTTCCATAGGCACAGATGATAATGTGGCATAGCTGTAGTCATTCATGCCCAGCCTGTAGGTCATAGGGCGTTGATTTGTGAGGTAATATATATTTGTTGGATTGGCGCAGATAAGAAGATCTACTTTTTCTCTCTCCATAATTTCCGCAGCCCTTGCGCGGTTCAGTAATAAGGATTTGGGTGATTGCGGGAGATCGGAGAGGTTTGTCGCTGAAGAAGTGTGCGTAGGGCTAGTTTGAGCGCAACCAGCTAAGCCCGCCGTGGTACTTACACCCAGAAGTGATGTTATGGCTCCGCGTCTTGAGATATTCATTCTTATGTCCTTTATATCTCGGGTCACGTTAAATCTTACCCTATTCATAAGGCGTGTCGCATCTAGCGTTTGTGGTAGTGGTAAACATGGACAACATAGCTAACTTAGTTTAATAAGATAAGCATGTAATTGTGTTCAAAGGATGCCGCCAATGATTAAAACCCGTATTACAGAATTGCTCAAAATAGATCGGCCGATTGTTCAAGGCGGCCTTCAAAATGTGGGTGTGGCAGAGCTTGCTTCTGCTGTATCGAACGCAGGGGGTTTTGGCATGTTGACGGCTTTGACCCAACCCTCTCCTGACGCCTTGGCATTGGAAATTGAGCGGTGCAAAAGCATGACTGACAAGCCTTTTGGTGTCAATCTGACTGTGTTTCCGACGATAAAACCACTTGATTATAATGCTTATGCGCAAGTTTGTGTCGATAGCGGAATTGAGATCGTCGAGACGGCTGGCTCGGCTGCGGTACGTGATGTGTGGGAAATTTTTAAAAGTGCCGATATTAAAATTATTCATAAATGCACCTCTGTTAGACATGCTTTATCTGCTGAAAAAAAAGGCGTTGATGTTATTTCTATTGATGGGTTTGAGTGCGCGGGACATCCGGGTGAAGATGACATACCGGGTTTGATACTTATTCCGGCAGCTGCCGATAAAGTCAAAATTCCTATGATAGCCTCGGGCGGGTTTGGCGATGGACGGGGTCTCGTCGCGGCCTTAGCTTTGGGGGCTGAAGGGATCAATATGGGGACGCGGTTTTGCGCGACGAAAGAATCCCCAATTCATCAAAATGTGAAAAATAAATATGTTGAAAATGATGAACGCGGCACGAACCTAATTTTCCGTAATTTTCGCAATACAGCGCGAGTTGGAAAAAGTGATGTTTCAGACGAAGTCGTTAAACGTCTCGCTAAGCCGGGGGCTAAATTTGAAGATGTTGCCAAATTGGTCAGCGGGGCGGCTGGTAAGCAAGTCCTTCAAAGCGGTGATTTGTCAGGCGGCATGTTTTGGGCGGGAATGGTGCAGGGGCTTATTCACGATATTCCTTCCGTCCAAGAGCTAATGGACCAGATTATGGATGAGGCGAATGATATCTTGTCAGTTCGCTTCAAAACTATGTCCGTTTAAAGCTACAACAGGATTGATTATGACAGGTGCTCTTTCAGGGTTGCGTATTATCGAATTTGCAGGCTTAGGGCCTGGACCGTTCTGTGCGATGATGCTTGCAGATCACGGCGCGGAAATTATTCGCATTGACCGTGTCGGTGCTAAAACGCGAACATCCGACCCGACCTTGCGTTCGCGTAAATCTATCGCCCTTAACCTTAAAGACCCAAGCGCTATTGCGCTTGCAAAAGAATTAGTGAAATCAGCAGATGGTTTAATCGAAGGCTTACGTCCCGGTGTTATGGAGCGCTTAGGACTAGGGCCGGACGAGCTTTTAAGCGAAAATCCCAATCTGGTTTACGGCCGTATGACGGGTTGGGGGCAAGACGGGCCTTATGCGCCTGCCGCTGGTCATGATATCAATTATATTGCTTTGGCTGGCGCGCTCCATGGATGTGGTAGGGCAGGTGAAAAGCCGACCGCGCCCGTAAATTATTTAGGGGATTTTGGTGGTGGTGGCATGATGCTAGCCTTTGGTATGGTTAGCGCGTTTCTGGCCGTAAAAAACGGGGCGAGCGGACAAGTTATTGATTGTGCAATGACAGATGGTACAGCCACATTAATGGCCAGTGTTTGGGGTCTTTATGCGGATAATTTATGGCGGGATGAACGCGGCGTCAATTTGCTTGATAGCGGTGCGCATTTTTATGACACCTATGAAACGCGTGATGGAAAATACGTGTCTATTGGATCTATAGAGCCTAAATTCTATCAGCTATTATTAGAGAAAACAGGCCTGACTGACGACCCAGCTTTTGAAGCCCAACGTGAAAAGACGGCTTGGGCCTCCTTGTCTGAAAAGCTGACAGAAATTTTCAAGATGAAAACACGTGATGAATGGTGTACCCTCATGGAAATGACGGATGTGTGTTTTGCGCCCGTTTTGTCTTTGGCTGAGGCACCACATCATCCGCATAATGTGGCGCGCGAAACTTTTGTTAATGTTGACGGTGTTGTGCAGCCTGCGCCAGCGCCGCGGTTTTCGGGGACCCCTTCAGTAAAACCACAAAAAGCACCGCAATCCGGCTCCGATACGCAGAGCGTGCTTGCGAATTTGGGGTATGACGCGGCCACGATTGAGGCGCTACGCAGCGCTGGTACGATTGGATAGCGTGTGAAAAATGACCACGCAATCAAACAGACACATTAGGATATTTCATTATGACTGACGTTTCCACATATGCTGTTGAAAATGGCATCGCTATTATTGAAATCAATAACCCGCCTGTAAATGCGCTGGGCATTAAGGTGAGGCAGGCTATTGTTGCGGGGTTAGAGAAAGCGTGGGCAGATGAGGCAGTAGAGGCTATTGTCTTTATCTGCGCTGGGCGCACATTTTTTGCAGGGGCTGACATAAAAGAATTTGGCAAGCCGCCGCAAAAACCGGGATTATCCGAAGTCCTCAAAGTCATGGAAGAGGGCGATAAGCCAACATTTGCCGCTATTCATGGGACAGCCTTGGGAGGCGGTCTTGAATTGGCGCTCCATTGCAATTTCAGAATTGCTGTCCCGTCTGCGCGTATGGGTTTGCCTGAAGTCCATTTAGGTATTTTACCGGGGGCAGGTGGAACACAAAGACTACCGCGTCTTGTCGGCGTACCTGTTGCGCTCGACTTGATTACAAGTGGTCGGCAATTTGGCGCCAAAGAGGCATTAGATTTTGGCGTTATAGATGGTCTTGCCAGTGAAAATAATCTACGTAGCGATGCGGTCGCATTTGCGCGCAAAGTTATTGATGAAAAGCTCCCGGTGAAGCGGGTGCGCGATCGTCAAGATATGGTCGAACAATACCGCGGAAATGCAGAAATTTATGATAAGTTTCGCCAAAAAAATGCGCGTAAATTTAGAGGCTTTCCAGCCCCGGAAAATATCATCAAAGCCGTGCAAGCTGCTGCTGATCTACCCTATGATGCGGGTAAAAAACGTGAACGCGAACTCTTTATGGAACTTCAAGGGACAGAAGCTGCCAATGCGCAAAAATATGCCTTCTTTGCCGAGCGTGCTGTTAATAAAATTCCTGATATTGCTAAAAATACCCCGACGCGGAAAATCGAGAGTGTGGGCGTTATTGGCGCTGGAACAATGGGCGGTGGTATCGCGATGAACTTCCTCAATATTGGTTTGCCTGTAACATTGGTGGAGCAAACTGAGGAGGCGTTAAAGCGCGGCATTTCAGTTATACGCGGTAATTACGAAAGGTCCGCAAAAAGAGGTCGTCTTACGGCAGAGCAAGTGGAAGAGCGCATGGGGTTAATTTCGCCGACGATTGACTATGCCGGGTTAAGCGATGCTGATCTCATCATCGAAGCCGTGTTTGAGACAATGCCCATCAAAAAGGACGTTTTTAGCAAGATAGATAAAATTGCCAAGGACGGTGCGATACTCGCCTCCAATACCTCCTATCTGGATATAGATGAGATTGGGGAGGTGACGAGCCGCCCAGAAGACGTTGTTGGATTGCACTTCTTCTCACCTGCCAATGTGATGAAGCTGCTTGAAGTGGTTCGGACGGATAAGACACATAAAGATATCATCAATACCAGTATGAAACTCGCTGGTAAAATTAGTAAAACGCCCGTGCTATCGCGCGTGGGCTATGGCTTTATCGCTAATCGCGTGATGTCTGTTCGTCGGACGCATTCGACAATGCTGGCCTTACAGGGCAATTCACCAGAGCTCATTGATAAAGTCATCTATGATTACGGTTTCGCTATGGGGCCGTTTCAAGTCTTAGACCTTGTGGGTCTTGATGTGTTGGGACGCGGGTCAAATGAAATTACCTATTGGGGAGAGATGGTGAAACGCGGACGATTAGGCCAAAAGAATAAAATGGGAACTTATGATTATGATGATAACCGTTCACGGACTTTATCGCCAATCGCGATAGATGTTCTCGCGGACGTCGCTGCTTATCACAAGGTTGAACCTTATCAGGCCGATAAAGAAGAAATTCTCGCGCGGCAAATATATCCCATCATTAATGAGGGTGCGAAAGTCTTAGACGAGGGCATAGCTCTGCGTGCCTCTGATATCGATATGGCGTGTATTAAGGGATATAATTGGCCGCTCTATCGCGGCGGCCCAATGTTTTGGGCAGATACAATTGGATTGCCAAAAATAGTCGCAAAACTCAAAGAATTTGAAGCAAAATATGGAGACGAGTTTACGCCCTCTCCGCTTTTGGAAAAACTGGCAAAAGAGGGTGGCCGGCTGAGTGAGGTCAGCACTTTTTAATGCGAGCTGAATATAAGCCCGATTTTGCTATGCGGCCGGGCTACGGTATGGTGCTCCGGTTTGTAGCGGTTTTCATGCTCGCCTCTATGATTATGATCGTAAAGATTGCTGGCGACATGGGAGTCAACGCCCTTGAGAGCTTGTTTTACCGATTTCTGTTCGGGTTTTTATTTGTGTTTAGCTGGGTGGCTGTGCGGGGCAGACTTGCCACGATGAAAACAAAGCGACTCCGATTGCATTTCTTTCGAACTCTGGCAGGCGTGATTGCTATGGCTTTGACCTTTCAAGCCACGCTAATTTTGCAGCTCCCGGAATTAGCGACCATATCCTTTACCGCGCCTATTGTCGGGACTATTCTTTCCATCATTTTTCTAAAAGAAGTCGTTGGGCTACGGCGCTGGATGGCCATGATAATCGGTTTTCTAGGTGTATTGATTGTGGTGCAGCCCGGGCAAAGTCAAATTGCGCTCCACGGCGCGCTTATGGCATTCGGAGCCGTTATTGCAGCATCTTATGCTTTTATTCTGATAAAACACCTTAGCTCAACGGAAAGCTCAACGGCGATCGTTTTCTGGTTCACCTTGATGGCGATACCGGTCATTGGAGTGGCTTTGTTTTTCGTTGGGTCTTTTCATTCGCCCCTTATTTATTTGATGATGGCGGCTATTGGATTTTGTGGCGCCACCGGACAGATAGCTTTATCTGAATCTTTGAAATATGCGCCAATTTCTTTGACTGCACCCATAGATTACAGTCACCTGATCTGGTCGACCATTTATGGCTATCTGATTTGGGATTTCTGGCCCGGGCCCGCTATTTGGATCGGCGCGCCCATCATTATCGGCTCTGGATTATATGTTGCTTTGAGGCGTGAGCAGAAAAAAAGCCGCCTAGAGGCGGCTGGTTCCTAAAATAAACGGTTCATTTAAAACTGAACGCGTTTCGTGTAACCACCATCAATGATAATATTTGTACCCGTTGTATAGCTAGACGCCGGGCTGGCAAGGAATACGACTGATTTGGCAACGTCATCTGGCGTTCCGAACCGTCCAAGAGCCATCTGAGCCTCGGTCGCTGCATAAAATTCTGGTTTGCCTTCTTTAATTGTTGCCCAGTTCCCGCCCGGATATGAGATAGGTCCCGGCGAGACTATATTTACGCGGATACCCTTTGGCCCTAGAGCTTGGGCCAGCTGGCTTCCATAAGTGATCAGAGCGGCTTTTAGCGCATTAAAGGCTTGGGGTACAAAGAAGGTCTCTACAGCCGCTGTCGAGGACATAAAAATAACAGACCCATCCGCAGATTTTTCAAGAGCGGGTGTAAGAGTTTCGATAGACTGCACAGCTGATTTAATATCGAGGTTAAAGGTTTTGTCCCAATCGCCCGTTGCACCAGCGCCAGAAGAACTGATATTATGGACAAAAATATCACATCCGCCGAGCTCTTTAACAGCTTTTTCAAGCCATTTCGCGTAAGCGGGCATTTTGTCGACTTCGAGGGCCTCGGCAAAGACTTTACCCCCATGTTTTGAAAGGTCTTTTGCGGCGGCCTTGACTTGATCCGCATTGCGCGAGAAAAAAGCGACATCCGCGCCTTCTTTTGCAAATTGTTCTAAGGCGGCGCGCCCTAAACCCCGGCTGCCGCCTGTGACGATAACTTTTTTACCTTTTAGACCCAAATCCATTTCAAACTCCTCGTTAGAGTTACGTTATATGTTTAATAGCGCATTGTAGAACCTAGCAATATTATGG
>CAZHPV010000055.1:0-17405 GCA_964534845.1 uncultured Caulobacterales bacterium
GCGGGGGTGGTCGTCGGGGTCGCAGAGGTTCTGGCGGCGGGGGTAATGATTTGTTCTCTAAAGCCGGCCCGATAGGGATGGTCCTTATCATTGGTCTGCTTGCCATGCTGATTTCCTGTATCTATCAGGTTGACCAGCAAGAGGAAGCTGTCGTTCTACGTTTTGGGAAATATCAGCGCACAGCGCCGCCAGGCCTAAACTTTAAATTTCCGACCCCTTTTGAGATTGTTGAAAAACGGCGCACACGCGTCGTGCAAAAAACGACGATTGGCGGGAATGATAATTCAAGTCTCATGCTCACAGGTGATGAAAATATCGTCGATATTGATTTCACCGTGCTATGGCGGATTAACGATTTGAAGGATTATATTTTCGAAGTCGATGAGCCCGCTGTCGCCTTGCGTGCGGTCGCGGAAAGCGCAATGCGAGAGATTATTGGTAAAAGCGAACTTGAGAAAATCATCACGACAGATCGATTAAATACCACAATTGCTGTGCGAGACCTTATGCAGGAAACATTGGACGAATATCTGGCCGGGATTGAAGTCGTCGAAGTGCAACTCCAGAAAGCGGATGCGCCGGAAGGTCGTGTTGTTGATGCTTTTAGAGATGTCGTGGATGCGGTTCAAGAAAAAGAAACTTTTGAGAACGAAGCCACGAAATATCAAAATACGGTTGTACCGGAAGCCCGTGGTGAAGCGGCCCAGATTATCCAAAATGCGGAAGCCTATAAAGGGCGTGTTGTGGCTGAAGCCAAAGGTGAAGCCGAGCGCTTTAATTTGATTTTAAAAGAATATAAAGCCGCACCGCGCGTCACGCGTCAGCGTATGTATCTGGAAACGATTGAACAGGTCTACGGCCCGGCGGATAAAATCATTTTAGACGAAACGGGCGGGTCGGGCGTTGTCCCGTATCTCCCGCTTGATCAGTTAAATAAGAAAAAGGGAGGTCAGTAATGCAAAAGGCACCTATCCTCGTTATTTTAGTTGGACTTCTTTTACTCATTATTGTGACCTGTACCCATACGGTAAAAGAGTATGAGCAGGCGCTTATATTAGAATTTGGCGAAGCCAAGCGCGTCGAAAACCCGTGGGGCAATGACACGGATGCGGGCTTGAAGTTGAAATTGCCGATTGAAACTGTCGTGCGCCTTGATCGTCGTAATCTTGAAGTTGATCTTCAACCGGTCGAGCTTGTTGCAGCGGATCAAGAGCGTCTCGTTGTTGATGCCTTTATTCGGTACCGGATTGTGGACGGGGTAAGTTTTTACGAAGCCTTACAAACTGAGCGCGGCGCGCAGTTGCAATTGCAATCAATTATGGACTCGACTTTGCGTGACGTTTTGGGCCGTGTGGATCGTCCCGAAATCATTGCGGGTAAACGTGCCGAACTCATGGCTGAAATTCAGCAAGTGTCCAATAATGTTGTGAAAGATAAAAATTTCGGAATAGAAATTATTGATGTGCGGATTAAACGCGCTGACCTCCCGCGCGCGAATACCGAGCAAGTCTTTAACCGCATGGTCACGGAACGGACGCAAAAGGCTGAACTTATTCGTTCTGAAGGGCGTGAGCGCGCGCTGGAAATCCGCTCGACGGCAGAGAAAACAGCCACGATTATCCGCGCTGAAGCGCAACAAAAAGCTGAAATTATCCGCGGTGAGGGCGACCAAGAGCGTAATAATGTTTACGCGAAAGCCTATAATCAAGACCCCGAATTCTTCGCTTTTTACCGCTCAATGGAAGCGTATAAAAAAGGGCTTGGAACCGGTACTACTTACGTGCTCTCGCCTAATTCCGATTTTCTAGGCTATCTGGATGATCAACGCGGACCGCGTGGGCGCCGCTAATTGGCGCCTAAAACGGTTTAGATTGCGATTAGATCGGCGATGACCTTCTGGACAATAAGTCTGATAGCCTTTGGTGGATGCTTGGCTATTGAAGGCGTTGGCTGGGCCATTTTTCCACGACAAATGCGCGAGGTGTATCGTGAAGCCCTCATGTTGGGTGATAAGGTTTTACACCGGGCGGGACTTTTTTCCGTCGCACTTGGTGTGGGTTTAATTGTACTGGCACTGAAATCCGTGTCATAAAACCTTCAACGCGAAGACGTTAATGTGATTTGGAAAACTCTATAGAATGGATACATTTATTATATGAAATCTCTTTCTCGACTCGTTATTAGTTCAGTAGGTTTGGCGCTGGTTTTCGCTCTTAGCCCCATTGAAGGCTGGACACATAATGCGCCAGATGGCTTCTCTGAACTGGCCGAGCGCCTTAGCCCTGCCGTGGTGAATATTTCGACGGCGCAAACCGTTGAGATAACAGAAACCCTTCCAGCGTTTCCCGAAGGTTCGCCTTTGGAACGCTTTAATGATTTCTTTGGTGGGCAAGGGGGAGAAGGAGGGTCCGTATCAAAATCATTGGGATCGGGTTTTGTCATTGATGCAGACGGACATATTGTCACCAATAATCACGTCATCGAAGATGCTGATATAATTGAAGTCACCTTTCCAAACGGCCAATCCTATGAGGCCGAATTGCTTGGGCGCGACCCGTCAACGGATATCGCCTTGTTGAAAATTGAAAGTAAGGACCCTTTTCCTTTCGTTAAATTTGCCGAGCCGGGCGCTGGTAAGGTCGGCGAGTGGGTCATGGCAATCGGAAATCCGTTTGGCTATAGCGGCTCTGTAGCAGCCGGCATTATCTCGGCTCGTAACCGCGAAATAGATCACGGTAGTTATGATGACTTTATCCAAACCGATGTTGCGATAAATAAAGGAAATTCAGGCGGACCTTTATTTAACATGGAAGGGGATGTCGTTGGGGTGAATACGGCGATATTATCCCCTACAGGATATAGTGTCGGAATTAGTTTTTCTGTTCCGGCTGATTTGGCTAAAAGCGTTGCAAACCAGTTGCGTCAATACGGAGAAACGCGGCGAGGCCGTTTGGGGGTTAGCGTTAATAGCCTCACCGATGACTTAGCAAAAAGCTTAAAGCTTAAATCCACAGACGGTGTCATTGTCACGCGCGTACAAAAAGATTCACCGGCGAGCAAGGCCGGACTTAAGCGAAATGATGTGATTGTGAAAGTCGGTAAGGAAGACATTAAAACGCGAAGACGCCTTTTTCGTTTGATAGCAGAAGCACCGATTGATGAGGGCTTGTCTTTGACCTATATCCGAAAAGGCAAAACGCGAACAGCAGAGCCGGTTATTGAACGCCTTAAGGAAAAGGTCACGAAAGCCGACGTCGCAAAACGTGAGTTGGAAGAAGCGAATGCCGACCGGGTTGCCATGGGTATTTCTGTTGAAGCGCTAACAGAATCTGTGCGCCGGAAATATAAAATAAAATCCGAAATTACTGGCGTGCGCGTGGTCGGGGTCAAGTCAAGAAGCGAGGCGGCTGGCAAGTTATCACGCGGTGATATTATTGAAGAAATAAATTTTGAACCTGTTGAAAATCCGGAAAATTTCGAAGAGTTGATAAACGCTGCGCAAAACGAAGGCGAAACAATTACAATTCTTGTAAACCAGCGTGGAAATTATAAATTTTACGCTCTCGGGTCTTAGCCTTAGCTTTAATCTAAACAGGCCTTTAATCCAGTATAAACATGTCTTCGGAAATACCCTGATAATATAGCGCTGTTGTCAGGTCGCTGTGATTAATTGCGCAATGCGCCGCTGCTGCGACTGCGGGTTTAGCGCGGTAGGCTATACCCAGACCCGCAGCGGTTATCATTGCCAGATCATTGGCCCCGTCACCAATAGCCACTGAATTTAAAGTACCACCTATATCCTGACTCGCCTGTTTTAGGGCTTCGAATTTAGCTTCCCGGCCTAATATAGGCATGCCGACTTTGCCGGATAATTTATTAGCCTTTTCGATTAGGATATTGGCCTGATCGGTATCAAACCCGCAGGCTTCTTTGATACGTCCGGTAAAGAAGGTAAACCCGCCCGAAACGATAGCCGTTTTTGCGCCTAGCGCTTTCATGGTCTGGCATAATATTCTTGCGCCGGCGTTTAAATGGATGCGGTCCTCAAAACAACGTTCTAAAACGGAAATATCAAGGCCCTTTAACAGGCCTACGCGAGCTTTTAAGGCTCCCTCAAAGTCTATCTCTCCGCGCATGGCCTGTTCGGTGATAGCGCTTACCCTGTCTTTGACACCGGCGAAATCAGCCAATTCATCTATGCATTCCTGACCAATCAGGGTTGAGTCCATATCGCACATCAACAACCCTTTACGGCGACCAGCTCCGGGTTGCACACAAACATCCGCCGTAATCCCCTGCGTTTCCAAGGTCTGCAAAATGCGCGCCTGCTCGGTTTTAAAGGCCTTGGCGCCATCAGTGCTGTCAAAACTCTCTGACAAAGTGCAATCAAAAGCCTTATTTTGCCCAAGAACCGTTATAGAGCCGTGGGGGGCTAAAATATCCTGCGCTTTTTGAAAACCCGCTTCATCCTTTTTTGCAAGGACAATTGTTGCAATATGGGGTAAGGGCGACGTCATGACTGTAAAACCTTTTTTTCCAAGACTGGTGGTGTGTATTGCAGGCCCAACGGCCAGCGGCAAGAGTGCGTGGGCAGTTTCTTTGGCAAAAAAATACGCAGGCGAAATAATAAATGCAGATGCGTTGCAAGTATATGCCGATTTGCGAATTTTATCCGCCAGACCAGACATATCCGAGATGGAAAATATACCGCACCATCTCTTTGGGCACGTCGGGGGAGACGTTCGCTATTCAGTCGGAGATTGGATTAATGAGGTAACGCCCATTATTCTGGATATTTTAGGAAGACATAAAACGCCGATTCTTGTTGGTGGGACGGGTTTATATTTTAAAGCGCTTACGCAAGGTCTGGCGAATATTCCCAACCCAAGTGAGGACGCCGTGCAAGATGCGCATGCCATTTTAACGCGCCAAGGTATTGAGGCGCTGCGCGCGCGCGCTCAAACTCTCGATCCTGTGGCAAGCGAAAAGGTTTTAGGCCATGACCCGCAAAGGCTGCTACGCATTGTGAGTGTCGCTCTTGGAACCAAGGCCCCGTTAAGTGTCTGGCAACAACAAACCCGACCTGTTGTCCCGCCCAAATTCTGGCTAGGTGCAGCTTTAATGCCTGAGCGCGCGGCGCTCTATACTCGTATTAATGCCCGGTTTAAGACTATGATTTCAATGGGCGGAGCTAAGGAAGTGGCCAACTTATCACGTCGCAATCTATCTAAGAGCCTTCCGGTTATGAAGGCAATTGGCGTACCTCAACTTCTAGCCTTGCAAGACGGGAGCTTATCTGAGGCGGAGGCTATTGAAAACGCACAGCGTGAGAGCCGCCGTTTTGCCAAGCGACAATTTACATGGTCGCGTGGACAAATGCGAGGTTCGAATTGGAATTGGTTGGAAGCCCCGTTAGATTACGAAAATTTTGAAAATAAACTTGCTCGAAGCTTATCATGGTGAAATCAGTTGTAGAGTATTTTAATCGTACAGATCGGCAAACGCTCCGGTCTGTTGCCTTGATGCTCGGCGTAATAATTTTCGTTATAGCTCTGTTGATTTACGGACGCCATGTTTTGGGCATAAACCAAGACGATATCTTCGAACCGCTAAAACATGTTCAGGAATCCTCTTGGGCCTTTCCTGTGACGGCGTGTGTTTTCATCCTCGCCGCTTTTCTGGGTGTGCCGCAATGGAGCCTAATCGCTGTATCCGTTATAGTCTTCGGCCCGCTTTACGGGGCTATTTATGCGTGGGGAGCAAGCTTGCTATCGGCATTGACGGGATTTGTTGTCGCGAAATATCTGGGCGCAAAACATCTGGAAGCTTACCGCGGACAGACCATTAAACGTCTCGTCGGTCTAATACGCGAAAACGGGTTTGGTATGAGTTTCCTTATCCGGTTGGTACCAAGCGGCCCGTTTGTTATCGTTAATATGGCTGCCGGTATTTCTGGCATGTCTCTTTTGGTTTTCTTACTGGGTACGGCACTCGGTATCATTCCGAAAATCGCTGTAATAGCCTTACTGGGGCAAGGTATAGATGGAACGTTAGCGGACCAAAAAGCCGTTTTAGCCGCAGTGTCTTTTAGCTTGGCGGCGGTGTGTATTGCCGGAATGTTGTGGGCGCGCCGGCGCATCATGAGTCAAACGGTCGCCGATGAATCGCCGGAAATTTTTACGGATAGAGATCAGATGACGGGTAAGGGGACTTAAGTGCTCATAAATAGATATAAATACAAAATTGGGACCTCGCCCTACTTGCAATTTACATAAAGGTTGCGCCATATAGAGCCGGGTAGAATCAACGTCTTTAATTTATAATCTGTTAGTGCTATCAGGTGATTGAAGATAAATAATATTATAGAGTCAGGGTCTCATTTTTCGCGATGTTTGGGTATTTTTCAACAGATATAGCTATTGATTTGGGGACAGCTAATACCCTGATCTATGCCAAGGGACAGGACATTGTTCTTAATGAGCCATCAGTGGTGGCCTTTTCACTTAAAAACGGTCGTAGAGAACCGCATGCTTTCGGGGCTGAAGCCAGTTTGATGCTAGGGCGTACGCCGGGAAATATTGAAGCCATTCGCCCCATGAAAGATGGTGTGATTGCCGACTTTGATGTGGCCGAGCGCATGATCGCCTATTTCATCAAGAAAGTGCATGGACGAAACCGTTTTATCAAACCCAAGCCGAAAGTTGTGATTTGCGTTCCGTCCGGCGCGACGAATGTTGAACGCCGGGCTATTCATGAAAGTGCACTGCGTGCCGGGTCGCGGGATGTGTATTTGATAGAGGAACCCATGGCCGCCGCTCTTGGGGCGGGACTACCAATTCATGAACCCGCCGGGTCCATGGTTGTTGATATTGGCGGGGGAACCACCGAGGTTGCGGTTCTGTCTCTGGACGGAATTGTGTATTCCCGTTCAGTCCGCGTAGGCGGTGACAAAATGGATGATGCGATTGTGCAATATATACGCCGCACCACGAATTTATTACTCGGCGAGAAAAGTGCGGAGAAAGTCAAAAAAGAAATCGGGTCTGCCACAATGCCTGAAGATAATGAAGGCATGAGTATTCAAATCAAGGGCCGGGACCTCATGAACGGTGTGCCGCGTGAAATACGTGTGACAGAAGCCATGATTGTCGAAAGCCTCGCCGAACCTGTCGAGCAAATAGTTGAAGCCGTTAAAAGTGCTTTGGAAGCAACGCCTCCCGAATTGGCTGCAGATATTGTCGATAAAGGGATTATGCTAACGGGCGGTGGTGCCTTATTGAATAATCTGGACACCGAACTGCGTAAGCGTACCGGCCTGCCTGTTTCGATTGCCGATGACCCCTTATTCTGTGTTGTGCGCGGCTCTGGTACGGTCGTTGAAAACCTGAAAAAATGGAAAAGCGTCTTGACGAGCGGAATTTAACGCGGGCGTTTATCCGGTCACACGCTAAATGGTATTTTGAGAAAGTGCGTTAATGGCTTATAACAGCATTAACGGACAGTTCTTTCAATTTAAAAGGTTTCGCATGTATGGCCGGTTCGAGCTTTGAAAGAACGCGTCGAAAACGGATCATCACACGGATAGCTATTGCGGTTTTATCTGTACTCAGTTTGATTATGTTTTTGGTTTCGCGCGGAGAACCTTTAAGCAACAACCGTATGTTGACCCAAGTTGAAGATGGTGTGGCGGGTTTTCTTTCTTACCTGACAATTCCAATCCGCGGTGCGGAAGACCTCTTTTCTGACCTGCGCAGTCGTCAGGATATTACCCGAGAAAATGAAGCCCTAAAGCAAGAAATAAACCGCCTACGGGATACGGATATACGGGCTAATACGCTGGCTCTTAAAATTACCGAGCTCGAGACTTTATTGAATGTCAAAAAGGCCCCGAATATTATCGGTGAACGTATTGCAGCCCGCGCTGTTTCCGAACGTGCAGGCCCATTTGTACGCTCAGCTCTTGTAAATTCCGGCACGAGACAGGGTATAAAAAAAGGATATGGTGTGATGACGGCCCTTGGGCTTTACGGCCATGTTGTTCGTGCGGGAAAGACGTCTTCGCGCGTGCTTATGCTAACAGACTTAAATAGCCGTATTCCCGTGATGACGTTGCGTACGGATGGTCGGGCCATATTAAGCGGGGATAATACAGATTATCCTGGTTTGTCCTATGTCTCGAATTTCGCGGATTGGCAGAACGGGGACGAAGTCATTACATCTGGCGATGACGGTATCTTACCGCGCGGTTTGCCTATTGGCATTGTAAGAGAGCTTAAAACGGGAGAGTTAAAGGTCGAGCTATATGCCTTACGCGAATCGATAGACTGGGTTCTTGTTGTACCTTTTACGCCTGTCATAGCGCCGGAAGAGGATGACGGGGAAAATGGTGAGTTGAACCAAGAGGACTTATCACAAAATCCGGCCACGACCGGGGAGGGTGAGAACCAAGCTGCCGAGACGCAGCCACCAGAGGATTTAAAGACAGACGAGATCTCGAATGCTGCGATTAATCAAGAAGAGCAAAATCCCTAATGGATACGCGTCTTGACGATCTTGCAGATAATATTCCCTTAGCCCTTTCTGGTTTAGCAATTGTTTTATTGCTTGTGGTTTTGGGATTGATAAATATCCATTTTGGCGACATTGAAATTGGACTGATTGATCTTCCCTTAATGGGGATCTTTTTGTGGCCACGCATGGCTGCGCCGCTTTTTTCCTTATTTTTCGTTTTTTGCGCTGGCTTATTTCAAGATGTAGTAAACGCTCAACCCTTAGGCATGAGTGCATTTATATTTGTGGTCGTGTTTACCTTTTTCCGCTGTCGGCAGGTGAGTCCATTTTGGAATGTTTGGCGACAATTTTTTGTCGTTATATTATGCGTTGTAATCTTCGTCTTGTTTTTTAGTGTCCTTATGCGAATACCTTTTGAATTAGAAAGCTTGTTGATTAGAATTGGGGTGATATTGTTTTTGTTTCCAATCTATTTTTTCATTTGGAAATTTAGCCGAAGGCTCCTGCGTTCTGGTGAAGATATTTAGTTATGGCCGTAGAAAATGAGATAGATAGCCAGACCTTAAACCGCCGGGTTTTTATGTTAGCCGCCGGTGGGGTCGCTGGGTTTGGCGCGCTTGCTAGCCGCCTTTATTACTTACAGGTCGTCCGCTCCACAGATTATCAGGTCTTATCCGATAAGAACCGTTTTAACTTCAATTTACTTATCCCGTCGCGAGGACGCATATTAGACCGATTTGGCGAAGCCTTGGCTATTAATGAGCAAAATTACCGTGTGCTGATGTTACCGGAGCAGGTCAAGAATTTACCTAAGACACTGGATTTGATCGGCGAAACTATAACTCTACAACCGAAAACCCGTCAGCGTATTTTGAAGGATGTGCGCGATCACGCCAGTTTTATTCCCGTGCTTGTCGACGAGAACATAGACTGGAATACGTTTTCCCGTATTAATCTTCGTACACCCGATATAGCGGGTGTCATACCCGAAGTCGGAGAGAAACGCTCCTATCCCAATGGCGGCGTTTTTGCGCATGTTTTGGGTTATGTGGGACGGGCTAGTGCAAGGGATATTGAAAAAGACAATGACCCGCTTTTACGCCAACCGACTTTCAGGGTTGGTAAGACGGGTGTTGAAGCTGCGGCAGACAAAGCTTTGCGAGGACAATCGGGCCGCTTAAAAGTTGAAGTGAATCCTGTTGGACGTGTGGTGCGCGAATGGCCGGACGAAAGTGAGCGGGCGAAACAGGGTAAAGATATAAACCTCACTCTGGATGCAGACCTTCAGAGATTTGGAGCCGAGCTTTTCAAGGACGAAAGCGGCGGTGCGGTTGTCATAGATGTCTTGACGGGCGAGCTACGCTGCTTGCTGTCCATGCCTACATTTGACGGAAACCTTTTTGTTTCGGGCCTTACCCGCGCCGATATGGAACGCATGAATAGTGACGAAAAGCGCCCACAATTTAACAAGGTTATGGGTGGCGGGTATCCGCCGGCCTCCACTTTTAAAATGGTTGTGATGCTTGCCGCTTTAAAAACTGGGCTCATCGACCCGAGAGAGGAAATATTTTGTTCTGGGAAAGTGCGTCTCGGACGACGACATTTTCATTGCTGGTTACGTAAGGGACACGGCGATATCTCTATGCGGGGTGCGCTGAAACATTCATGCGATGTCTATTTCTACGAAATTGCGGACCGTATTGGGATTGAAGCAATTGCGGATATGGCCAGACGACTGGGATTGGGACAGAAATATGATTTTGCTCTAGCGGGGCAGACGAGCGGTATAGTACCGACACCTGAATGGAAGCGTAAGCGATTAAATCAGGCGTGGAGAACCGGAGACACATATAATGCCTCAATAGGACAAGGCTATGTTTTGGCCAGCCCGTTGCAATTGGCCGTAATGACCGCCAGACTGGCTAATGGTCGCAAGGCGGTAGAGCCTTTTTTAATTATCGGGAATGACGCCCCTGATTTCGAAGACCTCGGCATTGACCCTGTTCATTTATCTCTCGTGCAAGACGCAATGGCGGCCGTTGTGCAGGAAGTCGGCGGAACCGGTTATAAACCTGAGGAATGGTATTTGGAAGATGTGAATATGGCGGGAAAGACCGGAACGGGGCAGGTGCGGGGCATTTCGCAATCTGAACGGCTTTCGGGTGTTATCCATAACCGAAATTTGCCGTGGAAATTGCGGGACCATTCTATATTTGTTGGCTATGCGCCGTTTCATGAACCGCGTTTTGCCGCATCGGTTATGGTCGAGCACGGCGGTTCAGGAGCAAAAAAGGCGGCATTTATCGCGCGCAGCTTATTGCAAAGAGCTTTGGAAAGAGATGGGTTTAGTAAAGCTGAAACGGACGATCCGGCGCCAGAAGACCTTATCAAAACTGTGAGATCGCCCTCATGATAAATGCGATCATGTCAAAACTGTTTGAGATCAATCTCCTTTTATTGACATTGATTTATCTCTTGGGATTTATCGGTGTTGCAATGATTTATGCGGCCACTGACGGTGTCTGGTCTCACGGCGCTATGCAACATCTCGTGCGCCTTATTCTCACGGGAGGCCTATTAATTTGCGTGGCGCTAACGGATATTAAAGTTTGGTATTCCTTGGCTTATCCGATTTATGCGTTTGCCTTATTACTACTTCTAGGCGTCGATTTAGTCGGGGTGAGCGTTAATGGCTCGCAGAGATGGCTGGACTTAGGTCTTTTTCGTCTACAACCTTCAGAACTGATGAAACTTGCCTTAGTGCTAGCACTTGCTCGGTTCTATAATGATCTCGAAGCCCAACATGTGTCTCATATAAGTGGTGTCGCGGGCGCATTATTGTTAATCGCGCTGCCTGTACAATTTGTTTTACGTCAACCTGATTTGGGGACAACGTTGTTATTGGCGTCAACGGGTATTGCTATTGTCTTTCTCGCCGGGATCAATCGGCGCATAATTGTCTCGGCTTTGATTTCCATGATTGTCATTTTGCCGCTCTTTATTCGCTTTGGATTAAAGGAGTACCAGAGGTCACGCCTACTGACATTCTTTGACCCGGGGCGTGATCCGACGGGCGCAGGCTATCACATCACCCAATCGAAGATTGCACTGGGCAGTGGTGGTTTTTCTGGCAAGGGCTTTATGAACGGAACACAAAGACAATCGGGTTGGGTGCCTGAAAACAGGACGGATTTTATTTTCACAGTCATCGGCGAAGAATTTGGCCTTTTGGGTGGTATTTTGACCATGAGCATTTATGCCGCTTTAATCGCCCTAACAACCTGGCTGGCTTTGCAATGCAAAAATTTATTTTCCCAGCTTTTGATACTGGGCACTATAACGACTTTTACGCTCTATATATTCATCAATTTGGGAATGGTGACAGGGCTTATGCCGGTCGTTGGTGTTCCTCTGCCACTTATATCTTATGGCGGCACGGTGATTTTAACCACAATGTTTGGCTTTGGATTGGTCTTATCCTGTCAGCTGCATATGAAAAGTGAATTACCGCGCGGCGGGGGTCGATAAACCATGGTAAGTGGTTTTTAGGACAGAAAATTCCTTTTTTAAAGCTGTGCGCGTTAGTGTGAATGTGTGTTGCAAGGACTCCAAAAGATCAGGGATGTGTTCGATAGGAGAGTTTTGCAATTGCGCGGCAAGGCGGCTGCACCGCAAGGCACCGACATTGATCGAAGTGCCTTTAATGCTATGGGCATTTTTCCGAAATTGGCTAAGCGTATTTGTATTCGAATTGTTTATTTGGCGAGCCTGAATAAGCATTTGGGACATTAAGTCATCCATTTCCTCCCAAAAAGCTATGAGTAGGCGTTGTCTATTTTCTGGATTGATGACGTGACACAGTTCGGTAATGATGTTCTCGTCTAAAAGTTCGATACTGACGGGTGTTTTCGGGGAAGAGGAAACGGGTAGAGTTTGCGCGTTGAGCAAGTGGTATTCGGGATGATTGTGATAGCGCTTGGTGATTTGGGTTTTGTGTGCTTCCCACGCTAATTCGATATCATTTTTTTTCAAGGGTTTTGTAAGGACTGTGTTAAAACCCGCGCCGAGATAATGCTTGATATCTTTGGGTTCACAATAGGCTGTTAACGCAAAGATTGGACAATCAGTACTCGTTTTACGCAAGTGTCGTAAAGCCGTTAATCCGTCCATAATAGGCATTTGAATATCGAGTATGATTAAATCGAACGCCTTTTGGGCACAAATGTCCAGACACGCTTTCCCATCATTTGCGAGCGTGACATCATGGCCTTGGCGCACTAATAATGTTTTTGCCAATAATCTGTTTGCGTAATGGTCATCTACAACAAGGATATCGAGTATATCATGCGGCAAGACCAAAACCTTTAAATTATCTATTGGTGTATATAAATTATAACAACTAATAGTTGTAAGTAAATATTTCGTAAAATTAACTCGATTTGATGGGAACCGCGCTTTAACGGACTTATACTTTATGGATCGCTTGACTTTGTGTCTTTATTTATGAATGTGTGTCCAAAATATTCTAGGGATTTAATATGGCATCTATAACCACTCCGGGGTCTGCACAATGGTCATCACGTTTTGCGTTTATCATGGCCGCAGTAGGCTCATCAGTCGGGCTTGGAAATCTCTGGCGATTTTCTGCAGAAGCGGGAACAAATGGTGGCGGTGCCTTTATAATTGTATATCTTGCCTGCGTATTTTTGGTCGGTATTCCGGTTCTAATGAGCGAATATCTTATGGGACGTGCTGGCCGTGCCAATAGTGCCGTGATCTCTGTAGAAGATCTGGCACAGCGCAGTAATGTCTCTAAAAAATGGGCTTCATCGGCATGGATAGGTATGATTGCATCCTTTCTGATTGTGAGCTTTTACTGCGTCGTGGCCGCCTGGGTCATGGCCTATATACCGAAATTTCTAGGCGGGGCTTTTGATGGACAATCCGCAGCTCAGATTGAGGCTCAATTTGCTGGTGATAACGGGCTTGTAAATTCGCCATTTAAAGTCATACCGTGGTTTTTACTCTTTGCCTTTTTGACGATATGGCTCGTCTCGCGCGGGGTAAATCGCGGTATTGAAATGGCGGCAAAAACTTTAATGCCGATTTTCTTTGTCCTGTTGGCCTGTTTGTCAATTTACGGGATTATAACAGGCCTTAGCACCGGGGGAACACTCAAGGCGGTTAAATTCCTTTTTACGCCTGATTTCGATAAAATTGATGGTGAAGTGGCAGCAAGCGCCCTTGGCCAAGCTTGTTTCTCATTAGGTATTGGTAGCGCGATAATGATCACCTATGGCTCATATTTGCCAGATAATATAAATATACCCAAAGCGGCCTTAACCGTAGGTTTGGTGGATACGGCTGTGGCAATGATTGCTGGATTTGCGATTTTCCCGATCATGTTTAGCTCTGGCCTTAACCCGGACGCGGGCGCGGGCATTTTCTTTATTAGTTTGCCGACGGCGTTATCAACAGCACCATTTGGCAATATGATTGGCGGGACATTTTTCTTTCTGGCTATATTCGCAGCTTTGACGTCTTCGATTTCCTTATTTGAACCTATAGTCGCATGGGTGGCAGAGAAGTTTTCGATTGGCAAGACCAAGTCGAGCTGGCTAATGGGAAGCCTTATGATCGCGTTGGGTTTTATTTTCATCTACAATCAAGCCTTTTTCGATTTTATTGATACCGGTTTGACGGGGCCGATAATGTTACCGCTTTCTGCGCTCCTTGTTGTGCTGTTTACGGGGTGGCGTATGGACAAGGCCATTACAAAAGGGCAAATATCTTTAGAGAACTCAAGCCTAGCGAGTTTGCTTTACTTCCTGACCAAATATATTGCCCCGGTTTTTGTTTTAATCGTCTTGGTTGTTGGTATTTGGGAAAACCCCTATTTAGAGTGGTTATTTGGCTGATGTAAATCACATCATTATGATGGAAATTTAGACTTTAAATTAAAAATTGGACATTTGCCGGAATTTCATGCGTAACAGGCTTGATGTTACAAAAAGTCTGACTTAACAGTCTTTTAATGATAGCTGTTCAGGAAATATTTATTATAGAGCTGTTATAAAGAGGGATGCCCAATAGGGCAAAAAAATTAACCTATAAGGGCAATCAAATTATGAGCACTCGTTTTTTGCTCACATTATCAGCCGCAATTCTTGTTAGCGGCTGTGCTACAGTTGACTTGGCGAATATTGCGAGCGCCGGTGAAACCGTGTCTAATCCCTCGATTGAACGCAATGTCGTGGAACGTACAGCCAGTAAATTATACGCAACGTTTACCTCCAAAGGTTGGAGCGTGAAAGATGAACGCAATAAAGTCGCGGTTACAGCCAATATTTTACTTAACGGAATGGATAGTGCAGATGAATTTGGTAAGCCCCAAAGTATCTATCTGCAATCGGTGCAATCCGTGGACACTGTGCGTTCCGATATCAGTCTCGCAAGTCAACACGTCCAACAAACAACCAAGGCCGCAGAGGTATATTTAGCTGTAGCACCCGACGAAGGAAGCTTGCGTCAGGAATTGACACTGTTAGAGAAAGCGGTTTTGGCCGGACGTGAAGCTGAAAGTGTGTTCGGACGTGCCTATTCAAAGCTGGGTGCATCGGATAATCAAGCTGACGTCGAAGAGTTTGAACGCAATGTCGATGCGTTAAGCACTATTACGAATGCGTTTGGAGCGCGTGTAAGAAATCTTACGCCTGCAACACCGAGCTCGCTGTCTACCTCTTAATTACCGGATTTCATTCCACCTAGCCCCAGAGTTCCGCTTTAGGCGGGTGAATAGTCGTGCCGTTATATTGCAATCCGTTTTCTATATCTTTTGCCAGCAGTAACGGGCCATCAAGGTCGATAAAGTCGGCTAGGCTCTCAAGCATCATCATAGGCGCCATAGCCAGACTGGAGCCGACCATACATCCGGCCATAATTTTAAAACCCATAGCTTTGGCGGTTTGCATAAGCTCCAAAGCGGCACTTAATCCGCCGCATTTATCCAGTTTCACATTCACAGCGCGGTAGCCGGCTTGCCAGAGTTTATCGAGATCATCGACGGTGTGGAGGCTCTCATCGGCGCAAATCGGAATGTTGGCGGCATTCGGACCCAAAAGAGACTTTTTCGGCAATGCGTCGAAAATATCATCATGTAAAGGCTGCTCGATCATTACAATGCGATGCCCCTTTAACTTGATAAGCAATTGGGTGAGGGCTTCTGGGTTAAGGGCTTCATTTGCATCAATAATTAAGCGGGCATCGGGTCGGGCGTTTAATATGGCAAGGGCTACCTCATCGCCGCCTTGAGAGCCGATTTTTATTTTCAGAATGGGGTACTGGGCGGCGGATTTTGCAGCTTGCACCATGGCTTTCGGGCTATCAATAGAGAGGGTATAAGCTGTTATACGGGGTCTTGGTGCGGGTAGTCCTAACGCGTCGATCACGGAGCGTCCCGTCATTTTAGCGTTGAGGTCCCAGAGGGCGCAATCTAGTGCATTACGCGCAGCCCCTGCGGGCAAAAGTTCTAAAAGCCGCTTTGAACTTTCGCCGTCTTCGATTGCGCCGCGCACGCTTTCTATCTGTGATCTTACCGAGGTTTGGGTTTCCTCATACCGGCTATAAGGGCGACATTCCCCCCGGCCAGATATGCCGTTCTGGGAAATCACAACTTGAATAACAGGGATAGTTTGTAAGGCGCTACGCGCAATACGGAATGTACCGGCAACCGGCCAGCTTCGCTCTATGATATTTAAATGACGCAAAATTTTCCTAATTAACTTGACGAGAATGGCTAGTCTTTGCAGTTTATACCTATGTCTGAAGAAGAAAAACCAATCTTGCAACATTTACCCAGCTTTTCTTTACAGGAAAGCGAGAATGTCCTCACGGTCATTGGCTATGGAAATTGGACCGTTGGCACGATTGGAAAGATAGAGCCCGAGTTTTCTCGGGAAACAAAAAATTACGATTATAATAAAGTGCGGTTTGATTTTGGGGGTGTTACCAATCTGGATACGGCGGGGGCTTATGCTCTGGCCCGCGCTATAAGATGTGAACCGGGTCGGTGCCATGAGTGGGATATAGCCTCGGCGACGAGTGGAAAACGCACTTTAATTGCGGCTGCAGCCGATGCGGTTATGGGGCAGCTTCCGAAAGAAACGCGCCCTTGGTATGATCTTTTTAGCCGTCTCGGGCAGGCGGTTGTACGCGCTTTAAGTGAAGCCTATGATACGGTGGCGTTTACAGGCAAATTTTTCACGGTTCTGGTTGCATCTATTTTAAACCCAGCCCGTTTTCGTTGGAAAGCCATTGTTGCCTTGATTGAAGACGTTGGTCTGAACGCAGCACCAATCATTATGCTCCTGAGTTTTTTCATTGGAGCTGTTATAGCCTTTATGGGGGCTAATCTATTGGCTGCCTTTGGGGCGCAAATATTTATGGTTGACCTTGTCGGCTTCTCTGTATTGCGAGAATTTGCCGTGTTGATTACGGCGATCATGTTGGCGGGGCGATCAGATTCTTCCTTTACGGCGCAGATTGGTGCGATGAAAATGCGCCAAGAGGTTGATGCTATGCAGGTTATCGGTCTTGACCGGTTTGAAACTCTCGTAATTCCAAGGGCGATTGCCTGTCTTGTTTCCGCTCCTATTCTGACATTTGCAGCCATGATGTCCGGATTGGCAGGCGGTATGCTGGTCGCTTGGCTCGGGCCGACAGATATTTCTCCCATTTTATTTTTCGCCCGAATGCGTGAAACGGTGGCGATAAATAATTTTTGGGTAGGCCTTATCAAAGCACCATTCTTTGCTCTAATTATCGCGATCATTGGCTGCCGACAGGGCCTTGCCGTTACAGGCAGCGTAGAATCACTCGGTTCGCGCACGACATCC
>CAZHPV010000056.1:0-16802 GCA_964534845.1 uncultured Caulobacterales bacterium
CAATCGTACCAATATTCGCGTGCGGCTTATTACGCTCAAACTTCTCTTTTGCCATTTTAGCTCTCCGTTCTTCTTAATTGGAGTTAAAAACCAAATCTTAAACCACTCAGGGCGCTGCCTACGCACCGCCCTGCTTGGAAATTACTTCATCTGCAACGGCTTGCGGCGTTGCAGCATAATGATCAAATGTCATTGTAAACTGCGCGCGACCCTGCGTTTTTGAGCGCAAGTCATTGACGTAGCCAAACATATTGGCCAGTGGCACCATTGCGTTCACGACATTTGCATTACCGCGCATTTCCGTGCCTTCAATCATGCCACGGCGTGAATTCAAATCACCAATTACATCGCCCATATATTCATCAGGCGTTACGACCTCGACCTTCATGATCGGCTCAAGCAATTTCAATTTGCCTTCAATCTTGATCTGGCGAAACGCTGCACGGGCAGCGATTTCAAAGGCCATCACAGAGGAGTCAACATCATGATAAGCCCCGTCATAAAGCTCGGCCTTAAAATCAATAACCGGAAAGCCTGCCAAAAGGCCGGTTTCAGACATTGTCCGAATACCCTTTTCAACGCCCGGAATATATTCTTTCGGCACATTACCACCGACAACTTTACTCTCAAATTCAATACCAGAACCCGGCTCAAGCGGCTCAAATCTGATTTTCACCCGGCCAAATTGACCCGAACCACCAGACTGTTTCTTATGGGTGTAGTCAATATCAACAGGGGCTGCCAAAGCCTCACGGTAGGCCACTTGCGGCTGACCAATATTTGCCTCTACACCAAATTCGCGCTTCAGACGATCAACCAGAATATCCAGATGTAATTCGCCCATGCCCGCCATAATGGTCTGGCCTGACTCTTCATCCGTTGTAACGCGGAAAGACGGGTCTTCTGCCGCTAAACGCTGCAAGCCAATACCGAGCTTCTCCTGGTCAGCCTTTGATTTTGGCTCAACCGCAATCTCGATAACCGGATCAGGGAACTCCATACGCTCGAGAATAACGGGCGCATTTTGATCACACAAAGTATCCCCTGTGGTAGAGCCCTTTAGACCCGCAACAGCAATAATATCACCCGCATAAGCCTCTTGGATGTCCTCACGGTCATTTGAGTGCATCATCATCATACGACCAACGCGCTCTTTTCTCTCTTTAACTGAATTCAGCAAAGTCGTGCCGGTCTGTAGCTTGCCCGAATAAATCCGGCAAAATGTCAGCGTTCCGACAAATTTATCATTCATGATTTTAAAAGCCAGCATAGAGAGTGGCTCGTCATCAGAGGCCGGGCGCGTAGTCTCTTCGCCTGTCTTGCCGTCAATACCCTTGATCGCGGCAATATCGAGCGGGCTTGGCAGATAAGCCACAACAGCATCCAATAAAGGCTGAACACCTTTGTTCTTGAACGCTGTTCCGCAGAAAACAGGTACAACCTTACCCGCTATTGTCGCCGCGCGCACAAGACGCTGGATGGTTTCAACGTCAGGCATCTCGCCTTCAAAATAGGCCTCCATGACAGCATCGTCCATATCGGCCACAGCCTCGATCAAGGCCTCGCGGTATTCAGCGGCTTTATCCGCCATTTCAGCCGGAATATCGACCGTATCAAATTTAGCACCCAAATCGGCCTCGTCAGCCCAAACATAAGCACAGTTTTTAACCAGATCGACAACGCCTTTAAACTGGTCCTCAGCACCGATAGGCAATTGCATTTCCAAGGCGTTCCCACCCAAACGATCTTTAACGGATTGAACCGAGGCGTAAAAATCCGCGCCAATTTTGTCCATTTTATTGATAAAGATCATACGCGGGACGTTATATTTGTCAGCCTGACGCCAGACAGTTTCTGTCTGAGGCTCAACACCGGCATTCGCGTCTAGCAGCGCAACAGCACCGTCCAGAACCCGTAAAGAGCGCTCGACCTCAATTGTGAAGTCCACGTGACCCGGTGTGTCAATAATATTGAGGCGCTTACCCGCCCAGAAACATGTCGTCGCCGCAGACGTAATCGTAATGCCGCGCTCTTGCTCTTGTTCCATCCAGTCCATCGTGGCCGCACCGTCATGCACCTCAGCAATTTTGTGGTTCTTGCCTGTATAATAGAGAATGCGCTCTGTGCAGGTCGTCTTACCCGCATCAATATGCGCCATAATGCCAAAATTACGATAATCTTTAAGGTCGTATTCGCGTGCCATGATTGATCTCTATAATTCCAATTTACCAGCGATAATGCGAGAAAGCGCGGTTGGCTTCAGCCATTTTATGCGTATCTTCGCGTTTCTTAACGGCTGTGCCCCGATTATTTGAAGCGTCGAGTAATTCTCCCGCAAGGCGCTCGCGCATTGTGTTTTCATTTCGGGAACGAGAAGCCGAGACCAACCAACGTATAGCCAGAGCCTGACGTCGTTCTGGACGCACTTCAACCGGCACCTGATAGGTTGCACCCCCAACGCGGCGCGATCGCACCTCAACAGCAGGTTTAATATTCTCAAGCGCGTCATGGAAAATCCGAATAGGCTCTGATTTAGCCTTGCCTTCAACGATATCCAGAGCGCCGTAAACGATTTTTTCGGCTACAGACTTTTTGCCATCTAGCATAATGGCATTCATGAATTTTGACAGGACGAGATCGCCGAATTTCGGATCCGGTAAAATCTCTCTTTTTTCTGCGCGGTGACGACGTGACATTATCTAAATTCCTATCTCGAACCGTTTACTTAGGACGCTTAGCGCCATATTTGGACCGACGCTGACGACGATCCTTAACACCTTGTGTATCCAAAACGCCGCGTAATACGTGATAGCGCACACCCGGCAAGTCTTTCACACGACCGCCGCGAATAAGCACCACACTGTGCTCTTGCAGATTATGGCCCTCACCCGGAATATATGAGAGAACCTCAAAACCGTTTGTTAGGCGTACTTTGGCCACTTTCCGCAGCGCCGAATTCGGCTTTTTTGGAGTCGTTGTATAGACGCGCGTACACACGCCCCGCTTTTGCGGACAGGCTTCTAGCGCCGGCACCTTATTACGTTTACGTTTATCCTTCCGGGGCTTCCGGATTAGCTGTTGAATAGTTGGCATAAAACCAGACCTTTTCCTGCACAAAAAGCAAACAGCCCGCCCCTTTAATCCCTCTTCATTGTGGGAAAAGACAGGTTATTTGCAACAAAACCGCATATATTCGCGCAAAACTCCACGCGATATGCGATCAAATGTTCCTTTTATCGCCGTAAGATAGGTTTCTACGGCAACCCGTAGACAGCAATCTCATTGACGAGGTGCCGTATAAGCGCGGATTCGCTCCCCGTCAACAGTGATTTCAAGGTTTTTTTCGGCGCTATACACTAGGCCAGAATCTACCCCATTAAACAGGGCGCTTATTGACCTGTTTTATGCGATTGCGCAGCGGACTGGGCAGCGGCCATGACCCGCAGGAGGTTTTCCCCCCATATTTTGGCGATATCGCCTTCACTATAGCCTCGCCTTAACAATTCTGCGGTCACATTAGCGGTTTGAGAGGCATCCTCCCACCCATCAAGGCCGCCGCCTCCGTCAAAATCTGAGGCAATGCCGACATGATTAATCCCTGCCACCTTTACCGCGTGATCAATATGGTCAACAAAATCAGCAATAGTCGCGCGCGGCTTTATATCCCAGATAGCTTTTATGCGCTCCTTATACTCGGCTTTGACCTCTTCAGAGGCTGAACGCCGTTTATCGGCTGTTTCTAATCCCAATTCCTCACGCAAAGACTTTTGAAATGCTTTTTGCTCAGACGTGAAAGGTTTGACATAAGCGTCAAAAGCCACCATTTGCGCGACCCCGCCAATTGCGGCGATCTTGCGAAGTTGTTCATCATCCAGATTTCGCGGGTGATCGCCAATAGCTTTAGCGCCTGAATGGCTGGCTATAATGGGCGTGGTCGATAAATCGGCGGCCTGCATCATCGAGGCTTTGGAAGCATGGGACACGTCAACCATAATCCCAAATTTATTGAGGGTTTTGATAAGGTCACGACCCTGTTCTGATACCCCATTATGACGCGGCCTATTTTTATCACGCTGCGGGTGCGGGTTTGAACTGTCGGCAAATTGATTATGCCCAAAATGGGTAAGGCCGACATAATGCGCCCCAGCTTTGATTTCTAATATTTGTTTTCCGCAATCACGTTTATCGCTCGCCTTACCGAAAATTTTTAAATTATATTCATGGTCTGATCCACATAATGTTAGCGGGTAAGCATTCTCCCAGCCAATCAATATAGCCTTTTTTCCACTCTCGACAATTCTACGCGTATCGGCGACTGTACGCGCCAACTCAACGCGGTGTTCATATTTTTCCAAGAATTTATGTATAGCTTGCGAGCGCTTTACGGAAATTCCCCATGCCTCTTCATAGGCTTCGGCTGTGTCTAATGCGCCTTGAGGTGTGTAAACGATAAGAAAGGCCACATCGACTCCACCCGCATCCAATTTCTGCAAATCTGCTTGTAACCGCGCGTCACCGCTCGGGTCTATTTCACCCATATATTCCAGCGGTATATCGATATGCGAGTCTAAGATAAGTGTATTTTTATGTATGCGCGTAATTTCTTCTGCGCTTAAGATCGTTTGCTCTATCTTTTTTGGCGCACCACAGGCTGCGATTAGGCATGTAAATATTAAAAGTAGAAATTGGCGCATATCTTTCCTCGATACCGACAGCTATCATCACAGATAAGACATGTCGTACTATAAACTTTAAAATAAAAAAAGCCGCCAATAAAGAGGCGGCTTTTTAATCTTATATGTGCGTTTACGCTATT
Organism: uncultured Caulobacterales bacterium; assembly: GCA_964534845.1. GTDB lineage: Bacteria > Pseudomonadota > Alphaproteobacteria > Caulobacterales > Maricaulaceae > CALCKU01. The sequence continues at coordinate 4,817 of CAZHPV010000056.1, forward strand.
CAGCTGCGCCTTCTTCAATCTCTTCAGGGAACTCTTCGAGCTGAGGCTGGGCCATGCGGCGCTCTTCCAGTAATTTCTGGTCGCGATCATTGGCCAGTTTCTGATATTTACGCAGATTACCACCTGTACCTGCCGGAATAAGTCGCCCGACAATCACATTTTCTTTCAAGCCTTCAAGCAAGTCTTCCTTACCATGCACAGACGCTTCCGTCAGAACGCGGGTTGTTTCCTGGAAGGAGGCTGCCGAAATGAAGGACCTCGTCTGGAGCGAAGCTTTGGTGATACCCAGCAAGACAGGTGTTCCCACCGCTGGGGCCGCATCTTTATTACGCTCGAGCAAAGCGGTATTCGCATTTTCAAACTCAATACGGTCTAATTGCTCACCGCGCAGCAGCGAACTATCGCCCGGGTCTGTTACTTCGACCTTTTGGAGCATTTGACGCACAATCACTTCAATATGTTTGTCATTAATCGGCACGCCTTGAAGGCGGTAAACACCCTGAACTTCATCAACGAGATATTGTGCCAAGGCCTCAACACCCATGATCTGTAAAATATCATGCGGGGCAGGATTACCATCTAGCAGATAGTCACCCTTTCGCACGATGTCGCCGTCCTGGACCAGCATATGCTTACCTTTGGCAATCAGGAATGAAGACGGCTCAAGCGTCTCGTCTTCGGGATGGATCAGGATTTTACGCTTGTTTTTATAATCTCGCGCAAATTCAATCTTACCATCAATATCCGCGATAACCGCGTCATCCTTCGGACGACGGGCCTCGAACAGTTCCGCCACACGCGGCAGACCCCCGGTAATATCACGCTGGGTCGCACCGCCTTTAGCAATACGCGCAATGACCTCGCCGGGTTTGATTTTATCACCATCCTGAACAGACAGGATAGCGCCCACGGCCAGCATATATTTCGCGACATTGCCGGAACCCAACTTAACAGGTTCGCCGTTATCATCCTCAATCACGGCGAGTGGCTGGATTTCTGAGCCTTTAGCGGTTGAGCGCCAGTCTATAATCACTTTAGAGGAAATGCCTGTTTCCTCGTCGGTTTCTTCCTTAGCCGATACGCCCTCGACAATATCAAGCAAGCGAACCGTACCCCCGACTTCCGTTACGATTGGCGTGGCATAAGGATCCCACTCCGCAAGGCGGTCGCCGCGCGCTACTTTTGCACCGTCTTTAACTGACAGACGTGTACCATAGCTGACCTTATGCGCTTCGAGCTCTTTTCCGTCGCCGTTCACGATCGTGACCTGCATATTGCGGCCCATAACCACGAATTGACCGACAGCATTCTCCACGACATTGCCGTCAACATAAACGACCTTACCTTCATTAGAGCTTTCAATAACGGATTTATCTGACACAGAGGCCGTTCCCCCGATATGGAACGTCCGCATGGTAAGCTGAGTACCCGGTTCGCCAATGGACTGCGCGGCAATAACACCCACCGCTTCACCCATATTGACTTTCGTACCGCGTGCAAGATCACGTCCGTAACATGTCGCACAAATCCCCGTACGGGTTTCACAGGTCAAGGCCGAGCGAACCCGCGTGGCTTGTAAACCTGAGGCGTCAATTTCGGCCATTATATCTTCATCGACATAGGTATTGGCGGGATACATTAAGTCGCCACTACGCGGATCCTGAATATCTTCGGCCGTTGTCCGGCCCAACATACGCAGGCCTAATGTCACAACGATTTCACCACCGTCAACAACAGGCGTAAGTTCGATACCTTCAGATGTACCGCAATCTTGTTGGGTGACGATACAGTCTTGGGCCACATCGACAAGACGACGGGTGAGATATCCGGAGTTGGCAGTTTTAAGCGCCGTATCTGCCAGTCCTTTTCTCGCCCCGTGGGTCGAGTTAAAGTAATCCAGAACAGACAGACCTTCTTTAAAATTAGCCGTAATAGGCGTTTCGATAATTTCCCCGGACGGCTTGGCCATAAGACCGCGCATACCCGCCAGTTGTTTCATCTGGTTTTTTGATCCACGCGCACCACTATCTGCCATCATATAGATGGAATTAATAAGCTTACGATCCCGCGCAGCCTCATCCATCATCGCATCCGCGACTTTATCGGTACATTTAGACCAAGCATCGACAACTTTATTATATTTCTCGCCCTTGGTAATCAAACCATCAGCATATTGTTGCTCAAATTCTGAAACAAGGTCGCGTGTCTGGCTAACCAGACTATATTTGGTTTCAGGAATAACCATATCATCCTTACCAAAGGAAATACCCGCTTTACAGGCTTCGCGGAAACCAAGACCCATAATCTTATCGGCAAAAATCACCGTCGCCTTCTGACCGGCATGGCGGTAGACAACATCAATAAGAGACCCGATTTCTTTCTTGGTTAGAACCTTATTGATAACCTTATATGACACCAGAGGATGAAGCGGCATATATTCCGCAATCTTCAGACGACCCGGCGATGTCTCGGCAACTTCATATGTGATCGATCCGTCTTCATGCACAACCGGAAACCGGCCTTTTACTTTCGCATGCAAGGAGACAATTTTATTATCAAGCGCGGCTTCAACCTCGGCCATATCAGCAAAGATCATACCTTCGCCTTTTTCACCGTCGCGCATTAACGACATATAATAAAGACCCAGAACAATATCTTGGGACGGGACAATAATCGGGCGTCCATTGGCCGGCGACAATATATTATTAGTCGACATCATCAAAACGCGCGCTTCAAGCTGGGCCTCGATAGATAAGGGCACGTGAACGGCCATTTGGTCACCGTCAAAGTCAGCGTTAAAGGCCGCACAAACGAGCGGATGGAGCTGAATGGCCTTGCCTTCGGTCAGCTTGGGCTCAAAAGCCTGGATACCAAGCCTGTGAAGTGTCGGGGCGCGGTTAAGCAAAACAGGATGTTCGCGGATAACCTCGTCTAAAATATCCCAGACTTCAGGACGCTCTTTTTCAACCAATTTCTTGGATTGTTTGACTGTGCCCGAAAGGCCCTTGGCGTCAAGACGCGCATAAATAAAGGGCTTAAACAATTCCAGCGCCATTTTCTTTGGCAAGCCACATTCATGTAACTTCAGCTCTGGCCCAACAACGATAACAGACCGGCCTGAATAATCGACCCGCTTACCCAGAAGGTTTTGGCGGAACCGTCCCTGCTTACCTTTAAGCATGTCGGACATGGATTTTAGTGGGCGCTTATTAGCCCCTGTAATCACGCGACCACGGCGACCATTATCAAAAAGCGCGTCGACAGACTCTTGGAGCATACGCTTTTCGTTACGAATAATAATATCCGGCGCCCGTAGCTCTATGAGGCGCTTAAGACGATTATTCCGGTTGATAACACGGCGGTAAAGATCGTTAAGATCAGATGTCGCAAAACGACCCCCGTCTAGAGGGACGAGCGGACGTAGCTCTGGCGGAATAACCGGCACAACCGTCAGGATCATCCACTCCGGGCGATTACCCGATGTGATAAAGGCTTCAAGCAGCTTTAAGCGCTTGGAGAACTTTTTAAGCTTAAGCTCTGAACCGGTCTCGGTCATATCGAAACGCGTGCGCTCGACCTCGGCTTCAAGATCAAGGTTCTGGAGCATATCGCGAACGGCTTCAGCCCCGATACCTGCGGTAAAGCTATCTTCACCAAATTCGGCTTGCGCATCGATATATTCGTCTTCTGAGAGAATTTGACGCTCAGCCAAAGAGGTCAGACCCGGCTCGGTGACAACGTAGGCTTCAAAATAGAGAATACGCTCGATTTCCTTGAGCGTCATATTCAGCATTGTCGCAATGCGCGACGGCAGTGATTTCAAGAACCAGATATGAGCCACAGGAGCCGCCAGTTCAATATGGCCCATACGCTCGCGGCGAACCCGCGTGACAGTGACTTCAACGCCGCATTTCTCGCAGACAACGCCTTTATATTTCATGCGCTTATATTTACCGCACAGACATTCATAATCCTTGGTCGGGCCGAAGATACGCGCACAGAACAGACCATCTTTTTCCGGTTTAAACGTCCGGTAATTGATCGTCTCAGGCTTGCGGATTTCGCCAAATGACCAGCTATGGATTTTCTCCGGGCTGGCCAGCGAGATGCGAATACGGTCAAAGGTCGGGCCTTCTTGCGCAGGGTTGAAAATGTTCATGACCTCTTTGTTCATGGTATTTTCCTCTAATTTGCGCCTGTTAAATCAACAAGCGCGTTAAAACATATCTCATAAGACGGCCGCATGGCCGCCTCGTTAGCCATTAGCCGTTTGTTAACTCGACATTGAGGCCCAGCGATCTGATCTCTTTGACCAGAACGTTAAAGCTCTCCGGTATGCCCGCTTCGAACGCATCATCGCCGCGAACGATTGATTCGTAAACCTTCGTCCGGCCCGCAACGTCATCAGACTTCACGGTCAGCATTTCTTGCAGCGTATAAGCCGCACCGTAAGCTTCCAAGGCCCAGACTTCCATTTCACCAAAGCGCTGACCACCAAATTGGGCCTTACCGCCGAGCGGTTGCTGTGTGACAAGCGAGTACGGCCCGATAGAGCGCGCATGGATTTTATCGTCCACCAAGTGATGCAGCTTGAGCAGATATTTATATCCGACTGTGACGGGGCGGATAAATTGCTCACCCGTGCGTCCGTCGAAAAGCGTGACCTGACCGCTATCAGATAGCCCGGCTTTCTCAAGCATGCCGACAATATCCGGCTCGCGGGCGCCGTCAAAAACAGGGGTCGCAATCGGCACACCATTTGTGAGGTTTCCGGCCAGCTCAACCAGTTCTTCATTTTTACGCGGCATGACTTCGTCTTCACCATACGCTTTGGTTAGCGTAGCTTTCAGACCCGCCATATCGCCGTCCTGCTTATAGGCTTCCAAGGCGTCATTGATCATATTGCCAACGCCCGAACAGGCCCATCCCAAATGGGTCTCGAGAATTTGCCCAACATTCATACGCGACGGAACGCCCAGCGGATTCAGCACGATATCTACGGGCTTACCATTGGCGAGAAACGGCATGTCTTCAATTGGGTTGATTTTAGAAATCACACCCTTATTGCCGTGACGTCCGGCCATTTTATCACCCGGTTGTAATTTACGTTTAACCGCGACAAAAACTTTGACCATTTTCATCACGCCCGGCGGTAATTCGTCACCGCGCTGCAATTTATCAACCTTGTCCTCAAAACGCGCATCCAGACGGGCTTTCGAGCTATCATATTGCTCTTTTAAGGCTTCAAGTTGACCAATAGCTTTTTCATCATCAAGACCAATACGCCACCAGTCAGAACGTGGAATTTCGTCCAAATTCTCTTTTGTGATTGGCCCTTTCTTAAATCCGCGCGGACCCGATACGGCCTTCTTGCCCATTAAGGTTTTCTCGACAGAGGCATAAACGGAGCGCTCAAGAATTGAAAGCTCGTCATCGCGGTCTTTGCCAAGGAATTCGATTTCTTCACGTTCGATTTGTATCGCCCGCTCATCCTTATCAACACCGTGACGGTTAAAGACGCGCACCTCAACAACTGTACCCGAAGCACCGGGAGGCAATTTCAGTGATGTATCACGCACATCAGAGGCTTTTTCACCGAAAATCGCACGCAGGAGTTTTTCCTCCGGCGTCATCGGGCTTTCGCCTTTAGGTGTTACCTTACCCACAAGAATGTCACCCGAATGCACCTCGGCACCGACAGCCACAATACCGGCCTCGTCAAGATTACGGAGAGCTTCCTCACCCACATTGGGTATATCGCGTGTAATTTCCTCAGGTCCGAGCTTAGTATCCCGTGCCATGATTGAGAACTCTTCAAGATGAAGCGAAGTATAAACATCGTCGCGCACAATGCGTTCCGATATCAAAATGGAATCCTCGAAATTATATCCGTTCCACGGCATAAAGGCGACGAGTATGTTCCGTCCCAAGGCCAATTCGCCAAGGTCTGTAGACGGGCCATCTGCGATAATGTCGCCAGCCTGAACCGTATCGCCAACCCGCACAAGCGGTCTTTGATTAATACAGGTAGATTGGTTTGAACGCTGGAATTTCAACAAATTATATATATCCACACCCGAGCGTTTCAGATCGGTTTCTTTGGTTGCGCGAATAACAATGCGCTTGGCATCAACTTGCTCGACAACACCTTCGCGTCTGGCCGCAACTGTTGCCCCTGAATCGAGAGCCACAACAGACTCCATGCCCGTACCCACAAGAGGGGCCTCGGCTTTCAGGAGCGGCACGGCTTGCCGCATCATGTTTGATCCCATCAGGGCGCGGTTAGCATCATCATTTTCAAGAAACGGAATAAGCGCTGCAGCCACAGAGACGAGTTGCTTGGGCGAGACGTCAATAAAATTCACATTCTCGCGCGCCACTAGCGTGACTTCCCCGTTGACCCGGCACGTTACAAAATCTGACGTAAGCTTGCCGTCTTCATCAATTTCAGCATTCGCCTGAGCCACGGAATAGCGGCTTTCTTCCATGGCTGAAAGATATACGACCTCATCGGTCAATTTACCCTCATTGATTTTGCGGTAAGGGCTTTCGATAAAGCCATATTTATTGACGCGCGCATGTGTCGCCAGTGAATTGATCAATCCGATATTCGGGCCTTCGGGCGTTTCAATCGGACAGATACGGCCATAATGGGTCGGGTGTACGTCCCGGACTTCAAAACCGGCCCGTTCACGCGTTAGCCCGCCTGGCCCAAGCGCAGAAAGACGGCGCTTATGCGTAATCTCTGATAGCGGATTGGTTTGGTCCATAAATTGTGAAAGCTGTGAAGACCCGAAAAATTCGCGCACAACTGCGGCGGCAGGTTTGGCATTAATTAAATCATGCGGCATCACGGTTTCGATATCAACAGAGGACATGCGCTCCTTGATCGCACGCTCCATGCGTAACAAACCGATACGGTATTGATTTTCCATCAACTCACCGACGGAGCGCACGCGGCGATTGCCCAGATTATCAATATCATCAACTGAACCAATACCGTCTTTGAGCTTGACCAGTGTATCGACAACCGCCAGCAGGTCTTCATTGCGCAAGACGCGGATATCATCAGGGCATTCCAAATTCATACGAATATTCATTTTGACCCGGCCCACTGCCGAGAGGTCATAGCGCTCACTGTCAAAGAACAGGCTCTGGAATAAAGCTTCCGCTGTCTCTGTTGTGGGCGGCTCACCCGGGCGCATCACACGGTAAATATCGACAAGGGCGCCTTCGCGACTGTCATTTTTATCCGCCGCTAATGTTGTCCGGATATAAGGTCCAACATTGATATTATCAATGTTAAGAACGGAGAGTTCGGAAATGCCCGCTTCAATGATTAACTCGATATTTTCAGGTGTAAGCTCGTCACCGGCTTCAGCATAAATCTGACCTGTTTTGGTATTGACGATATCTTCAGCGGCGTAACGCTCTGAGAGCTGCTCATCCGTTATCAAAAGGGATTTCACGCCGTCATCGGCCAGCTTTTTAGCCCCGCGCGCTGTCAATTTACGACCCTGCGGCGCAACGACTTCACCCGTCGCCGCGTCAACCAGATCATTTTGCAGTTTCGCGCCGCGGTAATCACCGGCTTTGAAAGGTAAGGTCCATCCGTTTTTCTTATTGTCGCGCTTATACTTAATCGCGTCATAATATTCGGCTAGAATATCTTCTTTCGTCATACCCAGAGCATAAAGAATGGTTGTCGCCGGTAATTTACGACGCCTGTCAATACGCGCATAGAGAATGTCCTTGGCATCAAATTCAAAATCGAGCCATGATCCGCGGTAAGGAATAATCCGAGCCGAGAACAGGAATTTACCAGAGCTATGCCCCTTACCTTTATCATGGTCGAAAAACACACCCGGAGATCTGTGCATTTGAGAAACAATGACGCGCTCAGTGCCATTGACAATGAATGTCCCCTTTTCCGTCATCAAAGGAATATCGCCCATATAGACGTCTTGTTCTTTAATGTCTTTAACGGACCGTGCGCCTGTATCATCATCAATATCAAAGACGACAAGGCGCATTTTTACCTTTAGAGGTGCCGCATAGGTAATATCGCGTTGCTGACATTCCTCTTCGTCAAATTTTGGCGGTTCAAACTCAAATGAAACATATTCAAGTACGGCCCGATCTGAGAAATCCCGAACCGGGAAAACGGACTGAAACGTTCCGTTCATACCGCTATCGCCCCGCTCTTCATGCGAGATATTTTTTTGCAAAAACAGATCATAGGAGCTCTTTTGCACCTCGATCAAATTGGGCATGCGGACAACTTCCGGAATGCGACCAAAGCTTTTACGAATACGTTTTTTACCAGTGAATGAAAGCGACATCAAAGATACCTTTTCCTTTTGGGTACTGCCACCTATGTGGGGTGGTCAGTCCTTTAAAATTTTATGGAATTTACCCTGTTTCCGTCAGTTTTGCCGTTTTAACCCCTGGCAAAAGGAGTAAGGGTTCGGCAAAAGCCGAACCCACAAGACTATTTAAGCTCGACAGTCGCGCCAGCAGCTTCAAGCTTGCCTTTGATCTCTTCGGCTTCATCCTTGGATACACCTTCCTTGACAGCTTTAGGTGCACCTTCGACGAGGTCCTTGGCTTCTTTCAGGCCAAGACCTGTAATCGCGCGGACTTCTTTGATGACATTGATTTTCTTATCACCAAATGAGGCCAGAATGACGTCAAACTCATCCTTTTCAGCCGCAGCTTCGCCGCCACCGCCGCCGCCGCCAGGACCAGCAACTGCAACTGCAGCCGCGGCCTTGATGCCGTTTTCTTCAAGAATGTCGTTAAGTTCTTTTGCTTCGAGGATGGTTAAGCCCATCAGCTCATCAGCTAGCTTTTTTACATCAGCCATTTGAGTTTCCTTTATTTAAAAGTTCAGTTCGATTTGCGAGAATGATGTTGTTAAGACCCATTAAGCCGCAGCCTTTTCTTCGATCACCTTGATCGCACCAACCAGTGCTGATCCTTGTGACATAAGACGCTGCGTAATCTGTGAAGCCTGACCCAGCAAACGCTGTGCGGCCATGCCAATAAGCTCTTCGCGTGATGGTAATTTGGACAAAGCCTCAATACCGGACACATCAAAGATCTCATCACCCATGAAACCACCAATAATATTGAAAGCATCGCTTTCCTTGGCAAATTCCACGGCCACCTTTGGCGCACTGATCATGTCTTCGGCATAGGCGATAGCCACAGGTCCGGAGAGCATTGAACCGGCAGCTTCCGCTGGACGGCCCTTAAGTGCGATTTTGGCGAGACGGTTTTTAACAACACGGATCGTTGCGCCTTGCTCTCTGAGCTTGGCACGCAGTTCCGTCATTTCCACAACGGTCATGCCTGAATATTCAGCCATAACCACGGATCCAGAATTGTCAAAAATACCTTCCAGCACTTTTACCATTTCCGCTTTTTCATTACGATCCATTGCGGTCTCCCTGTTATGAGCTCCACCCCATGTGAAGCTCTCCAAAAATGCCCTCTGGCTCAGAAAGCCAAAAAGCGAGTATCTGTCCCCCTTACGGGTTTTACAGGGCTCGAACTGACGTCTGACACAGTCAGGTTAAATCAGTTTTCACTCTGTCTGCGCCGGAAATTAAGCCCCCATATGGCGGCACCGGTGGTCTCGGACAGCGACATCACCAAAGCGGCAATGTCCTTGCTTACACAAAGTGCAAGCAAATTCAGTTAGGCGTTTACTTCCGCCGTATCCACTTTCACGCCCGGCCCCATGGTCGAGCTAATTGTGATACGCTTCATAAATACACCCTTAGCGCCTGAGGGACGAGCCTTCTGGATCGCACTCAAAAACGCTGAAACATTTTCGGTTAAAGCCGCTTCTGTAAAACTGGCTTTACCTACGCCGGCCTGCACAATACCGGCTTTTTCGGCGCGAAACTCAACCGCTCCGCCCTTGGCATCTTTAACAGCCTTGGCCACATCCGGGGTCACAGTGCCGACTTTGGGGTTAGGCATCATACCCTTGGGCCCCAAAACCTTACCCAGACGTCCGACAAGCGGCATCATATCAGGTGTGGCAATAACACGGTCAAACGGCATATCGCCTGACTGTATTTGCGCGGCCAAATCATCCGCACCCACAATATCCGCACCCGCCGCTTTCGCTTCATCAGCTTTAGCATCTTTCGCAAATACGGCGACACGCACTGAGCGTCCCGTCCCGTTTGGCAGGTTACACACACCACGGACCATTTGGTCAGCATGGCGCGGGTCAATACCGAGATTAATTGACAATTCAATTGTTTCATCAAACTTACAATTTGCATTGGTTTTGATGATTTTAACGGCGTCCTTAATCGTATGCAGGAGCTCTTTGTCATAGCCCGCACTTGCGGCGGCGTATCTTTTTCCTTGCTTTGCCATAATCCTACTCCGTGACCTCATAGCCCATTGAACGGGCAGACCCGGCGATGATTTTAGCAGCCTGATCAAGATCATTAGCCGACAGATCGACCATTTTTAGCTCAGCTATTTCCTTACACTGGGCCATTGTAACCGTACCGCCAATTTCACGACCAGGGTGATTAGCGCCGGATTTCTTACCAGCCATCTTCTTGAGATAATAAGAGGCTGGCGGGGTTTTCGTAACAAATGTGAAGGATTTATCCGCATAAACCGTAATAACTGTCGGAATTGGAATATTGCGTTCCAAATCTTCGGTTTTGGCGTTAAAGGCCTTCGCGAATTCCATAATGTTGACGCCTCTTTGACCCAATGCAGGCCCGAGGGGCGGTGACGGGTTAGCAGCACCCGCAGGGATCATAAGCTTGATGTAGCCATCAATCTTCTTTGCCATTTTCCACTCCTTTGGGACATAGTCCCGGTTAAATTTCGACCCACCTCATATGGATCGATGTGGCGTTCGTGGTTCGGACAAAGCCAAAGGACTTATTGGCCGCCTCCCACAAACAATATGCGCTAGGTCTGTTTTTCAACCTGCGTATATTCAAGTTCGACAGGTGTACCCTGCCCAAAAATATTAATCAGCACTTTCAAGCGCGCATTTTCTTCATCAACAGACTCCACAGAGCCGTTAAAGCTCTGAAAGGGGCCGTCTATCACTTTTACAACCTCGCCAAGATCAAAGGAGATAAGCGGACGTGTTGTTTCCGCACCTTCCTGAATTTGGCCAACAATACGGGCAACTTCGGCTTCTGATACGGGTAACGGCTTCAGACCTGACCCTAAAAAGCCTGTGACTTTCGGGGTGTTTTTGACCAAATGATAGGCCTCATCTGTTAAATCCATTTTCACCAAAACATAGCCGGGAAAGAATTTGCGTTCACTTTCAATTTTGCGACCCTTACGAATCTCAACAACATTTTCAGTTGGGACAAGAATTTCCTCAAAAAGATGGGATAAGCCCTTTTCCTGCGCATCGCGCTCCAGACTTTCCTTCACCCGCTTCTCGAAATTGGAGTAAGCCTGCACGATATACCACTTTGCCGCCATTAAGCTACGCCTCCCAGACCCAAAATAATTCGGATGGCAAACGCCAATACCCAATCAACAAAAAAGAAAAATATGCCCATCAAAATCACCATAACCATAACAAGTACGGTGGTCACCATTGTCTCACGACTCGTCGGCCAGACAACTTTACGGGCTTCTTGGCGCACTTGACCGACATATTTTACCGGTCCGACTTTATCTGCCGTTTTCTTATCTGGCGATTTTGATTCAGCCATTCTTTTTAAACTCCAAAACGCGAGCCAAAAACTATAAGGTTTTCAGTCCGCGTTACTCTTTTCGCGTTTATCGAGGCCTGTCGTGGCAGGGGCGGAGGGACTCGAACCCCCGACCCTCGGTTTTGGAGACCGATGCTCTACCAACTGAGCTACACCCCTATGCCGTTCGGACGGGATTTACCAAATCGGCAAATCTATAAACTTTCTGCTCTACTCAATAATTTTTGACACAACACCGGCGCCGACAGTCCGGCCACCTTCGC
>CAZHPV010000057.1:0-16374 GCA_964534845.1 uncultured Caulobacterales bacterium
CGTATATGGCGGGACGCCCGCATAGAACGCATTTGGGAGGGAACCTCGGAAATTCAGCGTCATATCATTTCAAGATCTTTACTTCGGCCCTTGGGGGCTTAACAGGAAAGGCTGTTGAGATGCCCCGACTCGAGCGACTTTTAAACCCCCGTTCCATTGCGCTTTTCGGAGGCGGGTGGGCTGGTAATGTCATCTCGCAATTACAAAAATCCGGGTATAGTGGTAAGATATGGCCCGTTCATCCAAAGCGTGCGCAGCTGGAGGGCATAGACTGTTTTTCAGATTTAAAAGATTTGCCTGCTCCTCCTGACGCAGCTTTTCTAGGCGTTAACCGCACCCTTACTCTAGAGCTTGTGCAAAGCTTGAGTGATATGGGTGCCGGCGGTGCAATTTGTTTCGCGTCTGGCTTTCAAGAAAGCGGACATGAAGACTTGCAAAAGCGTTTGCTTAGCGCGGCCGGTGATATGCCTTTTTTGGGGCCAAATTGCTACGGGCTTCTCAATTATCTCGATAATGTGACGCTCTGGCCTGATCAACATGGGGGTAAAAACGTTAAGCGCGGGGTTGGAATTTTGGCGCAATCTTCAAACATAGCTATCAATATATCGATGCAAAAAAGAGGTCTGCCGATTGGACAAATTATCACCCTTGGCAATCAAGCCTGTCTTTCGATTGCAGACCTGATCGAAGCGCAGATAAACGACCCCCGTATAAGCGCAATTGGTCTTTATTTGGAAGGCTTTGGGGACATAGCTGCCTTTGAGAAAGCCTGCCACAAGGCCAGACGCGCGGGTAAACCCATAATTGCACTAAAGGCCGGGCGGTCAAAAAAAGCCCGAATTTCGGCGATGTCTCATACAGCGTCTTTAGCAGGAAGCGCGGCGGCATCCTCTGCGCTTTTGGCTCGGATGGGCATTGCTGAAGTCAGGTCAATTTCGGTCTTTCTTGAAACCTTGAAACTGATACATGCTTTTGGCCCGCTTAGCTCTAACACAGTGTCGTCCGTTTCCTGCTCTGGTGGTGAAGCGAGCTTAATGGCTGATCTCGCCCAAAGTCTCGATTTGGAATTTCCGGATTTTTCTGGGAAGACGCTAACGGATTTATCAGAGGTACTTGGGGACGGGGTAATATTGGCGAACCCCCTTGATTATCATACTTATATCTGGGGCGACGTCCCGAAAATGACGGCCTGTTTTAAAGCAGTCATGGAGGCCGAGCATAATTTAAGTGTTTTTGTTCTAGACATTCCCCGCAGCGATAGATGCGATCCGCAAAGTTTTGATTGCGCCGTTCAAGCTATTCTGAAGGCTAGGGAGGAAACCAAAGCGCAAGTCGCGGTACTTTCCCTTATTCCCGAAAATCTTGATGAGGGGGTTATTGCCCGCTTCGCTGATGGGGGTGTGACAGTTTTAAATGGTATGGAGACAGGACTTGAGGCGATAGAAGCGGCTTATAAATGCCATAGAGTTGTGCACGGCGAGGTTCCTGAAAATGTCTGGTTGGCTTCCGTAACTATGCGTAATGAAAGCGTGGAGACTGAGGAAAAGGCTGGTTCCGATACATTGCTAAGTGAATTTGAAGCCAAACACGCTTTAGCGACATATGGTCTTGATATTCCATCTGGTAAGCTTTGCACACATAAGGACGAGATAGCAAAGGTCGCACAGTCATTGAATTATCCGCTGGCGCTAAAAACTTTGGGGCTAGTCCATAAAACAGAAGCCGGGGGTGTGATTTTAAACATTCAAAACCAAGTGGACCTCCATAGAGCTGTCGATACGATAACCGATATAGGGCAAGGTTTTCTAATTGAAGAGATGAGCGCGCCCCCGATTGCAGAACTTATTCTCGGTGTAACGCGAGAAGAAACGGGGCTATTAATGTTGACGATAGGCTCCGGGGGCGTTTTTACGGAGATAATTCAAGACAGTGTGAGTATTTTGCTGCCAAGCGAGCGGAGCGAGTTGGAGGCGGCTGTAAAACGTTTGAAAATTTCGCCCCTCTTAACAGGTTACCGGGGGCGGAATGGTGTGAATATGGAGGCTGTTTATAAGGCCGTTGAGGCTGTGTCCCAATATGTCAAAGCCCATAGGGACCACATTGTTGAAATTGATATTAATCCGCTTTTGGCAGGCCCAGATAGGGCTATTGCTGTCGATGCCTTTGTAAGATTAGAGAGTGAATAGGAGTGTTTATGTCCAATCCGGTAAAAACTGAAATACGGGGTCATGTTTTAGAGGTAACTTTAGACAGGCCCAAAGCCAATGCGGTTGATCTGGCGACAAGCCGCATTATGGGCGAGGTTTTCGCGGATTTTCGCGATAATCCCGATTTGCGCGTTGCGATTATTACGGCGGCAGGCGAGAAGTTTTTCTGCCCGGGCTGGGATTTAAAAGCGGCCGCCGACGGTGATGAAGTCGATGGAGATTACGGAGTAGGCGGTTTTGGCGGCATGCAGGAATTGCCGAATTTAAACAAACCCATCATATGCGCGGTGAATGGTATATGTTGTGGGGGCGGTCTCGAAATAGCACTTTCTACTGACATAATTATTGCCGCGGAACATGCGACTTTTGCTTTGCCGGAAATAAATTCAGGAACGGTTGCGGATGCAGCCTCTATTAAGTTACCCAAGCGCATCCCTTATCATATTGCTATGGAAATGTTGATGACCGGACGGTGGCTTGACGCGGCGGAAGCCCATAAGTGGGGGTTCGTCAACGAAATTGTTGCCCCGGAAAATCTCATGGCCCGCGCCCGCGAGGTCGCGGACCATATCGCGTCAGGCCCGCCTCTTGTTATGTCCGCAATAAAAGAAATTGTGCGCGAAGCGGAAGCCGCAAAATTTCAAGATACGCTCAATAAGGTAACAGGGCGGACGTTAGCGACGGTAGATAAATTATATTCAAGCGAGGATATGCTAGAAGGCTTTCAAGCCTTTGCGGAGAAACGTGATCCGGTCTGGAAAGGACGTTGAAACATAGTCGGTCCGGGTTAGACACAGAATTCGGTCAGGGGTGTTTACCAGACAATAAATACAAAATAGATCTAAGGGGATCGTACTAAATTTAAGTCTTGCTGACTTTAATTTTGCTCACTAGAGCTAGTGATTATGCGCATATTTATTTCCGAACATGTTAGAAAACTCCTTTACCGGTTTTGCCTTTTTATGGCTCTACTATGTCTAACGGGATTGTCGGCCCAATCTCAAAATGTAGTGACAGGTCAATCTCGTGATGATCTGGAGCTTCCGAAACCTCGGACAGAAACATTTTCCGACAAGGCTATTGTAGAGCAACCCAAAAGTGCGGCCCAACCCTGTCCGTTTGACGGAACTGACTTAACTGTGGCCTTAACGGGTATAGATTATGTTTTCTCAGATGGTACCCCGCTCTCGGGTGACATTTTAAAAGCGCTGGCTCCAATCACCTACACAAATGAAGAAACAAGTCTTAGCGTTGTTTGTGACATTCGAGATCAAGTTAATAGCCGCCTCCAGAGCGAAGGGTGGATTGCACTTGCGCGCATACCACAACAAAATTTGGTGGATCGTTTAAAATTGGAGATCGTGTCGGCAAAGATCACCGATGTCCGAGTTTTAGGAGATGTGGGACCTTATGCAAAATTAATTGCCAAGCATTTAAAGCCATTAAGACAATCTCCTTCTCTGAACAGATTTGATGTTGATAAAGCTTTGGTTCAAATCAATGATACGCCGGGTCTAGATGTCAGAATGCAAGTCACGCCTATACAAGGACGCCCTGGCGAAGTAGCGGGTAACTTAATCGCGCAATATAAACCTTATAATATAATTTTGAACACAAGAAATTACGCTTCGGAAGTTAATGGTCGGGAATCCGTTTTAGCGCGGTTTGAATATTACGGACTGACAAATTCCGCTGACCTTAGCTATATAGCGGCCCAATCCGACTGGGGATTTAATCGACAACAAATTCTTCAAGCCGGACATGAGTTTGGCGTTGGCACGAAAGGCTTACGGCTAGGTACGGATGTCACCTTTTCAAAAACAAGGCCAGATATTGAAGGGTTGGACCTGACCAGTGAGGCCTTATTAATCGGAATTAATGCCCGCTACCCATTGCTAAGAACCCCGCGCACCGCTGTGGGGGTTGAACTTGGCTTCGATTATGCTGATCAATCGACGGATGTTGGCGAAACGGCCTTTAGTGAAGATTCATTGCGTACGATTTATTTGCGAACGGATTGGGCTGGACGAGGCTTTCAGGGCGTAGGTTATCGCCCACCGAGCTATCAGGGTTCACTGGAGCTAAGAAAGGGCCTCGATATATTCTCGGCAACCGATAGTGATATTGAGGGGGCGTCTGTTACGGATGGATTGCTTGCCTCTCGACCTTTTGGCCAATCGGATACTCTTGTCGTAAAGGGCGGCACAGACGTATTTTGGCCCATTGGCAAATCACTTGGTGCCCGCGCGCGCATTGAAGGCCAATGGACGAAAAATCCGCTGCTAAGCTTGGACGAATTTTCTGCGGGCAATTTTACAATTGGTAGGGGGTTTGATCCTGGCGCTATAAATGGAGATAGAGCTATAGGGGGGGTGTTTGAACTCAGCGCCGTTCCCTTTCGTAATCTTCAAAGTTTTAACGCACTCAGAAATACAGAAATTTTTGGATTTTATGACTGGATAGATACCCGTACGCTTGATCCACAAACAGAGGATGCGTCACAAACTCTTGACTCTATTGGTATAGGGATTAGAACGACACTAACAAGGGATATAAGGCTGGATTTTGTTTATGCCAATCCCTTAAATGCAACAGGGGCCGCGAGTAGAGTGTTATTTTCTCTTACGGCCACATTCCCGTAACGCGATTTCAACACGTTTTTTAAAGGGAAAGTCATGTTGAAAAGTCATTTAAAGTCCAGTTTGAATATCTGTGTTAGCCTAAGTGCTTTAGCCTTATCGATGGCTGTATCAAGCACAGCGCAGGCTCAATTAGTATCATCGGGTGACCTCGTAGGCTCTATTGATAGCGCAGGCACGGCGGGGGTTGTTTCGATTTCAAACCCCACAGCCACAACGGCTGTTATAGGCTTAAATTCAGACGCTGTTGTCGCGGATTTTACCCGGTTTAATGTGCCTTCAGGGAATAGTCTCGACATTAGTAATGATAGTACGGCAAGCACGGCGAGTTTCCTTGCGCGCGTGACGGGCCCTGCATCCGACATTGGCGGTTCAGTCACGGCTTCTGATGTTAATTTTTGGCTGGTTAATCAAAACGGGATTGCCTTTGGAGCCAATGGGTCTGTTTCTGCCGATAGTTTCGTAGCCTCAGGGCTGGACGTGGATAATCAGGACTTTTTTGATGTTGCTGATGGAACGAACGGTTTTGGAAATGGCACTAATTTTGTCAGCTTTTCCGGCACGGGTGGAAATATAAGTGCAGGAGCCAATGCGGAATTTACCGCAAATGAAGGCGGTTTGTTATTTGCCTCGCGTCGCCTCTCTCTTGACGGAACATTTTCGGCCACGGACGGTCGGGCTGGTTTTGCGGGTGGCACGGATATTGTGGTAAGGTTTGATGATGCAAGCCCCGTCTCCTATACTTTCAACGCAGGTGAGGCCACGTCATTTTCTGTCGGCGGTTCGGTTACTGCGGAAGGGGCTGATTTTCAGGCTTTAACAAGTGGGTTCCTGCAAATTGATGCTGATGTTGATACGCTTACAGCGAGCGCAGGTGACTTGGGCATTTCAATCAGCGCTGACGCCGCCTCCTCAAATGGAGAAATACGAACCACGGGTGCGTTCGACACTGGCGGACGTTTACTCGTTGCCACACCAGACGATTTCTCCGCGACAGGCGATATACTATCAGCGGCGACGACGATAAACGCGGACGGTGAGGTGAGTGCGGCTGATATTGATGCTACAAATGGTCTGTTTGCCGGTCTTGGAACTGTGGTTATTAATGCCGGTACCGATATCACTACGGGTGATATCGATAGCGATCAAAATATAGTATTAAGGGCAGACGGCGGTATAATGACGGCGAATCTAAGTTCGCAAGACGGTCGCATCCGCCTATTAAGTGACGGTGATACCTCAACTGGGACACTGAGCGCGGGTGATACAATATTTGCATTATCAGGCGGGAGCTTCACGTCGGGAGATATCACGGAATGGGACGGATCTTTACGCATTATCGCGACGGATACTGCCACCATTGATAGCTTTAATACCTTTGCGTCTGGAACCGTAAATATTCTAAGTCGTAATGGCGGTATTGCTATAAATAATGACTCTGAGCTCTTTGGTAATATAGTACTTAGAGCGTTGAACGGTGATATAACAACTCAAGGGATAATTGCTGAAGATCTATTTATTCTGGCCGGTGGTAATATCAATACCGGCGATTTAGATGTGTTTGGAACAACCAGAACTAATAGCGGTGGCAATACCACGGTTGGTGTGCTTGGCGGCTCTGGCGGGAGAGTATCTGCTATCTCCGGCGGGACTTTTACGGCGGGTGCATTATTCGCCACAGACGATGTGACAATTCGGGCTGCAGACACGGTGAGCTTAGGTAACTTAGTGAGTGTTTTTGATCTAATTGTTAGAAGTACGGGTGGAAATATTAATTTAACTAACGCTGGTTTCGGTGATGTGGAGAATTTGAATTTAAGGGCTGATGCGGGTAACGTAACGATCGCGCATTCTAATCTGCTTTCTTTCGGAAACATTAGAATTTTCGCTCCTAATGGCGATATAACAACCAATAATTTAGACGCAGATTCAACTCTGACTTTGATAAGTGGCGGGGAAATTGACGTGGGCAATCTATTCGCTTTTAACGTTATACGTGCATTTTCGGATGGATCGTTCAATGCTGGCTTCCTCAGTGCGGATTTGGTTGTAGTCAATCGGGAGGTCTTACTTTCCCTATTAACCCCCTTATTTTAAGGTCTGTTAAATCGGTTACTTAGACGGCTAGATGAGTGAGGCGTGACTGACAGCGTTATGGTGTATACCCATTATATTCAAAAAGGCCCGGATCATGTCCGGGCTTTTTTCTTTGCCTATTCCTTTGATGGTCACGAGGCCTTATTCCGTTTGTGTGGCGATAAACACGGTGCATTTTTCTCCCCTAAAAACGCTAAAAAATTATAATTTTCTGTTTCAGTCACCCTTTCGGGCGATTGTTGCTAAGTCTAGATTGTAATAACGAAACATAAATCAAGCCAATTGTGGTTTGAAGTATGATTAACATTTAGGGGCAACCATGACATTTTTTACAACGGGACGAATCCCATCTCAGCAGGCACATTTAAAGCTCTCTCATATTTGCGTTAGTATCAGCGCATTCGCTTTATCGATGTCTCTTTCAAGCGTAGCGCAGGCTCAATTAGTATCAGCGGGCGATCTCGTCGGGTCTATTGATAGCGCAGGCACGGCGGGTGTTGTTTCGGTTTCCAATCCCACAGCGACGACAGCTGTTATAGGCTTAAATTCAGATGCGG
Source organism: uncultured Caulobacterales bacterium (assembly GCA_964534845.1). Classification (GTDB taxonomy): domain Bacteria; phylum Pseudomonadota; class Alphaproteobacteria; order Caulobacterales; family Maricaulaceae; genus CALCKU01. The sequence goes on from CAZHPV010000057.1 coordinate 7,501, forward strand.
TTGTCGCGGATTTTAGCCGGTTTAATGTGCCTTCAGGCACTAGTCTGGACATCAGTAATGATAGTGCGGCAAGCACGGCGAGTTTTCTTGCGCGTGTGACGGGCCCTGCATCCGACATTGGCGGTGCAGTAACGGCTTCTGATGTTAATTTTTGGTTGGTCAATCAAAACGGGATTGCCTTTGGAGACAATGGGTCTGTTTCGGCTGATAGTTTCGTAGCCTCCGGGCTGGGCGTGGATAATCAGGACTTTTTTGATTTAGCCGATGGAACGGACGTTTTCGGCAATGGCGCTAATTTTGTCGCTTTGTCCGGTGCAGGTGGGATTGTGAGATCAGGCGCCAATGCGCAATTTACCGCAAATGAAGGCGGTTTGTTATTTGCTTCTCGCCGTCTCTCTCTTGACGGAACATTTTCGGCCGCAAACGGTCGGGCTGGCTTTGCGGGTGGCACGGATATTGTGGTAAGATTTGATGATGCAAGCCCCGTCTCCTATACTTTTAATGCAGGCGCGGCGACATCATTTTCTGTCGGCGGTTCGGTTACTGCGGAAGGGGTTGATTTTGAAGCTCTAACAAGTGGGTTCCTACAAATTGGTGCAGATATTGATACGCTTTCAGCGAGCGAAGCCGAGCTAGGCATTTCAATCAGCGCTGACGCCGCCTCCTCAAATGGAGAAATACGAACCACGGGTGCGTTCGACACTGGCGGACGTTTACTCGTTGCCACACCAGACGATTTCTCCGCAACAGGCGATATACTATCGGCGGCGACGACAATATTGGCCAATGGTAACGTAATTACGGCTGATATAGATGCTAGAAATGGCTTTGATTTAAGTACTGGACCTGTAGTTATCAATGCTGGTGCCGACATTGATACGGGTGATATTACCAGCAATCAAAATATTTTGTTAAACGCAGGCGGCGATATAACGACGACTAATCTGAATTCACAAGACGGTCGCATCCGCCTATTAAGTGACGGTGATACCTCTACTGTGTCGCTGAGCGCGGAGGGTACAATATTTGCCTTATCAGGCGGGGATTTCGTATCAGGTAACATCACGGATTTCGATGGAACTTTACGCATTATTGCTACAGATACTGTATCTATTGATCAGTTTAATTCACCCAGTGAAGGTGGCGTGAATATCCTAAGTCGTACAGGCGATCTTATAATTCGTAATAATTCATCCGTAGAGGATGGTGATATATTACTCCGAGCACTGAACGGCAATGTAACGGCTCAGCAATTGCGCGCTCAAGCTGCTAATATAACAGCGGGTGGCTTTATCAATACCGGGAATTTAGTTGGTTTTCGTGGAGAGATCCAAACCAATAGTGGTGGTAACACGACGATTGGCACTTCAGATTCTTCGGGCATATCTGCTATTTCCGGGGGAACATTTACAGCCGACAGTTTTTCTCGTGACCCCGATACGACCATTCGCGCTGCAGGCACAGTGAATTTAGTTAACCTCGGTGAAAGTGGTGCAGGCGACGTCAATGTTATAAGCACGGGAGGCAATATTATTGTAAGCGGCCCAGATACCTCTGACGTGGGAACGATTAATTTAACGGCGGATACAGGAAATGTGACGATAAATAATGCTAATGTATCTTCGAATAATATTAGAATTACGGCACCAAATGGCGATATAACAGCGCCAGGTAATTTAACTGTTTTTGGCTTCGGTTCAGATAATCTGATTTTGACAAGTGGCGGGGCAATTGATGTAGGAAATTTAACCGCTAGCCAGCTTATTAGGGTCATTTCGGACGGGGCGTTCGATGCAGACAATGTCTTTGCACCTCGGGCCGTCGTCAATGGCGTGGTTCTCCCGCCCCCGCCTGCCGACTAAGGTTTCTTATATTTAAATTGAAGGGCCCGGATCATATCCGGGTCTTTTCTATGCGGGCTTTAGACCTCTTACGGTCTATTAAATTTCTATTGCATTATTAGCCTGGATTTTGCTAAGAATTTATTTCAACACCTTTAGTGGTTGTGGTTTAATGGGTGTGGGCGAGACAATCGGCCAAGACCTAATGTGGGGCAAATATTTGAGTAACGCTGTTAACATAGCGATTATTGATGACCATCAAATTTTTTTGGACGGGGTTTCTCTCCTGATTGAGGGGATTTGCTCGTCTTATGTGGTTGAGCAATATAATGCGCCCCTAGATGTTTTGAGACATATTCAGAGTGGTAAGACCTTTGATCTCTTAATTTGTGATTTGATAATGAATTCGATGAATGGATTGGCTCTCTTAAGTGCCATGAGATCCAATACGCAAACAATCCCGACTTTGATGCTATCAGGCATAAATACCGCCCCGCCAGTTGCGGATGTTAAGCGTTTGGGTGGTAATGGGTTTGTCCATAAATCAGCGAAGCCCGCTATTTTGCGTAAGGCTATCCAAACCGTTTTAGCTGGTGAAGATTTTTTCGACGATGGTTTGGGAGATAGTCTCGCAGACATTGTCCCCGCGCGACTGGATGAATGCGGTATTGATATGAGCAACGGGAACGTAACGCCTAATCTCGGACCGCGTCAGATTGAAGTTCTAAAACTCATTGCCAATGGAGACACGAATAAGGCCATTTCCGAAACTTTGTGTATTAGTGAAAACACTGTGAAGACGCACTTAAAACAAATCTTCAGAAAGCTGGGTGTGAACAAGCGAACGGCCTGTGTACGTCAGGCGCAGATGTTGGGTATTGTTTAAGCTAATAAAATTTGTTCGATGACGGATTTTACGTCATCCGGCGAGGCAGGCTTAATCATAAAATGAATATTGTCTTCTGTTGATAAATCATCGAAGCCCGCGACATTGCCTGTCATCAGAATAGCGGGGATGTCCTCATTCACTTCTTCACGCAATAGACGTATTAAATCGAAGCCGTTTTCCTGGCGAGAAAGCCGTTTATCGACGATTAATACGCTCGGTATATCTAAGGTTTGACTTAGAAGCGTGGTAGCCTCTTTGCCATTGGCGGCGCTGATGAGCCGCAACCCCCAACTGGTAAGCAGTGTAGACATGCTCTCCCTGATAGCGGCTTCGTCATCAATTAGAACGACCAAAGGGTTGCCAGAAAAGTGTGTCGATTTTTTTTGGGGGAGGGTGTCGGACGGCGGTACGCGACCGCTAAGGGGAAGTTTGATTGAAAAATGTGTGCCCCCGCCGTCTTCTGAAACCAGTGTGAGGTCAAGGCCAAGCAGATCGGTTAAGCGTTTTACGATTGCTAACCCGAGGCCTAATCCCGGTTTGTCTGTATCTGCTTCCAGTTGGAAATATTCTTCAAACACGCGTTTTTGTTCAACGGATGCGATGCCTGGCCCATTGTCTTGGAGCGTAATCAAGGCTTGATCATTTTCTGTTTTTGCCACGAGGCTGATGTGCCCACCCGTATCAACATATTTAACAGCGTTCGATATCAGGTTCGTCATAATACGTCCGAAAAGAAGTGGGTCGGAGTGCACAAAGACGGTGTTAAGATCAGTCGAGAGGGTAATAGATTTTTTGCTTATGTCTTCTTCAAATGCCGAGAGCGTGTTTTCGAGTGCCGTTTTTACGTTAAAGGGAGTGGGTTTGGGTATGATAGCGCCGCTATCAAGACGGGTAATTTCTGCCAGACCATGTAGAAGCTCACTCTGGGCTTTCCAGCTGACTTCAATTTTATCGAGAAGATGTTTTTGCGGTTCCGTTGTAAGGACAGGGCGTAGGGCTTGTATGAAATAGCCTTGCGCGTGGAGGGGTTGAGAAAAGTCGTGACTTGTTGCGGCCAAAAACTGTGTCTTTTCATTGTGAATGCGTTCTACTTCCTCGTTTTTCGCAATCAGCTTCTTAGTCAGATTTTGTGTCGTGCGGGCTATAATGCCGTCTCGCGTATTGATTTCGGCTTGAGCGCTTGACACGATCGTCAGGCCGAAATAAGCGAGGAAGCCAACCCCGAAATATCGTAATTCCCCCGGAGCTTCGAGCAAGTAATTAACGGCAAAGGGCAATAGGGCGCACGTGGCGAGTGCCATATATCCCCGCCTATACGCAGAACTTGGTAACATGCCGCCGACGGTTAAAGTCATTGGCATGGCGAATGCGACGACAAGCGTAGCCAGAGAAGAGAAATTTAAAATATGGATTGCGTAGCCGCCCCATAATAGGCCAATGAGACCGCAAATTATGACATGCCCGAATAGGTAAGGCTCCACTGTGTCTTCTGTGATTCCATTCGGGGCCATAAGTTTAGCGTATAAAACTGTTACTAAAACCATGAAACTTGCAAGGCCTAGCCAGAGAAGCGCATCAGAACTTGATACACATATCCAAATTAGAAGCGCAAAGAGGATTACAAAAAACTGAACCGTTATTGCTGACCCGATTGCGCGTTCTTTCAACAAGCGGGCTTGCTCAATTCTGATTTTTCTTAAATCTGTAGCGGTATCAAAAAACGAGTCGGTCATGACGTTAGGCGTATAACCTCTCTGTTTGTGGCATTTTTAAAACGCCCATCAAGGCTATACCTCGCAAAAAGAAAGGGAGGACAGCATAAAAGAAAATCAGCACGCTAAGAGTGTTAGCTGTGTTCGATGAATTGGAATTGAAACCCACCGCGTCTAAGATAGGAAATGCCAACCCCATGGGCGCTATAAATGTAAGCTTTGAGACAGAGTTTTTCACGGCGAGGTAAGAGCCGGCAAACCGGCCTTTGCCATCAAGCTCATCTTTATAAACAATATCGGCAAGCATAGAGGTTGGCATTATAGCATCACATCCACACGCTGCGCCAAAAAGTACCGAAAATATTACCGCATGGATGATATCACCTTCACCTAAAAATGGGATGGTCGCTAGGCTCGCCATGCAGATTAGAATAGAACTTTCCCATGCTTTTTTCTTTGAATGACGTTTGGAAAGCCTAATCCATAAGGGGAGGAAAAGAGCGGATGAAACAAGTACGACACCTAAAAACAGGCCAATGAGGTGAGGGGCTTTTATAATATATGTTACGAATAAAACGGTAAGGCCTGCGGTTAAAGCATTTGCGGTTTGTACAATTAGAAATGTGAATATTATATAGCGATAAGGTCGGTTGGCCCATATGGTTGAGAGGGTTCGTTCTAATGTGGGTTTGCTTGGTTTTCCGATTATGAGTTTGCGCGGGACAAAATAAAGAAAGAGGCATAAGGCTAGGAAGCTTGTTATCAGGATGATTTTTGATGTTAGGGTCAGGGACTCCTGTGTATTCAAGACGAAAATTAGAGGGATAAGGGCGGCGAAAAGAGCGCCTGCCACTTGGAATGCTGCCTTCGTACTTGCCAGAACGGAGCGCTCATGAATACGAGACGAAATTTCCAATCCTACCGATGAATAAGGCACATCAAGTGCGGTATAAAACAAGAAATAACAGCTGCTTACAAGAAGTAGGTAAGGTAAAGTAGCGGTATCAGGTGGTACAAAAAGTAGCCATGCTGCTAGGCAAAACAGAGGTGCGCCAACAATCATCCAAGGACGGCGCGCTCCTAAACGCGATTGGGTTTGGTCACTGAAATAACCAATAAGGGGGTCGGTTATCACATCTAATAATCGTCCGAAAACGAATACATAGCCCACTAAGCTTAAACCTAGTCCCATCTCTATGGCGTAAAAAGTCGGGATGTAGGTTACAAGCACGAATCCAGCAATCGCAATAGGAAAGGACAAAAAGCCATAACAAAAAAGCTGCCAATTTGTCAGGCGCCCAGTATGGCTTGCAGATAACAGCCCGGTATTGTCGATATGTGTATCCATACTTTACCTAGTCCCTTTCTTGATGGGCTAATAAATTAGATACGACAACCCCGTCCTTTCTAAATTCTCGGAAAAATGTGGCCCCAGTCACCTTTTTGGGTGATCACCGTAAAACCTTAGTGCTGAACAGGGGATCGTCTCGCTCGAAATCAAAGGGTGTAAGCGCTTTTCTTCGCGGAATTGGTAAGTAAGGTGTTGGGATTATTGCCTGTAACAGGAGCTGTCGCGCGACGCGATACAAGCCTCTACAGCTGCTCTATCAATTGCGTTATCGCTGGCCGGAACATTGGAAATAGCCTCATCTATTAATCCAAACTCATCATTTACGAGCGACCAAGGCCAAGCCCCCTGATAACCTTGGTCGATGATTGCAGATAGGGAGTCTACATCATTGACATGGAAAAGAGATTCTTGTTGAGCGTCGGCGAGGTCATATTCACCAATAATAATAGGACGATCTGCTTCATAGATATCGACATTGGTGATGTAAGGTGGATTTTGGTAAAATGGATAATGATGTAACTCGTAAAAATCGAGGGTTCCATTTTGGTCTGCATCTGGCTGCGCGGTGAGTGTCTGGTTGCTAAAGGCCTCAAAGAAATCTGTATGTGTTGCCGTCGTTACTTTGACATTTGGGTCACGTTCATGAACGGCCGCTGCGATCCGGTTCACAAATCTCTGTGCTCCCGCTAAAGATAATGGGAAGCTCAGACCGTCACCGGGAACATTCGGTTCGTTTTGACAAAAATGTCCTGCGTCCGTCATGTCAATAATGGCACCTTCAGCTTCGTTGAAAACCTCATAGGCAAACAATCCGGGATGATCCTTTAACCCGTCTACCATGGGGTTTAGGGCGTTATCGATGTAGCTCTGGTAATTATCTTCCACCATGATCTGGTGGCGTTCTATATCCAGAAAACTGTTATAGCCAAAATCATCGCCAAAACTGTCGCAAAACATATCAAAAGAAAATAAGCTAAAGGTGACAACGATTCCGCGCCCCCATGCCTCGTCCAGAACAGATTTGAGTTGATCGATGACGACAGCGTCGGATGATACGTTGCTTAAACCCAAGACGGTTCCACTTGCGTCAATATTGGGTGTGACCTGAGCTGTTGTATGGAGCCAAACCCGCGCAGAGTTACCGCCTGCCTGCTGAATTCTGGAAAAATGATTACGATATGCCTCGATATCGGTCGGAGTAAACCAACCAAAATCTGAACTAAAGCCACTATCGGAAGACCAAGGAATATTCGCACCGACAAGCGTAACCGGTTCGCCGAAATGCTCGAGCGTTGTTATCTCTTCGCTCGGTGTAAACATGGGGATTCCATAAGCCTTGACCTCTGATATGAATGTCCAAGCATTCCCTAGCGAATTTGAGAGGCCGCGAATACGAACAAATTGCGCTTGTGAAGCCGTTACGTCATAGGTTTCAAACTCAACCGTTGTGCCTGAACTTTGTCCCAAAAATACCGATGACCACTCTTCGCTCTCATTGGCACGTGTTGCAATTTCGAAATCATATGATCGTCCAGTCCCTAAAGCCCATGCAATGTTTATAGTTTCGACAGTCCAGAGGTCTCCCAAATCCAAAACCAAATCGTCTGGATTTGCACGGCTGGCGAAAATAGATAGACGTGACAAATCACCATCTAAAACATTGGACGGAGGAAACCGTGCATGGTGTTCACCGCTTGCAGATTGAATTTCAATCTCTTGGGGTATAGGAGCAGGGACCGGGATACCATATGCCTTGACCTCTGATATGAATGTCCAAGCATTCCCTAGCGAATTTGAGAGGCCGCGAATACGAACAAATTGCGCTTGTGAAGCCGTTACGTCATAGGTTTCAAACTCAACCGTTGTGCCTGAACTTTGTCCCAAAAATACCGATGACCACTCTTCGCTCTCATTGGCACGTGTTGCAATTTCGAAATCATATGATCGTCCAGTCCCTAAAGCCCATGCAATGTTTATAGTTTCGACAGTCCAGAGGTCTCCCAAATCCAAAACCAAATCGTCTGGATTTGCACGGCTGGCGAAAATAGATAGACGTGACAAATCACCATCTAAAACATTGGACGGAGGAAACCGTGCATGGTGTTCACCGCTCGCAGATTGAATTTCAATCTCTTCTCCGATCTCTGCGGAGGACCCAGAATTTGCGACGGCATTTGTTGTGGTTGCAAGCAAAATTATAGACAAAACTAAACTAATAAATATTCTGAAATTTAACATTGCGCGCCTAGTGTTCGATAACAGCTTAGCCGTATAAACCGTTATTTTAACTATAACACGATTTTCCCGTATAGGGAGAGTTAAGTTCAATAAATTCTTCGAATTAATACGATAACAGAAATACAAAGTAGGCTATAGAGTCAGTGATATTTGGCGCATTAGGGGTGATTTGAGGTATATACATGACACAAATAATTTCATTTGAAGAAGGGGAGAGATACCTTGATTGGTTGACCCTAATTGACGCCTTCATAGAAGGGCATAAAATGCCTAAAGCGCAGATTGAGGACGTGTTTCTTTATGAAAGCGATAACACATTATTAAATCGCTCAGCTTGGATAAAAGGGTTAGGGCTTGCTGTAAAGTGTGCCACAATATTTCCAGAAAATTCTAAACAGGGTAGGCCGGCAATTGGTGGTGCCGTCAATCTATTTTCGAGTATGAATGGGTCCCTTGAGGCGATTTTGGATTTTCATCTTGTCACGAAATGGAAAACGGCAGGTGATAGTCTATTAGGCGCAAAGCGTCTTGCAAGACCCGATAGTCGGTATGTTTTAATTCTGGGAGCAGGCACTGTAGCTCACTCGCTTCATGAAGCTTATAGCACACTTTTTCCGCAGGCGGAGTTTGCTGTATGGAACCGCTCTCGAGCAAATGCCGAGGCGTTTGCGAAGAAACATCCTGGGACGACAATTGTGTCTTCTCTCGCAGACGCCGTAAAAAAAGCGGACATTATCACCTGCGCGACAATGTCAACAGAAGCTATTTTAAGAGGTGAGTGGTTACGACCGGGTCAACATGTGGATTTAATCGGCGCTTATCGTCCCGATATGCGAGAGGCCG